>CACOLA010000002.1 GCA_902627935.1 uncultured Pelagibacteraceae bacterium | reverse complement strand
CTTCCTTTTTAGTATCTTCCGAACCTTCTTTTTTCCTATCTTTTTTTGGAATTGCTTTTTGTGGATTATTTCCATTAGCAGGCATAGGCATCAATTCATTCTCACCTAAAATTCTAGCTACTCTTGTTGTAGGCTGTGCACCTTGGCCCAGCCAGTATTTTATTCTCTCAGCCTCTAATCCAATTCTTTCCTTTTTTTCTTTTGGTAACAGTGGATTAAAGAAACCTACTTTCTCTATAAATCTACCGTCTCTAGCAAATCGGCTGTCGGCTACAACAACCTTATAAACTGGCCTCTTTTTTGTGCCACCCCTAGATAATCTTAATTTTAACATTTATTCTCCTTTTTATTTTAATTGATTAAATAATTCTGGTGGTATTCCTTTATCAGACATACCTTTCAGATTTCCTTTTGACATCTTCTTCATCATTTCAGACATCATTTTAAATTGTTTTAACAATTTATTGATAGTGGCTGGGTCAGTTCCTGAACCATTAGCAATTCTTTTTTTTCTAGAACCATCAATTATTTTTGGGTTCTCCTTTTCTTTTTTGGTCATTGATAAAATTATAGCCTCATTTTTTGTAATAACACTCTCATCAATACCTGCTGCATCCATTTGAGATTTAACCTTTGAAACACCTGGCATGAAAGACATTATGCCTTCGATCCCTCCCATTTTTTTCATTTGTCTTAGTTGAATTAAATAATCTTGCATTGAGAATTGCCCTTTTTTTAAATTTTCCTCTGTTTTTTTTATATTTTCTTCACCAAGATCATGGGCTGCTTTTTCAACCAGAGAAACGATATCTCCCATTCCAAGAATTCTATTTGCAATTCTATCTGGGTGAAAAACTTCAAAATTTTCAATCTTTTCACCAATACCTAAAAATTTAATTGGAACCTGTGAAACAAATTTCATACTTACAGCAGCTCCACCTCTCGCATCACCATCTACTCTTGTTAAAATAATTCCAGATAAATTTACTGTGTTATTAAATTCTTTTGCTACTGATGCAGCTACTTGTCCTGTAAGCGAGTCTGCAACTAAAAATGTCTCTACTGGTTTGATGGTATTTTCAATTTGTTTAATTTCACTCATCATCTGCAAATCTATTTGTGTTCTACCAGCAGTATCGAATAAGATAATATCTGCGCCATTCAAGTTTGCTGCACTAATTGCTCTTTGACAAATATCACTGGGTAGTTGGCCTTCAATTATTGGAAGAGTTAATATATCATTTTGTTCACCCAAAGATTTTAACTGCTCTTGAGCAGCTGGTCTGTAAATATCTAAACTGACCATCATTACTTTCTTATTTTTTGTATTCTCTAAATATCTTGCCAGTTTAGCAGTTGTTGTTGTTTTACCAGAACCTTGTAACCCGACCAGCATCATTGGTACTGGCGGAACCGCATTTAAATTTACATCGTTATTTTTTTCACCTAAAAGATTAACTAATTCATCATAAACAATCTTTACCACCATATCACCAGGTGATGTTGATCTAATAATTTCTTGACCTAATGCTTTTGGTTTAACCTTTTCAATAAAATCTTTAGCAACTTCAAGAGACACATCAGCCTCTAATAAAGCTTGTCTTATTCCTCGAAGTCCTTCATCAACCTGATTTGCATCAAGTGATGGGGCTTTTTTTAAAGAAGAAAAAACTTCCTCAAATTTATTTGTTAAATTTTCAAACATATTTATTACACACAGCAGTAATCGCACTAGTGGGCGAACCCTCGCAGACTAGTGTCGATCTCTTTGTTTCCAAAGACACCGCAAATTTAATGTTTTTGCGGAAACTGCCACAAACTATAATAGAGGTTCAAAAAGTCAATAAATAAGTTAAATAACTATATATGGACTTCAAAGCTTTTAAAATGGACGGATTGGGTAATGATTTTGTGATAATCGATAATAGAGAAAAAATTACCAGTTTAACGAAAGATCAGATAGTTAAAATTTGTGACAGAAATTTTATTGGCTGCGATCAACTTATACTTATTGAGCCAGATAGTTATGCAGACGCAAGTTTGAGATTTTTTAATTCAGATGGAGGAGAATCTGAGGCGTGTGGAAATGGAACCAGATGTGTTGCAAATTTGATTTCAAATGAAAAAAATAACAAGTTAATAATTTTAAATACACTGTCTGGAAAATTAAAATCTGAGATTTTAGAAAAAAAAATTGTTACAACAGAAATCGGTAAAGCAAAGTTAAAATGGGATGAAATACCTTTATCAAAAGAATTAGATACGAAGAACTTGAATATCAAAATTATTGATATAAATAATAATGAGTACATAGGTGGCACTGCAATTAACGTGGGTAACCCACATATTGTTTTTTTTGTTAAAAGAATTGAAGATTTCAATATAGAAAAAATTGGCCCTGAAATAGAAAATCACGAAATCTTCCCAGAGAAATGTAACGTAACAATTGCTGAAGTTTTTAATAAAAATTTAATCAAAGTAAAAGTTTGGGAAAGAGGAGCTGGTCTTACTAAAGCTTGCGGTACTGCTGCGTGTGCTACAGCATATGCAGGTAAATTAAATAATCTTACAGAAAGTAATACTGATATAGAGTTTGCAAATGGAAAATTATCAATCTCAATAGATGAAAATAATTCTATTCATATGAAAGGACCTGTTTCAGATATTAAAGAAATAAAGATAAAATTGTAATGGGAATCTTTGATAAATTTAAAATCGGATTTAAGAAAAGTGCATCAGCGTTTACATCTGGACTTAAAGAAATAATTGTCAAAAAAGAAATTAATGACGAAGATTTAAATAAAATTGAAGAATTTTTAATTCAATCAGATGTTGGAGTTGAGGCTGCCTCTGAAATAAAAAAAATAATTTCTAGAAAAAAAATTGATCCAAATAAAGATCTATCTCGAGAGATAAACTCTATTTTAAAAGAATATATAATTTCTTTAATGAAACCTTTAGAAAATAAATCCTTTTTTGAGAAAAAAGAAAAGCTTAATGCAACTTTAATTTCTGGTGTGAACGGCGTTGGGAAAACAACAACTATAGGTAAAATAGGAAAAATATTGAAGACTAACGGCAGTAAAGTCATGTTTGCAGCTTCAGATACATTTCGTGCAGCTGCAATTGAACAACTAGAAAATTGGGCAAATAAAGTAGATGTTCAAATAGTAAAATCATCTCAAGGTGCTGATCCTGCTTCAGTTGCTTTTAAGGCTGTGGATGAAGCTATTAAAAATAATTTTGATCAAGTTTTGATAGATACTGCGGGAAGACTCCAAAATAAAAAAAATTTAATGGAAGAATATAAAAAGATAGCGAATGTAACAAAAAAAATAGATCCCAATGCACCTCATAATGTTATTTTAGTTTTAGATGCAACCTCAGGACAAAATGTATTAAATCAAGTCGAAGAATTTAATAAGATTATACCAATTACAGGTATCGTGATGACAAAATTAGATGGCACAGCTAAAGGAGGGATTTTGTTAGCACTAGCAAAAAAATATGAAATTCCAATTATTGCACTAGGTTTGGGTGAAAAAGAAGATGACTTGCAATTATTTGAAGCAGAAAAATTTGCAGAGGCTTTTACTCAAATTAATTGATTAAATTGCTAGAGATTAAAGGTTTGTAGATATTACATTTATAATTATCATCAAACTTATAATGACCACAATCTTTAGAAAATGAGGAGATTATAAAGTCGAATTTACCGGTGGTAGGATAAAGCTCTAGTTTTTTACTTGTGATGTCATATTTAAAACTAGCATTTAAACTTTTCACAGCACTAATCATTACTAATGTTTTGTCATCTTTTAATAAATAATATGCAAAATCATCTGGAAACACTGGAAAGTCATATTCTTGTAAAAAATATTTAGCTTGCGAAGGAAACCACTCATAGGAAATTAGAGGTGAAGAGGACTTTGTTAAATGATTATAAATATAAAGATCTTTTGGATAATCATTTATATAATTTTCATTTTCACCTTTTGCTAAAATAGATTTTTCTCTACCTTTAAAATACAAGCTAAATTCTTTGTTATGTGAGTACATATGATCTATATGAAATAAATCGTCTGGTTGAAAAAATTCATCTTGTGAATAAACGTTGGTAATAAAAACAAAGAACGCAATAAATAAAAAAAATGATCTGTTCATTATCTTTTTATTAAATTAAATTCTTGAAGTATATTTGTTGAGATTGTGGCTTAATTTAAACTTTTTAAAAATGAATTAAGAGCTTTAATAAGGTTTTCATCAAATTCCATCATATGATCGTCATGTTTTGTGAAATAAGAAAATTTTGGTTCATTAGCTATTTCATATATTTTTTTACCCATAAAAAATGGAACTATCTGATCAGCCTCACCGTGCATTATCAAAATAGGAGCTTTTACATTATTAATCTTACTCTTATTATCAAATCTATCTTTTAGTAATAAATTTACAGGTATATAGGGATAAAATGTTTTAGCTGCATCGACCATAGAAGTAAAAGGAGTTTCCAATATAACGCCAGCAAAATTTTTTTTTTGTGATAAATGAGTTGCTACACCAGTCCCTAATGACTCTCCATAAATAACTATATTTTCCTCTTTTACTCCTTTACTGATTAACCAATTTATTCCACTTCTTCCATCTTCATAAAGACCGTTCTCAGATGGTTTTCCCTCGTTCCCACTAAAACCTCTCCATGCAATTATTAAAAAGTTAACATCCATCTCACTAAAATGATTTAACTTATGAATTCTATTTTCTAGAGAACCTGCGTTACCATGAAAATAAAGAATAGTTTTGTATTTCTTCAAATCTTTTTCATGATACCAGCCTAATAAATCAATTTTGTCTGAAGTACTTATTTTTACTTTTTCGATTGATACAGATATCTCATCGTTAGAATAATTATTTTCATTTGGGTGATATAATAAATTTCTCTGATAAAAAAATAAAAAAACCAAAACTAAAAGATAAACCGCAATAATTATTTGTAATAACGAGAACAAATTATTCCTAAACTTTTTTAACATTATTCTTTTTCGCCAAGTATATTCCAAAAAATACTAAAATTGTTCCAATGAAATGATAATTTTCAAATTTTTCATCAAACAATAAATATCCATAGATTGCACCATAAACTGTAAACACATAAAGAGTGAATCCTGTTAAAGACGCACCTAATTTTTTTTGAGTAACAGTATAAAGTGTAAAAGCTATTATTCCTGGGGAAATAGCAGCAAAAATTACCCAGAAGTAAAATTCAGGTATAAAAACTGTTTGTTTATAAAATATTTCTTCAGCAATATAGAATGGTAATAAACTTAAAGCTCCAAAAAATGATATTAAAGTAAACCTTTCAAAAATTTTTAAATTTGAATTCCAGTAAAATAAATAAATAGAATATAATGCCCATCCAATAGCAGCAGCTAACATCCATAAATCACCAATTGTGAATTCTAAATTAATTAATAATTTTAGATTGCCTTTGATTATAATCGTAAATACTCCTATTAAACACGCAATCAATCCAATTATTTTGGTAAAATTTATTCTTTCATTAAAAAAAAAATAAGAGATGAGAATTATAAATACAGGTGATGACGTATATATAATTCCCATATTTATAACCGTCGTAGTTTCGCCAGCCAAAAAAGGGAAAGCGCCACAAACACCACAACCCATGGACCCTAAAAAAAATAATTTTTTGTATTCCTTCTTAATAATTTTAAAATTTTTTTTTAAACTGATATATGTAAATGGTAGTAATATTAAAAAAACTAGTGTCCATCTCCAAAATGCTAAAGAAATTGGCGGAACATAATCAACACCTCCTCTAGCTACAACTAGATTAGATGCCATAAAAATAGGCTGAATAAATAAAAGTGAAAATGCAAAAAAATTTTTATTTTTTGTGCTCAAAGATTAAATGTTTAGTTATTTATTTTTTATCAAAGAAGGCTTCATATACCATCATAAATATTGCAACAGCCATTAAAATATAAACGGGCAATACATCAAAAAAACCTATCATAGAAGATCTTGTCAATGTAAAAGCAAGACCAACTAAGAAAGCTATAGCAAGTAATGAACCTAAAAAAGTTGTAAACTTTTGCATTTTAATTATTACATTCCTTTTCTAACCAATTAGCAACCCCTAAAAATCTATGATCGTCATGAAGATCTCCTGTCAGTTGAACTCCTAGTGGTAAATTGTTTTCACCTTCGAGCAAAGGAAGTGAAATACAAGGTGTTCCTAGATAAGACCACACTTTGTTAAATTCCGCTGTTCCAGTACTTTTCAAACCTTTAGGTGCCACACCGGGACTTGAAGGTGATAACACACCATGATAATCCTCAAAAACTTCTTGGTAAGATTCGTAACTTCTTTTTTTAAAATCAATCGCCTCAGCATATTCTTTTGCTGAATGCTTATTACCTTTTGCAATAGCAGTTTGCATATATTTTGATAGCTTTGCTTTGTATTTTTTGTAATACAAGGCAAAGTTATTTGCTAAATCTGTTTCATGGATAATTTGATGGTATTTGTGAATATCTTTAAAATATGATGGAGTTTCAAATACTTCAATATTTTTAAATGACTTTACAAAATAATCAAACGACTCTCTAGATTTTTTATCAATTATCTTCCAATAGTCAGATTTATAAAAAATGAATTTAGGTTCATACGCTGGTCCTTTTTTTGTCTCTTCTAATATATTTTCAGTAGAATAGTAAATAGTTGCAGGATCATGATGATCTTTTTTAATTAAAACTTTTGCTAATAATGCTACGTCTTCAACTGTTCTTCCAAAAACACCAATATGGTCAAGTGTGTAAGATGTTCTTAAAACACCATTTCTTGAGATCAAACCATAACTAGGTTTATAACCAACAACCCCACAATAAGAAGCTGGTCTAATGATTGATCCTCCTGTTTGAGACCCTATTGAAAGTGGTGTCATTAGTGAGGCTACAGAAGCTGCTGAACCACTAGATGAACCACCTGGAGTTCTTGAATAATCATGAGGGTTAGTTGTTTTTGGGGGACCGAGATATGCTAATTCTGAAGTATTTGTTTTACCCATGATTATTGCACCAGCTGCATTTAATAGCTCAACTATTTCAGCGTCTTGAGAATAAGATTTGCCTTTTCTTATCACCGTTCCACATTCAGTTGGCATGTCTACTGTTCCAATGATATCTTTTAGGGCAACTGGTACTCCATGTAATATGCCTACTGGTTTTCCTGATCTTCTATGTTCGTCTGCATCTGCAGCTTTTTCTAATAAGATTTTTTTATCAAAGTGAGCCCAAGCTTTTATATCTTTTTCAAACTTGTTTATTCTTTCGATATACTTTTCACATACTTCAATGGATGTTAATTTGCCATGTCTTATTTGAGAAGCCATCTCCTCAACACTAAGCGAAAATACATCAATCATTTTTTTTAGTCAGCAAATAACACATCTGGTAACCACAAAGCAATTCCAGGGAACATATACATTAAAAACATTCCAAAAATTACAATACCTAAAAATGGCATAATCCCTTTAAATACCTCCAATAATTCAACATTTGCTTTTTGAACTCCTTTTAGATAATAGGCCGACATAGCCATTGGTGGAGTTAAAAAGGATGTCTGCAAATTCAAAGCGATCAACATTGCAAAAAAATATGGATTTACATCAAAAATCTCTAAAAGAGGTAAAAATATTGGTACAAATATAATTAAAATTTCAGTCCACTCCAATGGCCAGCCTAAAAGAAATATTATTATTTGAGTAATTACTAAAAATTGCCAGGTAGTAATATTGATCGATGTAAAGAAGTGCTCAAATACTTCATGTCCACCTAAATAAGAAAAAACGGAAGAAAAAGTCCACGAGCCAATAAACAACCACATAATCATTGCCGTTGTTTTTGCAGTTAGAAAGACTGATTCTTTAAAATTTTGCCATTTTAATGTTTTATAAAACCACGACAAAAGTATTGCTCCAAATGCCCCTGCTGCTGCTGCTTCTGCGGGAGTAGCAATTCCAGCTAAAATTGTTCCAAGAACTAACATAATTAAACCAAATAAGGGCACAAAAGAAACTAATACTTCTTTTAAGATTTCTGATCTTGGTGGAATATCTTCTGCAGGAGGTCTTGGAGCTATTGATGGATTTAACCAAGCTCTAGTAACTGCATAAACAATATATAAACCTGCTAGCATAAGTCCTGGAAAAATTGCTGCAGCGAATAATCTTAATGGTGATAACTGCGCAATAACCGAATAAACAATTAACATTATACTTGGTGGAATTAAAATTCCCAAACATCCACCAGAACAAATAATTCCTGAGGCAAACTTTTTATCATAACCCGCTTTAACCATTGCAGGCCACGCAAGTAATCCCATCAATGTTACGACTGCTCCAATAATTCCTGTTGCAGTTGAAAATAAAGTGCAGGTTATTAGTGCAGCTACTGCCATTGATGCAGGTAGTCTATGAGCTGCAAGTCTAATAGCAAAAAACAATTTAGCAACTATCCCAGCTCTCTCAACTAAATATCCCATAAATAAAAAAAGAGGCACTGCCGTAAGCACATTATTATCCATAACCGTATAAGTATTTTTTACAAATAATGAAAATATTCTATTGTCAAATAAATGATCCATTAAAACTGGATCATAATAAGCGTAATAGCCAAAACCAATTCCCATGGCCATTAAAGTAAATGCGATTGGAAATCCTAATAAAACAGCAAACAAAAATACACCCATCATTAAAATAGCAACTTCAGGATTAGTAAGACTAAACAACATTTTTATTATCTTCCTCTTGAGATGTTCTCATTAATATTTTTTCTGTTTCCTCTGCCACGACCATTCTTGCAGGCCAATGTCCAGATTGAATACATATTATTGATCTAAACACTTCACTAATTCCTTGGATTATCAAAAGAATACCTGCAGCAGGTATCATAGATTTAACCATATAGATTTGAATTTGAGCAGGACTGCTCCAGCTAGTTTCTTTTATCTTCCAGGCCTGAGCTGCATATTCATACCCATAAAATGCTAAAGCAATAACCCCTGGAAAAAAGAAAATAAAATAAAGAACTAAATCTATCCAAGCCTGAGTTTTTTGACTGAATAATCTATAAATGACATCACCTCGGACATGAGCCTCAGTGGCTAAACAGTATGCTCCTGACATCATCAATATCGCTCCATACATCTGCATACTAAAATCAAAATTCCATAATGTTGGGGCATTAAAAGCATATGCCATTACAACCTCATAAACTGTCCCCCCCATTAAAATAACTATACACCATGAAAAAGCTTTTCCCATTGAGGTACTCAAAGTATCAGCAAATTTAATGAAGTTTTTCATCATAAATTTAACGGTATAATAAATTTGATTAAAAAAAAAGGGGGTTTTTTAAACCCCCTTTTTATTAAAATTTTAAAAGTTAATTAAATTTTAACTTTTGCTATTGGACCAAACTCATTTTCATAAGCTAATTTGTAATTCGGTTGATTCATCAACAGATACTTCATTGTTCTCTTAGCGTATGCTTTTTGAGAGTCGATAATTTTCTTAAAGAAAGGATCTTTCCCAGAAAACTCAGCAACTATTTTATCCCACCCTTTTAGCTGTTCAGCTAAAATAGCATCAGATGTTTGGTAAACATTAACCTTGTGCTCATTCATTAACTTAGCTAAGTCAGCTGAATATCTAACTAAAGCTTTAAAGTAGTTATCTGAGTTTGCAGCGTAAGCAGCATTCTTCAAGATAGCTTGATGAGCAGGTGAAAGGCTATTGTATCTTTTTTTATTTACCGGTATCTCAAACATTTCTTGAGACTGGTGGAAACTACCTAAATGATAGTGTTTAGATACATCTTGCATTCCAAACTGTGAGTCTGATGTTGGGTTGTTAAATTCAGCAGCATCAATCAAACCAGTTTTCATTGCTGGTTGAATTTCACCACCTGGTAATTGTCTTACAACCATTCCCATAGCAGTCAAAACGTTAGTCGCTAAACCAACAGTTCTGTACTTCATACCTTTAACATCAGATACTTTTGTTACGTTCTTTTTAAACCAACCAAACGGTTGTGCTGGCATTGGCATATGAAAGAATCCAATATAATCGTATCCAACTTTTGAAAGTGTTTCATCATATAGTTTTCTTCCTCCACCATATTCCATCCATCCCATAACTTCTTGAGATGACATTCCGTATGAAGGACCAGTTCCAAAAAGTGAAGCTGCTGGATTTTTACCATACCAATATGCTGTCACCCAGTGACCCATATCAAGGTTTCCATCACTTACAGCTGCTCCAATTTCTGAAGTTTTTACAACTGCACCAACTGGTTGAAGGTCAATAGTAAGTGTACCTCCAGACATTTCTTTAACCATGTTACAGTAATCTCCAGCCATTTCAAAAAAGATGTTAGCTCCAGATGGCCAAGCTGCTTGCATCTTTAATGTTACATGACCATCCGCTCTTGCAATGTTTGGCATTGCAACTGTCGCTGCAGCAACAGCTCCAGCTTTAGCAGCAGTCTTAAAGAACTTACGTCTTGAAGATGTTTTAACCTTCAATGATTTATTTTCTTTTATCATTATTACTCCTATTAAAGTTAATTAACTGTAATAATTAAAGCATAGAATCAGATTAGAGTCTTTCTAAAAAAAAACGTAGATGTCGCAGAAATTAAATTTTTTACAATCCTTGGTAGAATTAATTGACTTTATTTTTACAATTTCCGGTCTGGAAAAACTCATCGATATTATCTATCGCTAGATTTGCCATTGCAGCTCTTGTTTCTTTAGTGGCGCTGCCAAGATGAGGAAGAATAAATGCACTCTTATGTTTAAGATAACCTGGGTTTAAATTTGGCTCATTTTTATAAACATCCAATCCAACCGCATAAACTTTTCTTCTATCTAAAGCATCAATTAAAGCCTCATCGTCGATAATATCTCCTCTTGCAACATTTGTAACTACAGCTCCCTTAGGTAAGTATTCAATTGTATCTTTATTAATCATATCAATTGTCTCTTTAGATGCAGGGCAACATACTGATAAGACATCTGAAACTGATAAAAGATCTTTTAAATTATCATGATAAATTGCACCATCTTCTTTTTCATTGCTTAATTTTGAACGATTGTGATAATGGATTATCATTCCTAAAGATTTTGCTATTTTCGCAATCTTTTGACCAATTCTTCCCATACCTAAAATTCCCAATCTTGAACCAGTCAGTTGTTTTCCAATTAAATAATCTGCTGACCACTTCCAATTGCTCTCCTTTGCGTCCAATATACCTTCATGAGCTCTTCTACATGCTCCTAGTATTAATAATATTCCAATTTCAGCTGTTGCATCGGTTAAAACGTCTGGTGTGTTAGTAACAGCTATTCCCCTTTTTTTTGCTGCCTCTAGATCAATATTTCCAAATCCCACTGCAAAATTTGATAGGATCTTAATAGTGTCTGGTAATTTATTTATTGTATCAGCATCCATCTTATCAGTTAGAGAGGTAAGAATTCCGTCACAACCTTTACTCATTTCAATCACTTTTGTTTGAGAATAAAGTTCATCGTTTTTATTAAAGGTAGTCTCGAATATTTTTGAAGCTTTATCTTCACACTCTCTTAATAACCTTCTAGTAATCAAAATTTTTTTCATAACAAATTTTAGTTTAAATCAAAAATTTTACCAGGATTCATTATGCTATTCGGATCCAAGGTTCTTTTAATTGATTTCATTATAGGAATATTATCTGGGTGTTGCTCTAAAAGATATTCTTTTTTATGAAGTCCTACTCCGTGTTCTCCTGTTATAGTTCCATTTAATTTTAAAGCCTTTTTAATTAACAAATCGTTAAATTCTCTTATCTTGGTGTAGGTCTCTTTTTTTTTGGGGTCAAAAGGTAACAAAACATGAAAATTTCCATCACCGAGATGACCTACCATCGGGGCTCTTAATCCAAATTTTTTGGTTTGCTCTTCTGCATAATTAACACATTCCGTTATTTTTGAGATAGGCAAACATACGTCTGTTGAATAAACTCTTCCATTATCTATCAATGCCTTTACAGAATAATATACATCCCATCTTGCTTGCCATAATTTATTTCTTTCAGCCAGGTCTTTAGCCCATTTAAAAGAGCTGCCATTATTATCATTAGATAAATCTTCAACTATTTTAATATTTTCTTTATTAGATACTTCAGAGCCATGAAATTCAAAAAATAATGTCGGTAATGCTTTTACATCATTAAGTTTTGAATAATTAATACTTATTTCCATCTGGTCTCTATTTAACATTTCAATTCTGGCGATTGGGACACCATATTGAATAACCTGTTGAGCAGTTTTCACGGCATCTTCCAAATTAGGGAAATGACAAACAGCGCTCATTATACTCTCTGGTATAGGAGATAATCTTAACTGAACTTCTGTAATAATGCCTAAGGTTCCCTCAGAGCCAATAAATAAATTTGTAAGATTGTATCCTGCAGAAGTTTTTTTTGTTCTTCCTCCTGTTCTTATAATTTCTCCATTCGGCAATACAACAGTAAGTCCTGTAATTACAGTTTTCATGGTACCATATTTAACCGCCATTGTTCCTGATGCTGATGTTGATGCCATACCTCCAATTGCAGCATTTGCTCCTGGATCAATTGGAAAAAAAACTCCATCTTCTCTCAAATATTCATTTAACTGTTCTTTAGTTACACAAGCTTGAACTCTACAATCAAAATCCTCAACATTTACACTCAGTATCTTATTCATTTTTTCTAGGGAGATAGTTATACCTTCTTCATTGCCAACAACATTTCCTTCTAAAGACGTACCTGTTCCAAAAGGAACTACTGGAACTTTATGATGGTTACACAATAATAATGTTTTTGAAACCTCTTCATTTGTTTCTGGAAAAACTACCGCTTGTGAGAGTATTGGATCATAGGTATCTTCTCCCCTAGAATAAGTAGCTCTTGTAGACTCTGAAATTGAATATCTGCTATTATAGATCTTTTTAAGCTCAGATTGAATCTGTTCATTCATGTCTCAGATATTAAAGAATATTTTAAAAAAAATACAGCTTATTTAGAGAGCATTTTTTTCAGGTTTTCCAATGCATCCGAAATATTTTGTTGTGAACATGCAAAACTAAATCTTACATAATCGTTACAGGTTTTTCCAAATGCTGTACCAGGAACTATTGCAACTCCTGCTTCATGCATTGCTTTTTTACAGAATTCAGCTCCATTCATTCCTGTTCCGATAATTTTCGGAAATGCATAAAAAGCTCCACCTGGCAAACTACATTCAACACCTGGTAAACTGTTTAAACCCTCATAAATTAACTTTCTTCTTTCAGTAAATTTTTTCATCATTTCATGTATTGAGTCATCTGGTCCATCTAATGCTGCAATTCCAGCAAATTGGGCTGCAGCGTTAACACACGATACGCTGTTTATTAGCAATTTGTTTACATGTGGAACTAAATCTTTGGGCCAAAAACTCCATCCTAATCTCCACCCGGTCATCGAGTAAGCTTTACTCCAGCCTTCTAATACAATTAATCTTTCTCTCAATTCTGGATAATTAAAAAATGATGGCATCTCCTTGTCATCAAAGATTTGTCTACTGTATATTTCATCACTTAAAATTGTTACATGGGGATGCTTCTTAAGGCCCTCAGCTAATTTATCTATTTCTGGTTTCTCAACAAAACTTCCTGTTGGATTATTAGGATTAATTAGTATAAGCAATCTAGTTTTGTCAGTTATTAAAGAGAGAATTTTATCTGCTTTAAATTTTAAGTCTTTATCTTCAGTTAAATCATATTGAACTGAAGTAGAACCAGTGTAATTTATCATAGACTCATAGATAGGGAAAGCTGGTGTTGGATGAATAATTTCTGCACCTGGCTCACCAAAACATTGAATAGCATAACTCATTGTAGGTTTTCCACCTGGCATTATTAGGATTCTCTCAAAATCAATGTCTGCATTATAACGTTTTTTTATCCATCTAGTTACTGCTTGTCTGCACTCAGGAATACCGTTAGACATTACATAACCATGATGACCATCGTCTAAAGCTTTTTTCGCAGCATCAACAACATGTTTTGGAGTTTTAAAATCAGGTTGTCCTAACCCCATGTGTATCATCGGGTTACCTTTTGCTTCTAACTTTTTTGCCTCTGCTAAAACTGCAAATGCCGATTCTGTTCCCAAATTATCTAAGTTTTTTGCTAATTTCATAAGTTATCCTAATATTTTATTTAATTAATTTATTTTTTTATTTAGTTTTACAGGTAATTGAAATCATTTTCTATAAATTAATTTTGAACTATTCAACTCTTTCAAATTTTTACATCCCATTAAAACCATATTTCTATTTATCTCATCCTGCATGTTTTTTAACAATTGCTCAACACCTTGTTGACCACCTGCGGCTAAAGAGAACAAAAATATTTTACCAAAACTGCATGCTTTTGCTCCAGCTGCTAAAGCTTTCAGAACGTGTGTTCCTCTTCTTACTCCTCCATCTAATATAATCTCTAATTTATCACCAACAGCATCTGAAATTGCCTTCACCTGATCAAAGGGTGAACGTGATCCATCTAATTGGCGTCCACCATGATTTGAAATCATTATTGCTGTACAACCTATATCTATTGCTCTTTTTGCATCATCTACAGACATCACTCCTTTTAATGCAAAAGGTCCATTCCATTTTTTTACACAATATTCTGCATCCTTCCATCCCATTAATGGATCGTACTGCTCATTAATATACTCTATAACGGATTTTGAAATATTTGTGCCTTTGTCTGTTTTTTTTTTAACATTTGAAAGTTCAAATTTTTTTCCAAAAAGATAATTTAACACCCATCCTGGTCTCATTGCAAAACTCATCAGACTTTTCAATGTAAGTTTTGGTGGTGTAGTAAATCCTGTTCTGTGATCCTTTTCTCTATTTCCCGCAACTAAAGTATCTACCGTTAAACACATTGCATCAAATCCTGATCGTTTCGACCTATCTATTAAATCATCAGTAATTGATTTATCTTTATGAACATAAAGTTGGAATAATTTTGGGCCACTGGATATATTAGATATTTCCTCGATAGAATTATTGCTCATGGAAGACATACTATAAAAAGTTCCAAATTTTTCTGCTGCCCTTGCTGAAGCTTTATCACCTTCAGAATGGTAAAGTCTTTGCATTGCTGCAGGAGAAAGAAAAATAGGCATGTCTATTTTCCTTCCAAATAAAAATGTTGATAAATCGGGTTTACCAACACCTGTAAGCACATTTGGAATTAAATCACACTCATCAAAAGACTCGGTATTTCGCCTTAAAGTATACTCATCATCTGACCCACCATCAATGTAATGAAAGATAGGAGACGGTAATTTTTTTTTTGCTAAATTTCTAAAGTCTTCAAAATTAAAACAATTTTTTAAACTCACTATTTTCTGAATCTTAAATTATTTCTATTTAGATCACTTATTTTAGTGCATCCCATTAACTTCATATCTCGAACTAATTCTGATTTATATTTTTCTATGGCTCTTTCAACACCAGCTTGTCCGCCGGCAGCTAAAGCATACAGGTAAAGTCTACCACCTGAACATGCTTTTGCACCTAGTGACAATGCCTTAAGCATATGTGTCCCTCTATGTATGCCACCTTCACATATAACATCTAATTTATCTCCTACAGCATCAACAATTTCTGCTAATTGATCAAATGGTGCTCTTGACCCATCAAGTTGCCTTCCACCATGATTTGAAACCATTATTCCCGTACAGCCAATATCTACTGCTCTCTTAGCGTCCTCTACACTCATCACTCCTTTAAGTGCAAAATGCCCGCCCCACTGAGAGCAGAGCTTTTCTGCATCTTTCCAATTCATTGATTGATCTAACATTGTAGAAAAATAATTTCCAATCGATGTATTTACGTCAGTACCCTCTTTTACATGGTCCTGTAGATGAGGTAACTCAAACTTTCCTTTAGTTAAATAATTTATTCCCCACATTGGCTTAGTTGCGAAACTAAATAAACTTGATAATGTTAATTTAGGTGGGGATGTAAAACCTGTTCTCAAATCTCTCTCGCGATTTCCTCCCGTAATTGTATCAACTGTTAAAGCCATAACGTCAAATTTTGCTGCCTTTGCCCTCTCTAAACAAGAGTCATTTAAACCTCTATCTTTATGAAAATAAAATTGAAACATTTTTGGTGTATCTATCATTGATGAAATTTCTTCTACACTGACAGTAGCTAAAGCTGAAACACCAAACATGGTATTAAATTTTTTTGCAGCTTTTCCAACTGCTCTCTCACCTTCATAATGAAAAAGTCTTTGAAGCGCAGTAGGTGAAAGATAAAAAGGTAAATCTAATTTTTTTCCAAATATTGTGGTTGATAGGTCGACATTCTCAACTCCTCTTAAAACATTAGGAACTAGATCAACATCATCAAATGAGCTTGTATTTCTTAAATATGTTATCTCATCATCAGCAGCTCCATCAATATAATGAAATATTGGTGAAGGTAACTTTTTTTTAGCTAACTTTCTAAAATCTTTGAAATTGTGACAATCGTTTAAATTCATAAAGTTATATTAAAAATTTTTTATGAAATTAAACATATAACTATTTGCCCCAGGATTTTTATCACCTAAACTAGCATTAGAAACATGGTTGTATGATACTCCAAACATAGATTTTTCTGAGGTTTTATATGATAATTGCACCTCTGATTTAAATTCTAAAATATGTCCTAAATCTTTACCATCCCCCTCATGATAAAGTCCTGGAGCAAAACTAGGAGTGAAAGTCATTTTTTTTCCCATGTCCACATTCCATTCAATTCCAGTATAAATATATGCTGCAGAATTTTCAGTAATAAAACCACCGGTGATTGGAGAAACGTTTCCAAGAAATGTGTCCCTGTTTAAATTTTCATTTTGATGCTGAAGTCCTATTAAAACTGATTTTTGTTTATGATCGCTAAAATCAAAATTTCCTGTAAAAAAATTCCATTGATTTTCATTTTTTTTTAATTCCTCAGCTACAGTTGAATTTGTGAGCATTAATATGATTAGGAATAACAAATTCAGTTTTTTCGATATCATGATTTTATTTTCCTGATTAATTTTTATTTTATTAATTTTTTAAATATTATTGCACCACCAAATAAAAATATCAATAGAGGTAAAAGCCATAAGAAATAAGTATTTTTATTAAATTTGGGATCATATAAAATCCATTCACCGTATTTTGTCGTTAAAAAATTATAAATTTGATCCTCCGAAGAACCTTCCTGTAATTTTTTTTTAATAACTAACTTTACACTATTTGCAAATTCAGAATCAGAATCATAGACTGACTGACCCTGACAAATTAGACACCTCAAATTTTTTGCTATTTTATTCTGCAATTCATTTTCATCTGCTTTAATTGGGTTTAAATTAAAAAAAAACAATAATATAATTAATGTAGATTTTATCATTTTCATTGTATTAATTTTACAATTTCCTCGTAGGAATTTTTATCAAGTGGACCAATGAATTTCTTAATAATCTTATTTTGGTAAATCAAAAAACTCTCAGGAACACCAAATGCACCCCATTCAATTGCCGTAGTTCCATCTTTATCAAGTAAAATTTTTTTGTATGGGTTTCCTAGTTCATTAATAAATTTTTTTGCGTTTCTTTGATTGTCTTTATAATTAAGTCCTATTATATCTAATTTATCATTTTTACTCAAATTTAACAACAGAGAGTGTTCATCTTTACAAGGCAAACACCATGAGGCCCAAATATTGAGTAAATAAAATTTATTCTGATTAAAAATATTATTTGAATTAATTTCTTTCTTATTAAAAAAAGTAATTGTGGTAAATTCTGGAATATTTAAAATATTACTTTTTGGCTCATATTGATTTGATTTATTCAAACCTTTGAAAAAAATAATAAATACAAATACGAAAGACAAAAAAACTGCGAAGGAAATTAGTTTTTTTTTCATGTACCCTTTTTTTTAAGTAAGCTTATGGTTCCTCCAAAAGATATTAATATAACTGAAATCCATATCCATAGCATAAAAGGTTTTACCTGGTATCTTATATTAAAGTGCTCCTCATTTTGTACAGTATTCATAGTAATAAATTTGTCATTTAAAAATGAAGTTTTTATATCTGCTTCACTAGTTGTAATATTTGGCTGATTATAAACTCTCAATTCAGGTTCTAGTTTATCCTCAAATTCATTTTCTTTTATTAAAAAATATCCTTTAAAAGATACATAATTTTTTTTTTCAAATTTTTTTAAATCATCAAATACAATTTGAAATTTTTCATTTTTAAACTTTTCACCAACTTTCAAATTTGTAATTATTTCTTTGGAAAAAATATTATTAAATAAAATGCTCAATATTAGTAAACTAAAACCAAAATGAGATATGGTTTGAGAAATATTGGCAAATTTTTCTTGAAAAAAATCTCTTATAGTTACAAAAAATAAATAGAATGCACTCCCGATTAGAATGGTATTTATTAAATAGTCTATACTTAAATATTTTACAATTAAAGCTGACATGGACAAGGATAAAATAAAAAAAATAATTAAATATAATTTTCCATCTAAATTTGATCTAATCCATCTTAGTTGAGATCCTAGTGCCATAAAAATTAAAAATGGAATAAGGAAAGGAACAATCAATTTATGATAGAATGGTGGACCAACAGAAATTTTTTCTGAGGATATCACATCCAAAAATATTGGATAAATAGTACCTATTAAAATAACAGATAAAAAATACATCATAAACCAATTATTTATTAATATAGAAGTTTCTTTGCTTAGAAATGAAAAAGAAATTAATTTTTTTTTTTCATTTTTATGAAAAATTAAAAAAATAATAAAAGAGATTAAGATTAATATAAGTAAAAAAATTAATATAAATAAACCCCTTTCAGGGTCATTGGCAAATGTGTGGACGGAATTTAGAATTCCTGAACGGACTAAAAAAGTTCCACTCATACTCAAAGTAAAAGTTGCTATAGATAAAATTATAATCCATGAGCTTAGAGTAGATCTTTTTTCTAAAACTAAAACACAATGTAACAAAGTAGTTAATGCCAACCATGGCATTAAAGAAACATTTTCAACTGGATCCCAAAACCAAAAACCACCCCAACCCAATTCATAATAAGCCCAAATTGATCCTAATAAAATTCCTAGTGTTAAAAATATCCATGAGGCCAATACCCACCTCTTAATGTGAGTGGCCCAAGTCTTTGAAATATAATTTAAAGAAGTTGCTGCCAACACACTTGAGAAAATTATCGATGACCCAACATAACCCAAATATAAAATAGGTGGATGAATTGCAAGAGCTGGATCTTGCAAAATAGGATTCAAACCTAATCCCTCATCAGGAACTGGAAAAATATAATTAAAAGGATTTGATGATTTTATTAAAAAAACAAAAAAACCTAATATAATTATTTGCTGAAACATTACAGTCAATATTCTGTAATTTTTTAATAATCCATTTGACCTAATTAAAAAAATAAAAATAAATAAAGTTAAAACTAGCAACCAAAGCAATAAGCTTCCTTCATGATTGCCCCAAGTTCCAGAAATTTTATAAAATAATGGCTTTGTTGTGTGAGAATTATTAAAAACTGTTTCATTGCTAAAATCAGAGTAGACAAAGGAAAGTATCAGTCCTAAGAAACTAATAATTACCAATAGTAATTGAATAAATGAAAAATTAATTATCTTATTATCAAGAATTTTTGCATTCCTTAAATTTTTTATAGAAAAAAAAATTATAGGAAATGATATAATCATCCCAAAAATTAATGCATAATATCCAATTGAGCTGTAAATCATTTATTTATTATCCAAAGCCTCTTTAACTTCTGGAGGCATATAATTTTCATCATGTTTAGCTAAAATTTTTGATGCTTCAAAAAAATTCTCATCTTTTAAATATCCCTCTGCTACAACCCCTTTCCCCTCTGTAAAAAGATTAGGAACTGCACCTGAATAGGTCACGTTAATCTCATTTTTAAAATCTGTAATTATAAAATTAACACCAAGATTTGAAATTTTAATTGATTTTTCTTTAACCATCCCACCAATTCTTATTTTCTTATTTTCTAATTCCTCTAAAACTTTAACATCAGACGGTGATTTAAAGTAAACCACATTTTCCTCTAAAGATTTTAAAACTAAGAAAGTTGTTAATATTAATATTAATAAAATAAGAGTTACAAAAAAAAATCTCAATTTAACTTTACGACCATACATGGATTAAAAGTTAAATACTCTGTGTGTTAGATAAAATTTCTTTATTGATAGTTTGAGATCTTGCAATTTCTGCTTTTTTAGAGTTTAGGGTCCCATATTTAGTAACAAATTTATCTCTTTCTTTAACAAACTGTTTTTTAATAACTAAATACAAAATAAAGAAACTTATCATAGTAAATGAAAATGAAGACCAAACGTACAGTCCATATCCATCCATATGTAAAATTTCAATAATCATAATCTGTCTAAGCCTTTATTTTTAATTTTTATCAGTTCTGTATTATATTTCATTAAAAAAATCAGTACTGAAAATAGAGCAAATGCCGCAGTCATAATAATCAATGGAAATAACATTGAAGAATGAATTGAAGATTTTGACAAAATGTTTACAGAAGCAGGTTGGTGTAAAGTATTCCACCATTCAACCGAGTATTTAATGATAGGAACATTGATAATTCCAAAAATTGTAATAATGGTTGTGATCTTGAAGACTAGTTCTTTATTTTGATAAATTCTCCATGCAATTAGATATATTAAATAAAAAATTGCTAAAATTAACATTGATGTAATTCGTGCATCCCAAGCCCACCAGGTTCCCCAAGTTGGTTTTCCCCATATTGAACCAGTAACAAGTGCAATAATATTAAATAATAAACCTGATGGAGCTAAACTTTTTGCAATTAAAAAAAAATTTTTATTTTTGAATATATATCCACTTAAAGATAAAATAGTTATGGAGGAAAAAATTCCTAAGGAAATCCAAGCTGCGGGGACATGAACGTACATTATTCTAACAGAATGGCTTTGTTTATAATCCTCTGGAGACAAAATTAAAGCCTCAAGCAAACCAATTGAAAAAACTAAAATAAATAACAACAGCACATATTTAGGTGCCTTGGATGTAAACAAAAAGATTTTACTTGGTTTTAAAATTTTTAACATAAGTTATTATTCAAAGATTTTAATATGAAAGATTTAACTGATCAAGAATGTAGAGGGAGATAATAATGAGGGTATAATTTCACACTCTTGATCAGGTATGATTAATATAAGCTCATTTATTTGTCTAAGATTTGAATTAATTGTGTTTAAATGATGATAGCTTAGTTCGATGGTTTAAAATAACTAGAGCCCTTTTTGCCTGAAAAAATCTCCTCAATTAAAGGATGTTTAATAGGTTCTCCAGAATCGTCCATTAAAAGGTTTTGTTCGGATACATATGCCTCATAAGTTATCTCGTCGTTTTCAGCTAATAAATGATAAAATGGTTGATCTTTTCTTGGCCTAACATTTTTTGGGATTGATTGATACCACTCCTCTGAATTATTAAATTCAAAATCTACATCGTAAATAACTCCCCTAAACTCAAAGTGCTTATGTTTTACTATATCTCCAATTGAAAATTTTGCTTTTTGAATTGACATACTATTAGTATGGGTATTTAAAAATAAAAATCAATAAGAAAAAATATAAAGTTTTTAGACAGCGTTAATTATGTTAATATCTTTTTGTGAATAAATCTTTTTTGAAATTTCTCACAGATTTTGGTCCCCTAGCAATATTTTTTTTCTATTATTATGACAATAACAAAGATTTATCAGTGGCAATTCCACCTCTCATTGTTGCGACATTAATTTCATTAATTATAGTTTGGATATTTGAAAAAAAAATACCTCCAATGCCACTAATAAGTGGAATATTGATCACATTTTTTGGAGGTTTAACTATTTATTTTAAAGACCCAGTATTCATTTATATAAAACCAACAATAATTAACATTTTGTTCGCTCTTGTTTTGTTATTTGGAAAATATTTTTCAAAAGAACCCATTTTGAAAAGAATAATAGGGAATTCAATTCTCATATCAGATCTTGGATGGGAGATACTTAATAAACGATGGATAATTTTTTTCTTTGGGCTTGCTTTGCTTAATGAAATAATATGGAGAACTCAATCAGAGGAATTTTGGGTAAATTTTAAAGTGTGGGGAATGTTGCCTATAACAATTATTTTTACAGCTTTTCAAATTGGTTTAATCAATAAATATAAGACTAATGAATAATAATCTAAAATTAGTTATTAATAATACTCATAATAAAATTGAAGAAAAACATTTTTTTGAAAAAGAAGAGCTGAAAATAATATTAAATTTATATGCAAAGATGGTTTCCGAAGGTTCATGGAAAGATTATGGGTTAAGTATTTCAAGTAAACAGGTTAGTTTTAGTGTATTTAAGAATGCAACAGAAAATGCTTTATATAAAATTTGTAAAAATTTTAAACCTAAAAATAAAAATTTTAAATATCTTATTACTGATACAAATGGAAAAGTTCTAAAGAATTCAATTGGATTAGAAAACTTAATAAAAAATACTAATTGGAAAAAACTTTAGTAAAAATATTTATCTTCTTTGCCCGAATAGCCTTAGAAGCATTATGAATAAATTTATGAAATCAAGGTATAGTGTTAAAGCTCCCATCACAGCTTTTTTACCCATAGTTTCACCATCCTCATTAGCTACATACATATTTTTTATTTTTTGAGTATCATAAGCTGTTAGACCAACAAAAATAAGAACACCTAAAATTGAAATAACAAAATACATCATCGACGACTTCATAAAAATATTAACTATCGAAGCGATTATAATTCCAATTAATCCCATCATAAGAAAAGATCCAAGTTTAGTAAGGTCTCTTTTTGTGGTATAACCGTAAATACTCATAGCCCCAAAAGTAGCTGAACAAATAAAAAATACTCTCGTGATACTCATACCAGTGTAAACGAGCAAAATTGATGATAAGGACAATCCCATTAAAGCAGCAAACACCCAAAAGGTAGTTTGAGCTTTTGAAGCACTCATTTTATTTATTCCAAAACTCATGTAAAAAACAATTCCTAAAGGGGCCAACATTACTATCCATTTAAGACCTGACATGTAAATTGCATTTCCAATTTGAGTAAGAGCAACGATAGACCCAGCATCATTTGTAACTACAGATAGTTTAAAAGTAAGTAGTGCAATAATGCCTGTTAATAAAATCCCAGTTGCCATGTAGTTATATACTTTAAGCATATAGGCTCTTAAGCCCTCATCCATTACTGCTGTAGATTGTTGGGCAACTTTGGCTCTGTTTAAAATTTCCTTTTTATTAAATTCCATGATTTAAAATATATAATAGTCTTTTACTAATTATTCAAGATACCTTAAAAGATAAATAAAAATTAAGACAATTATCCTCAATGAATTACAAAAAATTAGGAAATACTGATATTGATGTGAGTACAATTTGTCTCGGCACTATGACCTGGGGTGAACAAAATACTCAAGAAGAAGGGTTTCAGCAGATGAGTTTTGCTCTAGATCAAGGTGTAAATTTTTGGGATACGGCAGAAATTTATTCTATTCCTCCTAGGGAAGAGACTTTTGGAAGAACTGAGGAAATAATTGGAAATTGGTTCGAAAAAAATAAGAAGAGACAAAAAATAATTCTTGCATCAAAAGTATGTGGGCCAATGAGAGAATATGTAAGGGGTGGTGGAAATCAATTTGGAAAAAAAAATATCACAGAAGCTTTGGAGGGAAGTTTAAAAAGATTAAAGACAGATTATATTGACTTGTATCAACTTCATTGGCCAGAAAGAAATACAAACTTTTTCGGAAAATTAGGTTATGAGCACAATAATGATGATGAATGGACTAAATTTGAAGATATCTTAGAAAATCTTGATAAATTTAAGCAACAAGGAAAAATAAGATATGTTGGTCTTTCAAATGAGACACCATGGGGATTATCAAAGTTTTTAGAAATTTCTGAAAAAAACAATCTTCCAAGAATGCTTTCGGTACAAAATCCCTATAATTTATTGAATAGATCTTACGAGGTTGGTCTAGCTGAAATATCCGTGAGAGAAAAAGCTGGACTTTTAGCCTATTCTCCACTTGCATGTGGATATTTATCAGGAAAATATAGAAATAATCAATTACCTAAAGGATCGAGGATAGAACTGCATAAAGATTTTTGGACTAGATATAATAAACCTAACTCAGAGAAAGCAATAAACGCTTATTTTGAAATAGCAAAAAAAAATAAATTAGATTTAGCACAGATGTCACTTAAATTTTTAGAGATACAACCATTTGTAACTTCCGTAATAATCGGTGCAACAAAAATGGACCAGTTGAAAACTAATATAGAAAGTGTAAATATAAAATTAACAGATGAAATTATTGCTGAAATCAATGAAATTCAAAAAATTTATCCTAATCCTTGTCCATGATTAAAAAAATTAATATTTTACTTTCGGCTTTTTTTTTAATTACTTTTCAATCAGTAAATGCTGAAGAACTCAAACAAATAGGAAAATTTAAAGACTGGAAAACCATGGTTACAGTTGAGCCGTCTGGTACCGTGTGTTTTGCCCAATCTTCTCCTGTTTTACAAGCACCGAAGTCAAATAAAAGAGAGGCTAGATTATTTGTAACTTTTAGACCTAGTGAGAAAATTAAAGATGAAATAAGTACAAGTCCTGGTTATGATTTTAATAAAAAAAATACTGTTACTGCAACATCTGGAAAAAATAAAATTAAATTTGATATTGTTCAACAAGGCTTTGCTTGGATTGCTGATAATAAAATTGAGAAAAAAATGGTAAAAATAATGAAAAAGGGATCAAGAATAATGATAACAGGGTATAATCAAAAGGGATCTCAAACTATTGATCATTACTCACTATTGGGTTTTACAAAAGCTTACAACGCTGCGAAAAAAGCCTGCAGCTAGTAAATGAAATCAAAAAAAAAAATTGTATTAGCTTACTCCGGAGGTTTGGATACATCTATAATTTTAAAATGGCTTCAAGAAAATTATAATGCTGAGATTATTTGTTACACAGCAGATATAGGTCAAAAAATTGATAAAAAAAAAATATTGCGTAATGCAAAAAAATTTGGTGTTAAAAATATCATTATTCAAGATTTAAAAGATGATTTTGTTAAGAATTATGTCTACCCAATGGTGAGAGGACATGCAATTTATGAAGGAATTTATTTATTAGGAACCTCAATTGCCCGTCCGCTAATTGCAAAAGATCAAATAAGAATAGCAAAAAAATTTAAAGCATTTGCTGTATGTCATGGTGCAACAGGTAAAGGAAACGACCAGGTTAGATTTGAACTTGGATATCATTATTTTGGGCCTAATATAAAAATTTTAGCTCCTTGGAGAATTTGGAAATTAAAGTCTAGAACTGATTTAATAAACTACGCAAAAAAACATAAGATAGAAATTCCGAAAGACAAAAAAGGTGCCCCACCTTTTTCGGTTGATGATAATTTGTTTCACACATCAACTGAAGGCAAAGTGTTAGAAAATCTTAAAAATTCTGCTCCAGAATTCATTTTTCAAAGAACCACCTCTCCTGAGAAAGCTCCAAACAAGCCTTCATTTGTAACAATTAATTTTAAAAATAGTAATCCAATAGGAATTAATGGAAAAAAATTATCTCCATCAAAGTTATTAGATAAACTTAATCAACTTGCTGGAAAGAATGGAATAGGGAGAGTGGACTTGGTTGAAAATAGATTTATTGGGATTAAATCAAGAGGTGTGTACGAAACTCCTGGTGGTACATTATTAATCCAGGCTCACAGAGCAATAGAATCGATAAATTTAGATAAAAAAACCATGCATAGAAAAGAGCAAATAATGCCTAGATACGCAGAACTGATTTATAATGGTTACTGGTATTCAAAAGAAAGAATTAAACTTCAGAAAATTATAGATTTTAAAAAAAATAAGGTTAACGGATCAATAAAACTTAAACTTTATAAGGGTAACATAATAATCATTTCTAGACAAACTAAAAGCTCAGCTTATTCAGTGAAAAAAGTTTCTTTTGAGGAAAATAAAAATTTTAATAAATCTAATATTGAGAGATTTATTAATTATCACAAAAAAAAATTAAGGTCATAATGTGATGGAATTTAAAAGTTCGAGAAAAGAAGCCATTGAAAAATTAAGTCATTTTATTGAAAAAAATCTTTCGGACTACGCAAAGTTAAGAAACTTTGATTTTGGACCAGAAAATAGATCAAACATTTCATGTCTGTCACCTTACATAACTCACGGTATTATAAGCGAAGAGGAAGTAATTAAAAAATCACTTAACAAATTTTCTTTTTCAAAAAATGAAAAATTTATTCAGGAAGTTTTATGGAGAACATATTGGAAAGGCTGGCTAGAATTGCGACCTAATGTTTGGTTAGATTATTTAATTGAATTAAAACAATTGAGAAATGATTATAAAAATAATGAAAATTACTTAAATGCGATTGAAGGTAAGACAAGAATAGAATGTTTTAATACATGGGTAAACGAATTAAAACAAAACAATTACTTGCATAATCACTCAAGAATGTGGTTTGCTAGCATTTGGATTTTTACTTTAGAATTACCTTGGCAATTAGGTGCTGAATTTTTTATGCAGTACCTTTTCGATGGAGATACCGCATCAAATACCCTTGGATGGAGATGGGTTGCCGGTATTCAAACCCAAGGAAAACATTACTTGGCAAGTGAATGGAATATCAAAAAATTCACTAATAACAGATTTGACAATATTAAATTGAATGAAAGCGCACCCCCAAAAATATCTGAAAAAACTTACTCAATAATCAAAAAAAATTTTAACAATCCTCAAAATATTGAAAATAAAAATTTATTGATTTTTGAAAATAATCTCTCTTTTGAAATCACTGATTTTAAGAATGATAAATTTAAAAAGATTTATTTAATTTCAAATAAAAATGAAAATAGATCTATCAAATTAAATGAAAAAGTATTGAAGTTTAAATCTCTTCTTATCAAAGATCAGGAACAAAGATTAAAAAATAATTCTATCGATTGTGAGGTCATCGATATAAGTGAAATAAAAGATATTGAAAATAGTTGTGCTTTGTACCCAACGGTAGGTGAGAGCTTAGATTACTTAAACTCAAATAATATAAATAAAAATTTTTTATATAGAAAACTTGATCAGTATTCATGGCAATATTGCAACAAGGGTTTCTTTAATTTTAAAAGTTATATTCCTAAAATAATTTCAACTTTTAATTAAAACCACCTGAACATTCCAATAATTCCAGCTGTCGCGTAAAAAAATTGTAAAAATAAGATTCCTCTATGACCACCCCTATAAGCCCAAATTCCAATTAAGATAGCAGATATAAGTAATAAGCAAAAACCAAAAAACTCTATACCAATATTCATAGCTACAAACAATGAATACAATATTGCGGTGATAACCCCTGTCCATTCAAAAATTTTATTATTCATAAAAGTTTTTTAAAATTATCATAAAGAATCTTAGAATAATTATTCATATCAGTCATATTTTCTTTTGCTGATTGATCAAATTTTTTTAATGCACCATCTCCTAATTGATCTTCTAATGCCTTTTTGTATTCAGGGACACATCCCCACTCATTAACCGTTGTGTCTTTGATTTCTATATGAAACTGGATCCCATAAGCATGATCTTGATATTTGAAAATTTGAAATTTAGTAACAGGAGATGAGGCTAATAAAGTAACTTCTTTATTATATTCTATTCCTTGAACCTCATATGAATGCCATTGCAAACTTTTAATTTTGTTAGGAAATTGAGAAAATAAATTGTCTTGATTTTTTTCATTAGTAAAATTGATATCCATCATACCAATTTCTGCAGGAGTAGACTTTACTACTTTTCCTCCAATTACTTCACCTAAAAGCTGACATCCCAGACAAAAACCTAAATAAGGTTTTTTTAGATCAACAACAAACTCTTTAATCCTTTTTTTTTCATTAATTAGCCAGGGATATTCTTTTTCCATATAAGTATCCATTGGACCGCCCATGCAAAACATTCCATTAAATTGACTTAAATCACTAGGAATTTTTTCTCCTTCATCTAATTCAACTGTATGAAGATTTATTCCATCTGCTAACATAAGATCTTTTATGTAACCAGGGTCTTCGATTTTAATGTGTTGTAAAATGATAATATTCAATATTTTATATTTAACTTAGAATAAATTTTTTAACAATATCAAACTATTATACTTACGAGCTTTTAATTTCTATAAAATTTTTATTTTGCAAGTTTTATGAAAATATCACCCATACCAGCTTCTAAATTTTCTAAAGGTGTATTATTTCTTAATTCGCAATATTCGCCTGTTATGTAATGGCTTTTAACTTTATCAATCTCACCTTTCTCACATCTCTTGCCATTGTGAAATAAACCTATCACTATTCGATCATTTATTTTGTATACTTGTTTATTGTTAATTTTTTTACCATCACAAAAATAATCTTTATTGACCCTGTTTGGAAAATCTTTTTTATTACAAGGGTTTTTAATCGTGAAAACAAAAAATTCTTTTTCACCATCTTTAAATTGGTATTTCATTTTTTGGACTTTAGAATACTTCATAATATCACATGAGCACGGAACACAGCATTTATAATAATTTCCACAAATTTTTTTATTCGTCACCATTTCTTTAGCAAACAGAAAATCTGGTTCACTATTTGGATCAATTAGTGATCCTGATACTGCACAGTACAACTTATTATATTCGACGAAATCTTTATAAGTAATTTCTTTGTCAATTATATATTTAAAAAATTTTGGACCAGCGGCATTTCTATTTTGATCTGGAAAAATTCTAGCCCAATCAGTAATCAAATCTTTATAATAATTCTTTTCTGAGGAAATTGAGATATTTGAAAAAGACAAAGTTAGAATAAATATTGCCACAAATTTGAATGTATTTTTAAAATAATTCATCTAATGAAAAAGAGATATAAATAAATAATATTTTACTTGTTAAATCAAACAATTTATATATTGCCATTTATCATCAATTAGTAATTTTTACTTAAAATTTTGTCGCACTTAATTAACTTTTTAAATTATAAATTTATGGATATTTTACAGAAATGAAAAAGTTATTTTTAATTATAAACTTATTAATAATAATATTCGTTCCATCAGTTACATTTGGAAATGTGATTGATAAGTTAAATGAAGTTGGTAAATTCACAAAGTTAAACGAAACACTTATTAAGTCAGGCTTAAATGAGAATTTAAAAGGCAATGGACCATTTACAGTATTTGCGCCTTTAGATGATGCATTTGCAGCAATAAGTGCAAAAACATACTACGGTTTATTAAATGATGTTAATAAAGACAAACTTATAAAAATATTAGGTCGACATGTTATTCCAAAAAAAATTACTTCTTCAGAAATAAATGGTGAAATCAATCTTAAAGCAATTAATGGTGAAGAAGTTAAAATTAAAAAAGTAAATGGTATAGTTTATATAAATGAGGCAGAGGTTGTGACAGCAGATATTGAAGTTTCAAATGGGGTAATTCATTTTATAAACAGAGTTTTACAGCCTTTAAATTAATTATTTTTGTTTTATAGTAACTGTTTGATTTAAATCTTTAATAGAAAGCTCCTCAATTTTTCCGTTAGTCCATTTAATTTGAATTTTTATATTTTTTTCTTTTTCTCTAATTCCGTAATGAGCAACTGGCTCCATTTGGCAAAGATAGCCTGATCCAGCGTCTATAGTTTTGGAATGTTTTCTTAAATTTGAAATAAGCGTTACTGTAGCTCCTCTCGCAGGTGCTCCGTATCTATTCAAAGGTTTAACTCTTAAATATTTTCTATCAGAACCTATTTTTGCTTTATATAGAGATAAAGGTTGATCAAAACTTTCCCCATGTGAAACTAATAACTCTAGAACACCGTCATTATCTATATCAGCAACTGCTGCTCCAGTTCCATATCCATTTGGCTCTAAACCAACGTCTAATGGTATTTGTTCTATTAAACCATTATCTAAAATTTTAAAAAGTTTATTTGGTTCACCAATATTATTCATGAATACTTCGTCATAACCATCATTATCCAAATCAGCTGAAATGACAGTTCTTATTCTTGATGGCTCATCAAAAGGTGGTTTAGCTATATCTTCAAATATATCATTTTTAAATACATAAGCCCTGTGAAATCCTCCCCAATTTCCATTTAAAATATCCAATCGTCCTCTGTAATAAATGTCAGTTAAAGCAGTTCCTCTACCGTTTTGAAGGATGTCTTGTACTCTGTATTCGTTCGCTACATCTAAAAATTTACCATCATCATTTTTATATAAAAAATTTGCTCCTCTCTCATTAGCGGCGAAAACATCAATCTTATCTGTAATAATGTGCCCAGCTACAACTGCTCGACCACCGGTAATCTTTGCAAGATTTAATTCAATAGATTTATCTACTATTACATCATTAGTATATTCGTAAAATCTTGTTGGTCCTCCATAATTAGCAACATAAACACCATAATTTCCATCACCTTTTCTGTCGACACAAACAACTGATCTGCCAGCAGTTAAGTTAAGGTCTCTTTGATTTTTTTCAATTTCAAATAAATCTATATACTTATCTTTTTCAAAATCTATAAGTCTATCTGAGTATTTTTTTGTACCGCTATATGTATCAGTGTTAAGAAAATATATTTCTTCGTATCCATCTTTATCAATATCGCATGCAGCAACTCCGATGGTCCTTCTAAACTCATCAGAAAATTTTTTTTGATTTATAATATTGATTAATTTTCCTTTATCATATGACAAAGCTAAATTTACATAACCAAACCCTGTTACTATAAAATCAAAATTTCCATCCTGGTTAACATCGGTTACGGAAACACCATAGCTAAGTCTTTTAGGATTATCAGTTATTTGGCTTGTTATATCTTCAAAAAAATTAGCATTCAGACTATTGGGGATTAATAGAAAAAATAAAAATATTATTTTTTTTAAATGTTTAGTTATTTTAACTTTCACTTTTTTTACTTTTATATTTTTTCATCCAATCATCAAATATTTTTATAGCATCTTCCATATCTACGGTTTTGTTAGGATGGTTCTTTGCTCTACCCAGCATTGTTGCAATGACATTTACCTGGTACTTAATTGAGCGATTTTTAATAGTTTTGATTGTGTAGAGGGCCTTTTCCTTATTTTTAAATCCCAAGCCTTGAGTAGTAGTTTTAGGATTATAGTCTGAATACAGTGATAAATTTATCGGTATAGATTTTTTACTTAGTGGCATTTTGTCTATAATTTTAAACACCATTTTATAATTAAGCTTATTCATTTTCTTTTTAGATTTTCCATCAAAACCAATTAAATTAATAGAAAATTTTTTCTTCTTATTAATTTTACAAATTAATTTTAAATATCTTTTATGAAAATCTTTTATTTTATCTTGATATATTTTTTTTGCCTTTAGATAAATTCGATCCTTATAATTTGGTGTAGAAACAAGTAAAATTCTACTTTTCCATTTATATTTTTCTAAATTCATATTTTTTTGCTAGAACATCTCTTTGAGCAATACTTAACTTTATCCCAATTTAACTTCCATTTTCTTCGCCAAATAAAAGATCTTTTACAAACAATGCAGATTTTAGAAGGAAGATTTTCTTTTTTCACTAAATTGTATTTTGTTTAATAAATTTTTCTGCAGCAGGAAGAATTATTTTTTTTCTATCGCTTTTCATTTTATCAAAAATTCTAACCATCATAGATAACCTAGGGTTTTTCAAAAAAAATTTTCTATTTCTATCAATAAACCTCCAATACAATCCATCCATTATGTTGCACCAATCACCTTTTTTAAAATCCATCATTTTCATAAAGTAGCTTGATCCACAGATATATGGTTTCGTAGCAAATATTCCTCCATCGCTGAATAATCCCATACCATAAACATTAGGCACCATTACCCAATCAGATGAGTCAACAAACATTTCCATAAACCATTTGTAAACAATGATAGGTTTAATTTCACAAAGATTCATTATGTTAGATAAAATCATTAATCTTTCAATGTGATGAGACCATCCATGGTTTAAAGCATTTTTAATTGCATAATCTAGTGGAGGTAAACCAGTTGTACCTTCGTACCATGACTTTTTCATTTTACGATTTTGTTTGAAAAAGTTTCCAGTTTCCATTTCATTTGAATAACTTTGATAAATTCCCCTCATAAATTCTCTCCATCCTATAACCTGACGCACATAACCTTCTAAAGAATTTAATTTTATTTTTTTACTTTTATGAAAATCTAAAACTTTTTTGATAATAAATTCAGGTGTGATTAAACCCAAGTTAATATAAGGACTTAAAGCACTGTGAAATAAAATATTATCTTTTTGATCTACTGCATCCTCATAATCACCAAAAAAGTTTGATTTTTCTTTTATAAAAAAATTTAAAAGCTTAACTACGTCATTATATTCAGTAGCTAACCAAAAATTTTCAGTTTTGCCTGGATGATCTTTAAACAACTTTTCAATAATTGGTTTCAATCTTTTAGTATGATTAGTTTCATTAATTTTTGGAAACTTTGGAATTGATATGTTTTTAGGCAATTTATTCCTATTATCCTCATCAAAACTCCATTTACCTCCAATTGGATTGCCATCTGAGCCCATTAGTATTCCTGATTTTTTTCTGACATCTTTATAGAAAGTCGCCATAAAAGGTTTTTTTGATTTAGATAGATATTGTTTAAATTCATCTCTGGAATTCAAAAACATTGGAGATTGAATAATATTCCATTTAATTTTTTCTTTTTTAAAAAATTGATTTATTTTTTTTTCAAAAAATTTATCTTCAATTTCAAAGCTTGAAATTTCATTTATTTTTTTTGAAATAATTATTTTTTTTAATTTTTTTAAATAATCATCCTTAAATTCTTTATCTTCAATTTTTAAATATTCTAGTTTGAATTTGTCTTTTTTAAGATTTTCTGCATGAGAACGCATTGATGATAAAAAAAGAAGTATCTTTTGTTTATGATGTTTTTCATAAGTACATAATTCGTAATCTTCAGCCATAAAAAACAGGTGGTCTTTTTTGAAGCGGTCTAAGTATTTTGATGGAAATAATTGATTTCCCAGTATAAAAAATAACTTCATATTTAAATATAACTAATAAAATTTTTTATGTCAGAAAAATATCTTATTTTTGGTGCGACAGGTTCAATCGGATCTAGCTTAGCTGAACAACTAGTAAATTCTGGTAATAATGTTCATTTAGTAGGTAGAAACGTAAATGACACAAAAAGTCTCTCAGAAAAACTAAGTTGTACTTTTACTATTGCTGATGTTTTAGAAGACGGATTCATAGAAAAAGTAAAGAGTGATATCTCAGACATAAAAGGAGTAGCTTATTGTGTTGGTTCAATAGATTTAAAACCTTTAAGAATGGTTAGTGAGCAAGATTTCAATAAGTGTATGAAACTTAATCTTTATTCAGCAGTTGAAGTTATTAAAGGTTATCAAGAAAGTTTAAAAAAAAACAATGGTTCAGTTGTTTTGTTTTCAACAGTTGCAGCACAAAGAGGATTTACTAACCATGCAATAATTGCTTCAACAAAAGCTGCAGTTGAAGGATTAACTGTTTCTTTAGCAGCTGAATTTGCTCCAAACATCAGAGTAAACTGTATTGCACCTAGTCTAACAAATTCAAAAATTGCAGAACCAATGTTAAAAAATAAGGCATTAGCTGATGGGATAGCAAAAGCTCACCCTTTAAAAAGATTGGGTGAAGGTAGAGACTCAGCCTCTCTTGCAAAATTTCTTATTACTAATGATAGCTCTTGGGTTACTGGGCAAATTATAGCTGTTGATGGAGGTAGATCAAAATTATCTTAAAATAATTATGTATATAGCAATGAATAGATTTAAAATTGTTCTTGGTAAAGAAAAAGAATTTGAAGATGTTTGGAAAAATAGAGACACACATCTTGATGGTGTAAAGGGATTTAAAAATTTTAATTTAATTAAAGGTGATACAAATAAAGAATTCTCTCTTTATTCATCTCATAGCACATGGGAGTCAAAAGAAGATTTTATAAACTGGACAAAATCAGAAGCTTTTAGGCTTGCACATAAAAATGCTGCCCAACATAGAGATTTATATTTGGGCCCACCAGACTTTGAGGGTTTTGAAGTAATTTTTTAGTAAATATGAAAATTCTTTTCATATTATTAATCTTTATTTTTCCTACCATTTTAGAGGCAAAAAACTTTAATTTTATAAAAGTTGTTGACCTAGAGGATCCATGGGGCTCAACTTTTATTGATGAAAATAACATACTTATATCCGAAAAAGGCGGGAATATAAAATTAGTAAATATAAAAAATAAAAACATTAGTATAATAAATCATAACTTAAATTTTCTTGAACACGGTCAAGGTGGTCTTCTAGATATTCTTTTTTACAAAAATTTTCTTTATATCTCTTACTCAGAAAATAGAGGAGATTGGAAAACAAGTACTTCAATAGCAAAATCAGAATTTAGTAAAAAAAATTTAATCTTTAAAAATATTTTTCAAGCAAACCCACCTATTGACTCAGGATACCACTTTGGATCAAGGTTAGCTATTAAAGGTGATTATCTTTTTGCATCTGCCGGCGAACGCGGACAAGGAATGATTGCACAAGATCCTTCAAAACATCCTGGAAGTATTATTAGAATAAATATTGATGGAAGTATTCCAAAAGATAACCCAAAATTCGAGGGTAAATCTGATTGGCTTCCAGAAATTTATCAAATTGGAATTAGAAACCCACAAGGTTTAACTTTATCTCCATTTGATGGAAAGGTTTATATGAGTAACCATGGTGCTAGAGGTGGAGATTGGTTTGGTGAAGCTAGAAAAGGAGAAAATTATGGATGGAAAATTTTAGGATGGGGAGGCACAAATTACTCGGGTATTCCGATTGGTCCTAAATGGAAACCAGGCTTTACTAAAGCAATTCATTATTGGGTTCCATCTATAGCAACAAGTGCAATAACTATCTACAAAGGTAAAGAATTTAGCGAATGGAATGGACATGCTCTAATTACATCTCTTAAAGACCAATCTTTGAGAAAATTAATTTTTAATGACTTATCAAATGTAAAAGAGGATATTATTTTCAAAAATAAAATTGGGAGAATAAGGGATATTCAAGTACATCCTAAAAATGGAATGATTTATTTTTTAGCCGATAATAAATTATGGCTTATGAAAAAGAATTAGTTATCTAAAAGTTTTTTTTTTGCTTTTTCAAACTCCTCTTCAGTTATAACACCCTCCTTTAAAAGTTTATTTAAATTATCAATCTCATCACTTAGTTTTATTTCCTCATCTATAGAGTTTTCGATATCACTATCTTTTTCAATTTCTTTGTTTGAGTTTTTTGCACTCATACCTTTCATAATGGCATTACCACCCAAATAGAGCACAAAAAATAAAATAGGTATTACTAATCCAAAAAAAATAATTTTTTCCATAATTTAATCCTCATCTTCCTCTCGCCAATTCTTTTCATACATCAGCCAAGCAGCAAATATAACAGAGAATGTACCTACAATCATTCCATAATCAAAGCCGGTTTGCTGATCGTACAAGTACCATCCTAACTGTGTGGCGCCTATAGGTGGTATAGTTAGCAAAGCCATAAGAATTGCAATTCTATATGGGTATTTTGGTCTTTTCATATCCTAATTTAGCAAAAAAACATAAATCATTTAAATATTAATTTTGCGATCTTTTGAAACAGTCAATTGTGTTTTTTAATAAACATGCAATTGTCATTGGACCTACACCACCTGGAACTGGAGTTAAAGCCTTTGCTGTTTTTGAAACTTGTTCAAAATCCACATCACCAACTATACCTTTGTCAGTCTTATTAATACCAACATCTATAACAATGGTATCTTTTTTTACCCAATCTCCTTTCACAAGTTCAGGTATGCCAACTGCTGCAACAATTATATCGGCCTCTAAACATTCAGCTTTTAAATCTTTTGTTTTTGAATGAGTTATAGTCACTGTACAGTTTTCTTTTAAAAGAAGTTGAGTCATTGGTTTTCCATTTAAATTTGATCGACCAACTACAACTGCTTTTTTACCACTTAAGTTTGGTTCAATTTTTTTTATTAAAAGGTAACATCCAAGTGGTGTACAAGGCACTGAACTTTCATAGCCAGATGAGAGGTTTCCTACATTCATTGGATGAAAACCATCGACATCTTTTGAAGGTGTAATAGTCTCTATTACCTTTTGTTTATCAATATGTTTTGGCAATGGTAATTGAACTAAAATTCCTGAAACAGATTTGTCTTTATTGAGTTCCTGAATTTTTTCTAAAACAATTTTTTCTTCAACAGTATCTGGATATTTAATAACTTCAGATTTTAAACCAACCTCATTAGCTGATTTTTCTTTGTTACGAACATAAATTTGACTTGGGGTCATGTCTCCTATAAGGATTACTGTTAGTCCGGGTACTGTGTTATATTTTTTCTTTAATTCAGCTACTTCATTTTTTAATTCCTCTCTTAATTCTGCAGCTGCTTTTTTTCCATCAATTAAAATCATTTTGTTTCCTAAAAAATTATTGGTGCTATGTACAGTTTCATACACATTTCGATAAACCAAATCAATAACAGAAGAATTATAGGTGAAATATCAAGGGTACCTAAATTTGGCAAAAAACGTCTTATTTTGTTCAGAATCGGTTCTGTTAATCTGTAACTTAGCTCTAAAATTGAATATACCAATCTATTTTGAGTATTTAAAATATTAAATGCAATCAGCCAGCTTATAATGACATTAGCTATTACAACGTAAGAATAAAGTTTTAGAATTTGTAAAACTAAATAAAAAACTGCTATCATTTTTTTTCAACATAAATAGACTGACTTGGGAAAGCAAATGATGCACCATTTTTTTCTACAATCTGTTTAATTTCAATTGCAAGTTTTTCTTTAACTGTTAACCAATTATTCCAACTATTTGATTTTGTAAAACACCTGACATACATATCAATTGAACTATCAGAAAATTTATCTACTCTTACAGCAACACCTATTGAGGTGTTATAATCCTCACTTGAATTTATATGATCTTCAATCTCATTTCGTATAATTTTTAATTGGTCTACAGTAGTGTCATACTGAAGAGTTATAATCCAACTTATTAACCAATTAGATGTTTCACTAACATTTATGACAGCATTTTCTGCGAATTGAAAGTTAGGAATAATTGCTAAAGATTTATCAAATTTTCTTATTGTTGTGGATCTAAAACCAATTTTTTCAACAATACCCTCGATGATACCTTCAACAGAAATCCAATCACCGATTTTAAATCTTTTTTCAACCAAAACTAAAATTCCTGAAATTAAATTTTTAAATAAATCTTGTGCACCTAAAGCAACAGCCACTCCAAATAATCCAAGACCTGCAATAATTGGTCCAATTTTGATTCCCCATAATTCAAGAACTGCGGCAAGTCCTAAGATAAAAATTAGGATTTTCAAAGATTTTATGATCCAACCAATAAGCTCTCTAGTTAATAATCTATCTAATCCACTTAGAATGTAGGATATTGGCTCTATTATTTGATGAATTACCCAAAAAATCAAAATAGTAATTAAAGTTCTATTAATTGTATCGACTACTTCTCGACCTTCAATTGAGAAAGTCATATAATAACTTGCTATAAAAAAACCTAAAACAATTGGTAAAAATCTAGCAGGACCAATTAATGCTTGAACGAAAGTATCGTCTAGTTTGTTTGTGGTTCTTTTAGAGATAATTTCTAATTTCTTAATTATAAGTTTGCTAATTAAACCTCTAAAAACTAAAAATATTAAAAAAATTCCTATTCCAATTAATATTTGAAAAATATCTACTCCTAAAATTCCTTTATTCCAAACTGATAGAAAAATTTCAGAAAAATTATTAAATAATTCCATAATTAAATTTTATATAACAAAAAATCTTCTTCACCAGGATTAAAAAGAAATATCTTTTTCCACTTTATTTCGTTTAAAATTGATGAGGTTTTCTCGCTTATACACATTAAATTTGTATTCTTCCATAGGTTTTCCGATTGATAAACCTTAATAAATTTCAAAAAGCTTTCAGCACTGTTTTGAGAGTAAACAAAAACTATATCTGGCATATAAGACTTTAGTGACTTGATAAAATTTTCATCAAATTTTTGATTATGTATGGCAGAATAATTGATGACTCTTTTTATATTGTAACCTTCTTTCAACAATTGCTGGTCAAGATTAATTGAAATTTTTTTTCCACTTACGTAAATTAATTTTCCTTTTTTTTTATCAAAATTCTGTAAAATAAGTTCTTTAAGATTCTCGACATTTCCTTCAGCAGCTATTACATTTTGAAAACCATAACTCCTCGCCTTTTTTTCTGTTGCTCCACCCACACAAAAACAAAGAAGATTTTTATCTATTTTTTTTGTTTCTAAAAATTTTATTGCATTTGCACTTGTAAAAATTATGCCTTTAAAATCTGAGAGAACATTCAAATCATAATTCACTTTATCAACTCTTATCAAGGGTAGATGAGAAACGTTATGGCCTAATGATTGAAATTTTTGAATTATTTCAGAACAATCCTCTAATGGTCGGGTTAAAAGAATATGCATATTATTTTTTATAACTATTGTTAGACTTTGCTCTTAGAATTTCCCCTAATTCTATTCCAATTTCTTTTGCATTTTTTTTTTCAGATGAAATTTCTTCATAAAACCTTTTTGAACCATCTAAAGAAAAAAGTTCTGCATGTAAAAAAATTCTATTTCCTTTTATTACAGCATGTGCGCCAACAGCTGTTTCACAATTTCCTTCCAAAACCTTTAAGACATTTCTTTCAGCCATAGCTCTCAAATAAGTTTCTTCATGGTTTATTTTCTTTAACAAAGAAACAATCTTCATGTCATCTTCACGACATTGAAGTGTAATAATACCTTGTCCAGCACTTGGTATCAAATCATTAACTGAAAATATTTCAGAAATTTGATCATTCATTTTTAAAAAATCTATTCCTGCAAGAGATAAAATTATTGCATCATATAATCCATCATTAAGTTTTTTAATTCTTGTGTCTACATTTCCTCTAATTAGCTTAAATTTCAAATCTCCCCTTAAACCCTTAATTTGAAACTCTCTACGATATGATGATGTTCCAACAATAGAATTTGGTTTTAAGTCTTTAAGTTTTTTTTTATTTTTTGTTATCAAAATTTCTCTTGCATCATTTCTTTCTAAAAACGTATTTGCTTTCAAACCTTTTGTTTCAATGGCAGGTAGATCCTTTAGTGCATGAATTGCTATGTCAATTTTATTATCCTGAAGTTCTCTCTCTATGTTAGACGAAAATAAACCCTTGCCACCCAATTCTGATAATCTACTATTTTGAACTTCATCACCTTTTGTAACAACTTCTTTAATCACAATATCTTCATTATTTAGATTTGTATGTTCAATAATCTTATCTTTAGCAATTTGTGCATATATTATTGCCAATTTACTTTTTCTTGATCCAATTGTAATTTTTTCACTCATAAAAATTTATTTCTTTTTTGTATTGAGATTGTACAATTAATAAAAACTATTTGAATGAATAAAAAACCCTTAATTCTTGGAATTGAGTCGAGTTGTGACGAAACTGCAGCATCATTAATAACTGAAAATGAACAAGGATTTCCAATAGTTTTATCCAATATTATTTCAAGTCAAGAGGAAGTGCATAAAGAGTTTGGAGGAGTTGTACCTGAATTAGCAGCTAGATCACATATGGAAAAAATAGATTGGGTTGTTAAAAAAGCAATTGATAAAAGTGGAAAAAAGATTGAAGAAATTGATGCTGTTGCCTCTACAGCTGGTCCAGGTTTGATAGTTTGTTTATCTGTTGGTCTAAGTTTTGGTAAAACTTTAGCAGCTTCATTAAATAAACCATTTATAGCAGTTAATCATCTAGAGGGTCATGCATTAAGTCCAAGACTAAATTCAACATTGAACTATCCATATCTTTTTTTATTAATCTCAGGAGGTCATACTCAGTTTTTAAATGTTCTTGGACTTGGAAAATATAAAAGATTGGGCACAACTATTGATGATGCTTTGGGTGAAGCTTTTGATAAAACAGCTAAACTCTTAGGCATAGAATTTCCAGGTGGGCCACAAATTGAAATTTTAGCTAAAAGAGGTGATCCAAATAAATATGATTTACCTAAACCTATATTGAATAAAGGTGGATGCAACTTATCCTTTGCTGGGCTTAAAACTGCAGTTTTAAAAATAACAAAAGATATAAGAACAGAACAAGAAAAATTTGATCTTGCCGCATCTTTTCAAAGAACTATTGAGGAAATACTATATAAAAAAACAAAGTTAGCATTTATAGAATTTGAAAAACTTAACGAACAAAATAAAAAAATTTTTGTCGTTGCAGGTGGAGTAGCTGCTAATAAAAGAGTCAGATCTATGTTAAAAAATCTATGTGAGGAAAAAAATTATGAAAGTATGTTTCCTCCTATAAATTTATGCGGTGATAATGCTGCAATGATTGCGCTGGTTGGATTAGAGAAATTTAAGATGAAACAATTTAACAATTTAGACTATCCAGCAAGACCTAGATGGCCTCTAGACAACACAGCCGCATTTTTAAAAGGAGCCGGTGTCAAATTATGAGATACTGGTTGTTAAAATCAGAACCCAATGTTTGGTCCATTGACCAACAAAAAAAAGAAGGTGTCAAAGGTGCCGAATGGGATGGTGTTAGAAATTATCAAGCCGCCAAAAATTTAAAATTTATGAAAAAGGGCGATAAGTGTTTTTTTTATCATTCTAATATTGGAAAAGAAATAGTTGGTATCGTCGAGGTAATTAAAGAAGCTTATTTAGATAAAACAGACAAATCTGGAAAATTTGTGGCCGTGACAGTCAAATTCTTAAAGAAGCTAAATTCACCAATACCTCTTGAGAAAATTAAGAAAAATAAGCAATTAAGCCATTTACCTCTAATAAAACAGAGCAGGTTATCAGTAATGCCTATTGACTCTAAAAGCTGGAAAATTTTAAATAACATGGGTAGAATTTGATGATAAATTAAAAGTTATGCCGAAAAAAAAAAGAAGAAAAAAAAGAGCCAAAAAAAAATCTACAACTAGAAAAAAAATTATAAGAGCATCAAGAAAAAAGAGTAAAAGAATTGTTAGAAAGAAAAAAAGAGTAAGAAAAAATGATAAAATAGAAGCTCCCAATGAATTGATTATCAAAACAAAGCAAGAGTGGATAAAAGCTAGCCTAGCAAGTAAGATTCAATATCAAAAAAATTATAAGGAATCGATAAAAAATAATGAAGGTTTTTGGAAGAAGGAGGGCAAGAGGATAACTTGGATCAAGCCTTACAAAAAAATTAAAGATGTAAAATATAGTACTAAAGATGTAAAGATTAAATGGTTCTATGATGGAACCTTGAATGCCTCTGCAAACTGCATTGATAGGCATTTAAAAGATAAAAAAGATAAGACTGCAATAATTTGGGCCGGAGATGATCCTAAAGACAACCAAAAAATTTCCTATAAACAATTACATCAAAAAGTTTCTAGGGCTGCAAATGGATTAAAAAAACTAGGAATTCAAAAAGGTGATCGAGTCACAATTTATCTGACAATGATACCCGAACTTGCAATATTGATGTTAGCTTGTGCTAGAATAGGTGCTGTTCATTCTATAATTTTTGGTGGGTTTTCTGCAGAATCTATTTCAGGAAGAGTTAATGATTGTGAGTCAGAATATATAATTACAGCAGATGAAGGTGTCAGGGGAGGAAAAACAATCCCTTTAAAAGCTACAACAGATGAAGCATTACTAAGTTGTCCAAATGTGAAGAAATGTATCGTGGTAAAAAGAACAGGAAATGAAATTGATTGGAATGAAAATAGGGATGTGTGGTACCACAACTTGATTAAAGATGTTTCTTCTCACTGTGAACCTGAAGAAATGAATGCTGAAGATCCACTTTTTATACTTTATACATCTGGTTCAACAGGAAAACCTAAAGGTGTATTGCATACGACAGGTGGTTATATGGTCTATGCTTCAATGACTCATCAATATATTTTTAATTACAAACCAAAAGATATTTATTGGTGTACTGCTGACATTGGATGGGTTACTGGACATAGTTATATTATTTATGGACCCCTTGCGAATGGCGCAACTACTATCATGTTTGAGGGAATTCCAAATTATCCTGACAGTTCAAGATGGTGGCAAATAATAGATAAGTATAAAGTTAATACTTTTTATACTGCTCCAACAGCAATAAGAGCTCTAATGAGAGAGGGAGATAATCCGGTTGCAAAAACATCCAGAAAATCACTAAAATTATTAGGAACTGTAGGGGAACCAATAAATCCTGAAGCATGGATGTGGTATTACAAAACAGTTGGAAATTCTCGTTGCCCAATAGTTGATACTTGGTGGCAAACTGAAACAGGTGGTATCATGATTTCACCTCAAACCGGAGCCATGCCTCTTAAGCCTGGTTCAGCAACAAAACCTTTTTACGGCATAAAGCCCACTCTAATAGACAAAGATGGGAAAGAGATAAAAGGTGCTGGTGAAGGCAGATTATGTATCTCTCAATCATGGCCAGGACAAATGAGAACAGTTTATGGTGATCATCAAAGATTTATTGACACTTATTTTTCTCAGTATGATGGAAAATATTTTACTGGTGATGGATGTAGAAGAGACAAAGATGGATATTATTGGATTACCGGAAGAGTTGATGATGTAATTATTGTGTCAGGACACAACCTAGGTACAGCGGAAATTGAAAGTGCATTTGTTGCACATCCAAAAGTAGCTGAAGCTGCTGTAGTAGGTTATCCACATGATATTAAAGGTAATGGATTATACTGTTATGTAACTTTAAATGCCGGTGAAGTGGAAACTGGAGAACTTGAAAGGGATTTAAAACTTTGGGTTAGAAAACAAATAGGTCCACTTGCAACACCAGATTTAATCCATTTCACTCCTGGATTGCCAAAAACAAGATCTGGAAAAATTATGAGAAGAATTCTTAGAAAAATTGCTGCAAATGAACATGATCAATTAGGAGATACTACGACATTAGCTGATCCAGGTGTTGTTAATAGTTTAGTTGATAATAGAAAAAATCTTTAGAACTGAATTCTATCTTTAAATTCTTTTTTAATTATATCCCATTTCAAAATCATAGAATTTAAAACTATTTTACGATCAAGAGTTTTTAATTCATCCGCGATAGGAGCCCACTTATATAATGATAAGGCACTAGGATTAAAAGGAAGTTCATCAAAATATTTATCCCAATTAATAGAAAGCTGTCTTTCATTAAAATTTTTTTTTGCATTATCAATAATATCTAGAGGCATATTATTTGTAGTCTCATCATCTAAAATTTTGTAAAAAATTTCTTTCGATTTATTTGTTTCTTTTAAATTGAAATAAACTTTCAAATATGAAAAAGTATAGTAAGTAAGATCCTGAAGCGAAACGGCGTAAATATTCCATTTAGCTTTATTGACAGATTCCATAAATTCGTCATTTTCAAAATGAAGAACATATCTTGTTCCCATTCTTGTCTTTAAATAACTATAAAGAGTTACTTGAGAAACCCAGGCAGATTTTGTTTGGATAAATTGCTCTAATTCTTCAAAATCTCTTATTTTTTTTTTAGGAACGAAGGCCTTAAAAAGAGAAAAAAAATAAATTTTAAAATCATTTATGGTCAAATCCTTCCATGTGAATTTTTTTTTAATCATAAATTACATTTTAAGCAGTAATTACAGTAAAAATAACATTTTTGGGCATTTTTTATACTTTTAATATCTTTCAGAATGGGTATGGTTTTGACCAGTTATAACTAAAAGAGAGGTATAAATGTCAAAAAATGAACAACACTGGGAAAAAACCAGAGGATTGCTATTTGTTACATTAGCAATTTGGTTTGTATTCTCAATTGGCATCTTCCTTTTCGGTGCTGAAATGAACGAAGTTACTGGTCCTTTTGGATATCCATTAACTTATTGGTTCACATGTCAGGGTTCTCTTGGATTATTTGTGATTCTAATTTTCTGGTTTGCAAATAGACAAGAAAAAATTGATGAAGAATTCGGCTTCAGTGAAAAAGGAGATAAATAATGATTAAAGGTAATTTTATAGATAACCTGCCTAAAGTTTACGGAATCTATACCGGAGGTTTTATAGGTTTCATAATCTTAATGGCAATATGCGAACAGATGGGTATGACAGCAAAAACGATAGGTATTGCTTTTGTTGCTTTTACAGTATTCATCTACGCTTTGATTGGTTGGCTATCTCGAACAGCGCAAGCGAGTAACTATTATGTAGCTGGAAGACAAGTTCCAACTGTATTCAACGGAATGGCAACTGCAGCCGACTGGATGTCAGGTGCTTCATTCGTTGCAATGGCAGGGGGTATTTACTTTAAGGGCTACGGTTATATGGCATTACTTGTTGGTTGGACAGGTGGTTATGTGTTAGTGGCAACTTTATTAGCACCTTACCTAAGAAAGTTTGGATGTTATACAGTTCCAGATTTCGTTGGTACAAGATACGGTGGTAATACAGCAAGACTAATGGCAGTAATAGTTTTAACTGTTGCTTCATTTACTTATGTTACAGCTCAAATCAACGCTACAGGTACTATTGCATCTGTTGCTCTAGATATCCCATTTCAATACGCAGTCTACATTGGATTAATAAGTATTTTATTATGTTCAATGTTAGGTGGTATGAGAGGGGTAACATGGACTCAGGTTGCACAATACATTGTACTAATCATAGCTTACCTACTTCCAGTATTCTGGATCAGTAATTCAATAGGTGCAGGTTTTTTCCCTCACTTCATGCTTGCTGACGAAGTTGCTAGAATTGGTGAACTAGAACAACAGTATGGATTTGTAAAAAATGCTGCTGCTGATTTAAAAACTGTACCAAAAGGGTTAGCTGGTATTACAAAAGCTCACTCTGCAGTTAATGCAACACCTTGGGCGTTTATTTCATTAGCATTAGCTATGATGATGGGAACAGCTTCTTTACCACACGTAATGATGAGGTTCTTTACAACTCCTAGCGTTAAAGCAGCTAGAAAATCAGTAGGATGGTCTTTATTCTTTATCTTCTTACTTTATTCTTCTGCGCCAATGTTAGCGACAATGTCAAAACTTTCGTTAATTGACCCAACATTACCTACAGGTATTATTGGTAAATCAATTGCAGAAGTTCAAGCGATAGATTGGTACCAAAACTGGAACCAAGCTAATCTGATGTTTGTAAGCGACTTTAATGGAAATGGAACTCTAGAGTTAAACGAGTTTTTCATGGCAGGTAAAGCCGTTGTATTAGCAACACCAGAGATAGCAGGATTACCTTATGTAATCTCAGGTCTAGTTGCTGCTGGAGGTATGGCTGCTGCCATGTCAACTGCAGATGGTTTAATTTTAGCAATTGCAAATGCGATTTCTCATGATGTTTACTACAAAATGATTGATCCAAAAGCTGAAACAGCAAAAAGACTAACTGTTGCAAGGGTATTACTTGTAGTAATTGGTTTTGCTGGTGCAACTATTGCAGCAATGGAGATCCAAGGTATCTTGGGTTCAGTAATATGGGCTTTTGACTTTGCGATGTCTGGTTTGTTCTTCCCACTTGTATTAGGTGTATGGTGGAAAAGAGCTAATAAAGAAGGTGCTATAGCTGGTATGGTCTTAGGTCTAGTTTCCGGTTTTGCGTATCTAATTTGGGTGCGTAATGGAGGAAGTGGATTCTTAGGAATTACTCAATTAACATTTGGTATCTTTGGATCTGCTGTGAGTTTAGTAGCGATGATTGTTGTGAGTTTGATGACTCCAGCACCTAACGCTTCGACTCAAAAAATGGTTGATGATGCTAGAGTTCCAAGTGGTGCTCAAGTAATTACTCAAAGATAAATAACCTTTTTAAAGGGGCGATTAACTTCGCCCCTTTTATTTCAATAAATTTTCAAATATAACACACTTGCATGTCTGCAAATTTTCATCCGATTGTATATGTAATTGACTATTTACTTGGAATTATTATGTGGACTTTAATAGGTAGGGTAGCAATGAATATTTTCCAAAGAGAAGATTCTCAATTTTTTTTTATGAAGGTATTTGTCAAGTTTACCAACCCTTTGTTGAATATTTTTAAACCAATTACTCCATCATTTATTATCGGACCCTTAGTGCCACTTTACGTAGCATGGTTCTTTTTTATGATTAGGTTTTATTTGATGCCATATTTATTAGGATACTCAGTCATGGGAATGCTTTCTTTTCCACTCGAAAGTGAGATATCAAGGCAAATTTATCAATTTTTTAATTCAATAAAATTTTAAATATTGATAATAATAATTTTACTATTTAATGAAAAAAATACAAATTTCACCTTCAATTTTGTCAGCTGACTTTAGTCAGTTAGGTAAAGAAATTAAGAGACTCGAATATGCTGGGGCTGATTTAATTCACGTTGATGTAATGGATGGTCACTTTGTCCCTAATCTAACAATAGGTCCGCCAGTAATTAAAGCCTTAAAAAAAAATTGTAAAATTAAATTTGATGTTCACTTAATGATTTCCCCTGTTCATAAATATATAGAAGCATATTCAGACGCTGGTGCCGATATAATTACAATTCATCCTGAGGCTACAGATAACTTGTCTGCTTCTATTTCAAAAATTAAAAAATTAAAGAAAAAGGCCGGGGTTTCATTAAACCCGGAAACTAAAGTAGATATAATTCAAGATTTTTTAGATCAAATTGACCTAGTTTTAATTATGAGCGTAAACCCAGGTTTTGGTGGACAAAAATTTATGCCAGAAGTTTTAGATAAAATTAAATTATTAAAAAAAATTCAAAGACAAAATAACTTAGATTTTGATATAGAGATTGATGGAGGAATAAACTTTGAAAACTCAAAAATTGCTATTGAAGCTGGTGCTAATATTTTGGTTTCAGGAACAACAATTTTTAAAAGTAATAATGGAGATATAAAAAAGAATATCGATTTGCTAAAATCTTTATAACTAAATGATTTTAAGAAATCCTCTAAACTTGATTAATCAATTTTTGATTAATATCTTTAAACAAATAAGAAACATCTATCTAAATTCTAATTATTATGACAAGAAAATATCAAGAGGAATAAATTATGATTTAATATATAAACCAAGTCCACATTTACTCTCTTCATTGATAAATTATCAGGCAAAAAAAGTGGATGTAAATAATATTTCAACCAAGAACCTATGGCATAATAAAGATATAGACTATTTAAATTTTAGAAAATTAAATAATTTTTATTGGTTTTTTAGTCTTGATTTAAAATCTTCCAAAAAAAATACTCAAAAAATTATATCAGACTGGATTAATTTGAACTGCAAATATAAATCTGAAAGTTGGGAATTTGATCTAACTTCTAAAAGAATTATCGCATGGTTATCAAATCATAACTTAACAATTGAAGAAAGTGATACAGAATATCAAAATCAATTTAATGGAATGATACATAAACAGACAAATCATTTAATGAATGAAATTAATAAATCGGAAATTATAGATGACAAAATAATTGGCTGTGCTGCAATCATCTTAGTCGGTCTTTGCTACAAAGATAACTCAAACTATCTTAACTACGGCACTAATTTACTTAAAAAAATATCAAACTATTCATTAGACAATAATGGATTTCCTAAATCTAGAGATATTAAACAATTAATTTTTTATCTAAAATATTTTATTTTAATTAGAGAATGGTTTCTAGAAGCTCAAATAGAGATACCGGAACAAGTTAACGAAACTATTTATTATTTGGGCCAGGGCTACGCTTTTATCTGGAAGAATAATAAATCAGATATCCTCATGAATGGAAATAATGTTTCCAAAAATAATGAATTTGATCAATATTTAAAAAGATTTAGTTATAATTTTAAAAATGAAAATAAAGAGTATGGTGGTTATGCAATTTTAAATAATAAAAAGATATCCTTAGTAATGGATATTGGTGGATCACCATCAGCTAAATTTTCCTCAAAATATCAATCTGGTGCTTTGTCTATTGAAATAAATTCAAATGGAAAGAAATTGATAAGTAATTGTGGTAATTATGATGGCTTAAATCAAAAGTTAATTAAATTATCTAAGACAACTGCAGCTCAAAGCACTCTAATAATTAATGACGACTCTTCATGCCATTACAAAAAAAATCAAAAAAAATTTTTTGTAAATGATAGTTTAAAAATTTTAAAAAAAAATATTACCTTTGAGAAAAATTATTGGAAAATAAATGCTTCTCATGACGGTTATAAAAAAAAATATAATATAATTCATGAAAGAGAAATTGAATTTTATCCTGAAAAATTTGAGTTTATTGGTGCAGACAAGATATTAGGTGCAAAAAAAAATTCTAATTTAAAGTTTGAAATAAGGTTTCACTTAGAGCCAGGTGTTAAGTTAATGAAAACACAAGATAATAAATCTATTTTAATTGAACTTGATGATGAAGGATGGAAATTTTGTTGCGAAGGTTATGAAATAAATATTGATAATGGATTATATTTCGGTAAAAAAAATTCATATACTCAAAATCAAAATATTTTTATTTCTGGAATTACAAATAACCAAGATGAAAAAATTGTTTGGCAATTGAGTAAAATATTATGAAAAAAATTAAGAGAGCATTAATTTCTGTATATGATAAGAAATATTTAAAACCTTTATTAAGTATTCTAAGAAAAAATAAAGTTGAAATAATAAGTTCTGGTGGAACATTTAAAGAAATTCAAAAGCTAAAATTTAAATGTATAGAAATTTCGAAATATACTAACTCTCCTGAAATTTTGGGAGGAAGGGTTAAAACATTACATCCAAAAATTCATGCTGGAATTCTAAATAAAAGAGGTAATAAATCTCATAGTAATGATTTATCTAGAAATAATTTTAAAAAAATTGATCTTGTGATAGTTAATTTTTACCCATTTGAGGAAGTTTTAAAAGGTAAATCAAGTCATAATAAAATTATTGAAAACATTGACATAGGTGGTCCTACTATGGTGCGAGCTGCAGCAAAAAATTATAATGATGTTGTAATAATTACCTCTACTCAACAGTATAAAGAACTTATGAGTGAAATGGTTAGGTATGATGGGAAAACTTCACAAAATTTTAGAAAAAAATTGTCTCAGATAGCTTTTAATGAAACCGCTTATTATGACACTTTAATTTCAAATTATTTCAATAAAATAAATAATAGTTATTTTACAAAGAAAAAAGTTTTTTGTGGAAATTTAATTGAAACACTTCGATATGGGGAAAATCCTCACCAAAGAGGAGCAATATATTCGCAAACCAATATTTTAGATATCAAACAATTGCATGGAAAAAAATTAAGCTATAATAATTACAATGACATTTTTTCCGCATTAACAATTTCAAAATCTCTTCCAATCAATACAGGAACTGTAATAGTTAAACATGCAAACCCTTGTGGGGTATCTTCTTTAAAGGATAACATAAAATCCTACAAATCAGCTTTAGCTTGTGATCCTTTAAGTGCGTTTGGTGGAATTGTTTCTTTTAATTTCAAAGTTAGTAAAAAACTAGCTCTTGAGATAAGCAAATTATTTCTAGAAGTTGTTATTGGAAACAGTTTTGACAAAGAGGCCTTAAAAATTTTAAAAAGAAAAAAAAATCTAAGAATAATTGATGCATCAAATTTTTCTCTTTCAAGTAACTTTAAATTTAATTCTACAAGTGAAAATTTTTTGATGCAGTCTGAGGACAAAATAAAATTTTCTAAAAAAGACTTTAAAATCGTATCAAAGAAAAAACCTTCAAAATCGCAATTTGATGACTTAATATTTGCTTTCAATATATCTAGATATGTTAAATCTAATGCTATTGTTTTAGCTTCTAACAAAACGACTGTTGGTATTGGTTCTGGACAACCTAGCAGATTAGATAGTTGCAGAATTGCAATTGACAAAATGAAAAAATTTACGAAAACCTCGGTTAATGTTGTAGCAGCATCTGATGCTTTTTTTCCTTTTATAGATGGAATTGAAAAATTAATTCAATCTGGAGTACAAGCAGTAATTCAACCTGCTGGATCAATTAAAGATAAAGAAATTATCAAATTTGCAAATGAGACTGGAACTATTTTAGTATTCTCCAAAACAAGACATTTTAGACATTAGTAATTTGATCAATCTTAGCTGCTAAAATAAAATCATTTTCAGACAAACCTTCAATAGCATGAGTAGTAATATTTATTTTAACATAACCCCAGCCAAAATTAATATCTGGGTGGTGGCCTTCTTCTTCAGAAATTTTTCCAACATTAACTGCAAAATTTTGACTATCTAAAAAGTTTTTAAATTTAAAATTTTTTTCTAAAAAAAAAACATTTTTTTTATTTTTGATTATATTCCAGCCATCAATTTTTTTTTGATATTTATGAATTTCTGAAATATCAAAAGGTACTACACCACCTTCACAAGGAACACATTTTTTTTTTAATAAATCATTCATAAAACTTAATTATAACCCAACTCAGATAATTCTTTTTCAAATTGCTTGTCAATTTTTTTAATTATACTTTGAGGTAATAACTTTTTCCAATCATTTTTGAAACCCATATTAAAAAAATTTATTTTTTTCCCCATACTGCTAATTTTACTTTCTTCAAAACCTTCGTTTATCTCTTTATTTTTTAAGTTTACGAAATTTGTTGATCGAATTGAATTAAAAAATTTGTTTTCATCAAATTTATTTTGTTTGCTACCTTTTAATCTCTCAATAAAATCTATTACTTTTTTAAATATTAATTCTTTATTTTCTTTTAAATCCTCATATTTTATAAATAGAACTTTAAACTTGTCATTATTTTTCCAAGATTTGTAGTGATCTGACCATGAACCTAAAAAAGTGAAGTTACTACAATCACCATTGCTAGCTTTTTCAGATAAAGAGGCATTTTTATCTGACATTTTTTCTAATGCATATTCTAAGTTAAAAGAATAATGATTACACATTGATGTAATTACGTTTCTTGGATCTCGTACAATATAAATTGCCCCAATACTTTCACTTTGTGTTGTAAATTCAAAATTTTCGTATCTACAAAGTGAATTATGTGTTTTAAGAAAAGATAACTCTTCCTTATTAAAAAAAAATTTTTGATTTGATATCCAATTCTTAGAGGCATCACTAAATGATAGAAAATCCCTTTGGGAAAATCTTATTGATGGAAATTGAGGAATATTCATCAATAAATTGAAATCAAATTTTCCTTTTTTTGAGAAGTAATATGATGCTAAAAAAGACCTTAAATAAGTATTCCCACTTTTTGGGTATGATGCAATCCAAATAATCATATTAAGTTCTTATACTGGAGCGGGCAAAGGGGGTCGAACCCTCGACCTTCTCGTTGGCAACGAGACGCTCTACCACTGAGCTATGCCCGCAATTAGATTAATATAATAAGCTATTTTTTTTAATTCAAGCAATATTAAATATGGTATATTTTAATTTATGAAAAAAGAAGATTTACCAGAAATAATCTCCGTATTTCCTTTAAGCAATTTTATAATATTTCCAAAAACTACCGTGCCCCTCAATATTTTTGAGCCTCGCTATATTGAAATGATAAACGATAGTATGAAATCCAATAAATTCATTGGTATGATACAACCAAAGTCTGGAAAAAATTTAGATACTGACACACCAATCTTACATCAAGTTGGCTGTTTGGGAAAAATTACAAGTTTTAAAGAAACTGATGACGGAAGATATATAATTGATTTAAATGGAATTATTAGATTTAACATTTTAGAAGAAAAACCAGTCAATGGATCCTATAGAAAATGTAAAGTAAGTTATGAGTCTTATTTAAATGATCTTGACAAAAAAAAAGAAGATTTAAAATTTTCAGATCTTGAAATAATTTTTAAAGATCTGAAATCGTTATTTGATAAAAGAGGTTTTATAATTAATTGGAAAGCTCTTGAAAAGCAAAGTTTAGATGAAACAATAAATGCATTAGCTATGGCCTCTCCATTTAGTCTAGAAGAAAAACAAGTCTTACTAGAAACTAAGAATTTAGATATTAGAAAAAATAAAATAGCTGACATTCTTACAACTTATACTTATGATGAATACAATAACACGACAATACAATAAATTTAGATTCTTAAGCCATTATCTGCAATTTTTTTAAAAAAAGAATTTATAATTTTATTCTTACCAATAACGTTTATAGATTTACTTAAAATTTTTGATTTGAATTTAGCTTCTAAGGTAAAAAATTCATATATCCAATCTATACTAGTCGAAAAAAGATAATTTTTGTCCTGCGTTTTTTTTTGAAATTCTTTACATACAGAAGTATCTATAGCTAAACCCAAATTTATTCTTTCATCAATTAATTCAGATAAAATTTTTATATCTCTTAAAGACATATTAAATCCTTGACCAGCTAATGGATGAATTTTATGAAGTAAATCACCAAATGCTAGAATATTATCTTTATAATATTTTCTTAAATTTGATGATTTTAATTTAAAACGACTAATATTATCTATCTTTGTAATTGTATAAATAGGGTTATATTTTTTAATAAGTTTTTTTACATCTTCGATTTCTTTTTTATCTTTTGACTTTAAAGAATAAACCACAGAAGTTTTTGTGTCAGAAATTGGTAGAAAAGCTATTGGACCATATTTAGTAAAATTTTGAAAAGCAGTATTATTATCAATAATCTTTTTGTGATTTATTATAGTTGTAAAAGCATTGCTATTATAATTTTTTGATATTTTCTTATAAAAAAATTTTTTTGTAATTTCATGATTTGAATTACAGCTTACTATTAAATCATATCTTTGTTTTGAAATTTCTTTCCATGTCATCATCTTTTTAAAGCTAATAAATTTATTCTTACTTAAATTATTTTTTATTTTTTTTTGCAGCTCATAATTTTTAACAATTGAAAAGATCTGCTCACTACTATTATTAAATTTTATAATTTCCTCATGAGAAGTTTTTTCTGTGAAAATTTTGATATTTTTAATTTTCCATGAAATATCATCGATTTTTTGGATTTTACTATTAAAATAGTCAACATTTGATTTTGAAATTCCTAGTGTCCTAGTTTTGTCTATAATAATTTTTTTTTTATCGACTAAGATATCAACTAATAATTCTTTTTTACCCAGTACATTAGCCAATGTTAAACTAACTAAGCCGTTACCAATAATACAAACTTTCATAACAAATCAATTTTAACAATAAAAATTAGATGATACAAAGTGTTAAATTTGATTCATTAAAATGAGTGTAAAAAAAATAACAAAAAAAGTACTTCAATTTACAATCAATCGAATTATTGAAATTTTAGGAACTTGTGTGGCTATTGTTGGATTTTTGCTTCTTGTATCATTGATCTCATACTCTCCTAGTGATCCCAACTTTATATTTCCTGAAAATACTAAAATACGAAATTTACTTGGATTTCAAGGTAGTTATATTTCCGATCTATTATTTCAATCAGTCGGAATAATATCCTATTTAATTTCTATCACTTTAATAATCACCGGTATTATAGTTTTTAAAAATAAAGATTTGTTTTTAATAATTGAAAATTTATTCTTTGCTATCCTTTATTCAATTTTTGGAACCTTATTCTTTAGTTTTTTTCATGAAAGTGCTTTCGAACTTTATATTAATGGAAAAAGTGGTTTTGTAGGACAATACCTAAATGGGACATTTCTTGGTGAATTAATTAAAATTCAAATAAACTTCTCATACTATTTTTTAATTTTTTTGGTTTTAACTTTATTTTTAATAAGTATAAATTTTAGACTTAAAAAATTCTTTTCCTTTCTGAAAAAAATTTTTATTTATTTCAACAAAAATAATAAAAAAGAATATATTGATAAAAGTGAGATTATTAATGAATATATTCCACAGGATGAAATTAAAAATTTAATTCAAGAAGATTTACCTTTTATTAAAGCAGAAAAAATTAAAGAAAATGAAAAAAATAAATTTAAATTACCAAGTTTAGATTTACTAAAAACGCCTACAAAAAAGGAAAGAGAAATTTCTAATAAAGATGAAAAATATAATCCCGAATCTCTTGAGAAAATTTTATTAGATTTTGGAGTAAATGGCACAATTAAAAAGGTTAGCCATGGTCCTGTTGTAACCTTAAATGAATTTGAACCAGCTGCAGGAGTAAAAGTATCTAAAATAATTAACTTATCTGATGATATAGCGAGAAATACAAGCTCTGAGTCAGCACGTATATCAACCATCCCAGGTAGTAATACCATTGGTATTGAGTTACCAAACATGTCAAGAGAGAATGTTTATTTAAGTGAAATTTTAAATAATTTGGATTTTAAAAAAAAAGAAATTAAATTACCAATTGCTTTAGGTAAAAATATTTCTGGCACACCCATTATTGGTGATTTAACTTCAATGCCTCATTTACTAATTGCTGGTACAACAGGCTCTGGAAAATCAGTATGTATAAATACTATTATTTTATCTCTTCTTTACAGGCACACTCCAGAAAAATGCAAATTTATTTTAATAGATCCGAAAATGTTAGAACTTTCTACATATGAAGGTATTCCGCATTTATTATGTCCAGTAATAACTGAAGCAAAAAAAGCAGCATCAGTTTTAGGCTGGGTAGTTAAAGAAATGGAGAGTAGGTACAGACTGATGACAAAAGAGGGTGTGAGAAATATAGATGGTTACAATTCTAAGCATAAGCTACCTATGCCCTATATAGTTGTAGTTGTAGATGAAATGTCAGATCTAATGCTTGTAGCTGGTAAAGAAATAGAAAATTATATTCAAAAGCTATCTCAGATGGCTAGGGCGGCAGGGATCCACATAATTATGGCAACTCAAAGACCAAGTGTTGATGTTATAACTGGTACAATAAAAGCTAATTTTCCAACTAGAATTTCATTTCAAGTAACTTCAAAGATTGATAGTAGAACAATTTTAGGGGAACAGGGAGCTGAACAACTTTTAGGAAAAGGAGATATGCTTTATATGTCATCGGCAAATAAAATATTGAGAATTCATGCACCTTTTGTCTCAGATAATGAAATAGAAAAAATTAATAATTTTCTTAGTTCACAAGCTGAACCAGATTATGTGGATGAAATTTTAAATTTTGCAGATGAAAAAGAAATAGGAGATGGGCCTAAAAATAGTGGAGATAAAGATGAGCTTTACTCAACTGCATTGGAAATAATTAAAACTGAAGGTAAAGCATCTACTTCATTTTTACAAAGAAAATTACAAATTGGATATAATAGAGCAGCAAGAATCATTGACATGATGGAAAATGAGGGAGTAGTAAGTAAAGCAAACCATGTTGGTAAAAGAGATGTCCTTTAATGAAAAAAATCTTAATTATATTATTATTTTTCAATATCCATAGCGTTGCACTTAGCTCAGTGAAAAAAAATTTAGTTCAAAATCTTTTAGAAACAAAAAATTTAAGCTTTAACTTTGAGCAAAATATAAACGGTAAAATTGAAACAGGAAATTGTATTTTGGAATATCCAAAAAAAATTTTTTGTAAATACGATAGATCAAATAATAAAATTTTAGTTTCAAATGGTAATTCACTTGTAATTAAAACACATAATGGAAATTATTATCGGTATTCTATTGAAAAAACTCCACTTAACTTTATTTTAGACAAAAAATTTTTGATTAATAAAATCAATACTTTAAATGAAAGAATTATTGATAATAAATTTATAAACTTTACTATTATTGAGAATGAAAGTGAAATAAATATTTTTTTTGATATGAAAAATTCTAATCTTGTCGGGTGGCAGACTTTAGATATATATCAAAATTTAAATATAACTTTTCTTTCTTCTTTAAAAAAAAATCAACCCATAAAAAAAAATACTTTTAAACTTCCTTCACCAAATTAAATTTCAAAGATTTCCTTTTTATAAATTTTCATACCTCTTGCTAGATAATTTTTTAAAGCATTTTTATGGTCCAAGGTACATGTGTGAACCCAAACTCTTTTTAAATTTTTTTTCTGAAAAGATCTTTTAATAGCAAATGAGAGAAGGTGCCCACCTAATTTTTTATTGTGATATTCTTCTAATAAACCAAAATATGCTATTTCAATTTCTTGAAGATTTAAATGAAAAATTGTTTCAAAATAACCTGCTAGATCACCTTGGACTTTTAAAATATAAGTTTCTACTTTTGTATTTGAAGTATAGTTAATCCAATCAGTTTCAGTCCATGCGAGACGGTCTGTCCATTTATGTTTTTTTCCAACATTTTTATAAAAAAACTTATTAATCTGAAAGTCATTTGGATTTGCTAAATCAATTGAACATTTTTTTTGAGGTGGTGAGGCCTCAATTAGAGAATCAATTGTTTTAATCTCTAAAAAATTTCTATAAATTTTTTCATTCACTCGACCATTTTTCCCACTATTTCACCTCCAAAAATATGAAAATGTAAATGGGGAACCTCCTGACCTCCATGCTCACTAATGTTTGCTAATGTTCTGTACCCTTTTCCTATACCAGCAGAGATTTTTAATTTTTTTGCAACTAAATTTATACCTTTTAACAAACCAACAATTTCATCTGAACTCGCATTCACACTAAAGTCATCAAGATCAATATATCTTCCTTTAGGTATGACTAATGCGTGAACTTTTTTTTGTGGATTTATGTCATAGAATGATAATATATATTTATCTTCATATATTTTTTTACAAGGAATCTCTCCTCTTAATATTTTTGCAAAAATATTTTGATCATCATATGTCATTTTAAATTTTATTAAGTACTGATTTAACAGTATCACCCATGACTGATGGGTTCTTTGAAATAGTTACACCACATTCTTTTAATATTTCAACTTTTTCAATCGCACTTTCACCATAAGCAGATACAATTGCTCCTGCATGACCCATCACTCTTCCTTTTGGGGCTGTAAGTCCAGCGATATATCCTATAACTGGTTTTTTCATATTTTCTTTTGCAAATTCTCCTGCAGCAACTTCTTGTGGTCCTCCAATTTCACCGATCATCAAAATAGCATCAGTCTCATTATCTGTTTCAAATTTTTCAATTATATCTCTAAAAGAACTTCCATTAATTGGATCACCTCCTATTCCAACACTAGTTGAAATTCCAATACCTAAATTTTTCATTTGTGCGGCAGCTTCGTAACCTAAAGTTCCAGACCTGCTGATAATTCCGACTCTACCCTCTTTATAAATATGTCCTGGCATAATTCCTAACATTGATTTACCTGGACTAATTATTCCTGCACAATTAGGACCTACCAATGTCATCTTCTCATTTTTAGAATACCTTCTCATATATCTTTTAATTCTAATCATATCGTGAGATGGGATACCATCAACTATAGCTACACAAGTTTTTATTCCTGCATCAGCTGCTTCCATTGCAGAATCAGCTGCAAACGCTGGAGGAACAAATAAAATTGATGCTGTAGCTCCAGTATGCTTAACAGCATCTTTAACTGTATTAAATACAGGTCTATCTAAATGTTTTTGACCTCCTTTTCCAGGCGTTACACCTCCTACAACATTAGATCCATATTTTATCATTTCCTCGGCATGGAAAGTTCCCATCTTTCCAGTGAAGCCCTGAATTAAAATCTTTGTATTTTTTTCTATTATAACTGCCATTTGTTATTTCAACGCTGCCACTGCTTTATTTGCGGCGTCTTCAAGAGTGTTTGCCTCAATATAATCTAACTTGCTATCCCTAAGAATTTTATTACCTTTTTCAACATTTGTTCCTGCTAATCTTATTACGAGTGGAACTTTAATTTCTATTTTATCAAGTGCTTGAACTATTCCCTCAGCTACCCAATCACATCTATTTATTCCAGCAAAAATGTTTACTAAAATGACTTTGACTTTCTTATCCATTGTTATCAACCTAAAAGCCTTTACTATTTTTTCAGGTGTAGCTCCACCACCAACATCTAGAAAATTTGCTGGTTCACCTCCTGCTAATTTAATCATATCCATAGATGCCATTGCTAATCCAGCACCATTAATGATGTTTCCAATATTCCCATCTAAGCTCACATAATTTAAACCTCTATCTGATGCATAAACTTCTTTTTCTTCTTCTTGAGTTTTATCACGTAATTCTGATACTTTATCTCTTCTAAACATTGCATTATTATCAAAACTCATTTTACAATCTAATGCTAAAATTTGTTTTTGTTTTGATATTACTAATGGATTTACCTCAACCATAGTAGCATCTAACTCACTGAAAGCTTTTGCACAACCAACTATAGTTTCTGATGCTCTTCTAATTAATTCAGGCTCAATACCTAATCCAAAAGCCAATTCTCTTGCCTGAAAACTTTGTATTCCTACCGCAACTTCTATTTTTGATCTAATTATAGAGTTTGGTTTTTCTTTTGCAATTTCCTCAACGCTCATTCCACCTTCTGTTGAAGCCACAACCATTATACTTTCTGAGGCTCTATCAAAGACAAGTCCTAAGTATAATTCTTTCTCTATGTCTGTTGCTTCTTCAATGTAAATTCTATTTACAATTTTTCCTTCAGGGCCTGTTTGATTAGTAACTAATTTTTTTCCTAAAAGCTTGTCAGTAGCTTGAGCGACTTCTAGAGGGGAATTACAAACAATTACCCCTCCAGCTTTTCCTCTCGCACCAGAGTGAATCTGGGCTTTTACAACCCATTTCGAACCACCTATTTCTCTTGCTTTATTTTCTGCAGTTTCTGGACTATAAACGATTCCACCTCTAGGTATTGTTACTCCAAAGCTAGATAAAATCTCTTTTGCTTGATATTCGTGAATATCCATAATTATTTATTATTTATTAGTTTATCTATATTTACAATATTTTCTGCCATTCTAGCTGAAGCGGCATCAATCATTCTTCCATCTAGCTGGGCTGCGCCTTTGCCATCTTTTGCTGCTTTATCAAGTTCTTCAATAATTCTTTTAGCTTTATTTACCTCAGCTTCTGGTGGAGAAAAAACTTTATTAGCTAACTCAATTTGTGAGGGATGTATCGCCCATTTACCCTCTATACCTATTGCAGCACCTCTCTTAGCAGCTGCAATATAAGAATCTGGATCGTTAAAATCTCCAAATGGGCCATCAATTGCTCTAAGTCCATAAGCTCTGCAAGTCATGACTAACTCTGATAAACCGTGGTGCCATTGATCTCCTGGATAATCTGGATTTAAACCTCCAATAACAACTGTCCTAGCTCTTAAACTTGCTGCATAATCTGCAACACCAAAATGTAATGCTTCTAACCTTTCGCTAGATGCCGCTATTTCTTTAATGTTTGACATACCCAATGCAGTTTCTATTAAACATTCAATTCCAATTTTATTTTTAAGTTTTTTATTAGTCTCAATTTGAGAGAGCATACAATCAACCATATATACATCACTTTCTGTTCCAGCTTTTGGGACTAAGATTGTATCTATATTTTCTCCAGCTTGTTCTACTATCTCAACCAAATCACTGTACATATAATGAGTATCTAAACTATTTATTCTTACAGAAATACTTTTACCCTTTTCTCTCCAATTCATCTCGTTTAAAGCTTTAATAACATTAGCTCTAGCTGAGACTTTATCGTTAGGTGAAACTGCATCTTCTAAGTCTAAGAAAATATAATCTGCTGCCGAGTTCAATGCTTTTTCAAACATATTTGGTGAAGAACCAGGAACAGCTAATTCACTTCTCTGTAATCTTGACCTAGCGGGCTTGTAATATTTATGGCTCATAGATTTAAAAAAATTTGGTAATGAGTATCACTATTTTTCTTCAAGTCCAAACTTAATATGATTATACCATGCCCTTTCATGAAAATAATACAGGAACATCTTTGTGATAACTTCCATTCCTGCTATAGCACCAGCCCAATTCCACTCTCCAGTAATAAACCAAGCAATTACGAAAGTATCTGTTGTGGCTAGAACTCGCCAAGTTAATGTTTTAGCAATATGCCTTTTTTTTGTAACATGTTTCATTTATCATCCTCCTACTTTCTTCTTTTGTTTAACTCTTGCATAACATCCTCAATACGGATGTTATTAGCTTCTAAATAAACAACAAGATGATAAAGAACATCTGCGGCCTCATGTATTTTATTTGAGTTATCTTCTACAGCCCTAATAAGTTCATCAATTTCTTCTAGAACCTTGGCTTTACTTAATGATTTGTCACTAAGTAACTTATTTGTGTAAGAACCCTCTATGGGGTTTTTTTTTCTTTCTCTAGTTACTCTTATTAAATCATCTAAAAAATTCATATCATTTATCTTTTAATAATAATTCTTCCAATTTTTCCTCTGTTTTAGCCATTGCCATATAATCTGTAAATACTGTCATACCCTCTGCTTCATACTTATTTTCTGCCTTTAAGTTTGCGTTAGAATATAAACCAAATTTAAAATAGCACACGTTCCTTCTTTTGCCTTTGTGTTTTTTTTTACCCCAATTCGTTGGACCTTCATAATCATACGCAAGTTTACCGTCTATCCAAACCTTAAGCTTGCCATCTGGTTTTTTTGTATTTTTAAAATTTATTCTCACAGATGTCCAACTATCTGTTCCATGGTTTTCATTAACTTTAAATTTTTTAATAATTCTTCTCTTTTCCATACTACTCGGTTTCCATTCATTATTACTTTTAAAACTCGTAAATTCTTGAGTGAAAATTAAATTTGCTTTTTGAATGGTCATCATCCAAGTTATCTTATGTCCGTCTGGATGGCATTGCCCTACTGTAAATTTCCTTTCGTGATTTTTTGGAAATAGCATATTATTTGCCGGCATAAATGCGTAATGTATCCATTTTTCTGTTCCTTCATTAAATGTCCATTTAGATTTTTTTGAAACAAGTTCGGTACGAACACTTCCAAAATGATGAGTACAATCATTTTGTTTTTCCTTTTTTTTACATTTTGAATAGTCTGCTGTAAAAGAATAAAAAGTTTTTCCATTATAGGCAAAATCTTCAGCGCCAAAGACTTCTGCCATAGCACCATTACTTACATTTACATTCATTGAAAGTTGGTTTGGATAACCCGGGAAAGAAACCTTACCTGGTTTTAATTTTACAGCTTTACCAATTACTGATTTATGAATGTTGGTGTATCTCTCAATATCGCTTACTGTGTGATAAGTTTTCGCCCATTCTTTGTGAAGGTTTGCTGCAGTTTGATACCAGCTTTCTTCTGCTAATAGTGGCTTAAAAATAAATAAAAAAATTACGATGTATAATAATTTTTTTTTATTTTTAACCATGTTCAAGACTCAAATCCTAACAGGTATACCTTTTGAGTCCAAGTACTCTTTAGCTTCTTGTACCGAATGTTTTCCGTAATGAAATATAGAAGCAGCTAAAACTGCACTAGCTTTTCCTAATTTAATTCCATCGACTAAGTGATCTAAATTACCTACACCGCCTGATGCAATGACTGGAATATTAACCTTAGAAGAAATTTTTGACATTAATTCAATGTCATAACCAACTTGTGTTCCATCTCTATCCATAGAAGTTACTAGTAATTCCCCTGCGCCATTCTCTTCCATTTGTTCTGCATATTCTAAGGCATCAATACCACTATTATTTCTCCCCCCATGAGTGAACACTTCCCATTTGTCCCCATTTTTTTTTGCATCGATTGCTACTACAATGCATTGTGACCCAAATTTTTTTGAACTATTTATAATAACTTTTGAATTTTCTACAGCAGCTGTATTTATGGAAACTTTATCAGCCCCACAGTTAAGTAAGTTGTTAATATCCTCAATGCTTCTGACACCACCTCCTACAGTTAATGGAACAAAACACTTTTTAGAGGTTTTTTTTACAACATCATAAATTATTTCTCTATTTTCATTTGAGGCGGTAATATCCAGAAAACAAATTTCATCAGCTCCACCATCACTATAGATTTTTGCCTGTTCAACAGGATCTCCTGCGTCTTTTAAATCGATAAAATTAATCCCTTTAACAACGCGACCATTTTTAACATCTAAACAAGGAATTATTCTATTTTTGAGCATTTTTAAAAAAACATTCTATATAAAAAATTTACACTCACAAAACACATTACGATAACTAGAAGATAGAGACTAATGTAATCAAAAGACTTCATCTAATTTATTTCCATTGCTAAGTCTTCTAATTTAATGTCACCGTCATAAATAGCTTTACCTATTATTATACCTTCAATGTTTTTTAAATTCTTTGCTTTTTTAACATCCTCTATTGATGAAACGCCACCAGACATAACTACAGGGCAATTTGAGATCTCAGAAACTTTAAATGTTTCAGCAAAATTTGGACCTTGTTTCATGCCATCTCTATTAATATCAGTATAAATCAATCTACTAACACCATAATCATTAACTTCTTTTAAATATTCTAAAGTAAATTGATTAGAGTTTTCCTTCCATCCAGATACAGATAAATACCCACCTTTAGCATCCAAACCTAAAGCAATTTTATTAGGATATCTTTTACATGCCTCTTTCAAAAAATTTTTATCTCTAATAGCAGCACTACCTAAAATTACTTTCTCAGCACCTACATCTATATATTTGTGAACACTATCAATATTTCTAATGCCACCACCAACCTCAATATTTAAATTGAATTTACCAACTATATCCTGAATAATATCTAAATTTATTGTTTTACCAGTTAAAGCTCCATCTAAATCAACTATATGCAAATTTTTAAATCCATGATCTTTAAATTTACCAGCTTGTTCAACTGGAGATATTTCGTACTCGGTTTTATTGTCAAAATCTCCTTTAACTAATCTTACACACTTTTTGTCTTTAATATCAATTGCAGGAAATATTTTCATTTAATTTAAAATTTTTTTCTTTGCTTTTTCAAATTCTTCCTTGGTAAGTACCCCAGATTTAAATAAACTGTTTAACTGTTCTAATTGTTCTATCAAATCATTTTTTGTTGAAGTGGTGGTTTTGGTTTTTACATTTTTTTTAATTTTAGAGAAAACCGGCTTAATCATTTTATCGAATTTATTATTGAATTTTGAACAATCTACATAGCATGCTGATATAAAACCATATGTTTTATTGCTATATTCACCTAAATAAATATTTAATTCCGCGTCTAATGTCATGGTTTCATTAATCGCTACTGAGAATTTACTGGGTCCTTTTAAAAATAAATTACCATTTATATCTTTACCAATTTTAAGTTTATTATATGTAAATGTGGTGGGTCCAGATGCATAACTTGTACTACTAGCACCCTCAAAAGATTCTATCTCTTTTTTAATTTCTTTTGTTTGTTTAATTAACTCTGAATTATTCATCGATTGAAGTTCTGTTAACATATCAATGATCTCATCCTCTTCTGAAGCCATTTCTATCAGAGTTTTATTAATCACAAATATATACGTAACAAAATCAATCTTTTCTTTTTTCATGATCTTTTTCATTTCAGAAATAATCCATTTTCCAGCTTTAAGTGGATCTTGAAGCATTTTTTTTTCAAGCTTTCTTTCATATTTTTTTATAATCGATTTTACATATTCATTCTCCATTGGATCTTCTCCATCAATAACAAGAGCTTTTTCTAAATCGACGTATTTACTTGGTCCAACTAAATAAAGATCTACCTCCATACCATCTATAGAATCATTTAATTCATTAATAAAATCCGTTATCTCTGCATTCTCATATCTTATAAATATATGTCTCGATGGGACTTCTATTTGTAATTTGTTTTCGATATTAAGAATTTTAGCAGAACTTGCGTTTATTAAAATAAAACTAACGAGAAAAATAAATGAAAAAAACCTCATCTTATAAATTTATAAAATTATAAATTATTTGTAACCCAATTTTATCGCTCTTTTCAGGGTGAAATTGGGTTCCAAAAATATTTTCCTTTTCAACAGAGCAAACAATTTTTGATGAATAGTTTGTTGTTGCTGAAATCACCTTTTTATCATTCGGTACAAATTCATAACTATGAACAAAATACATATGTGAATTATTCTTTATATTTTTAAAAATTTTACTATCTTTGATAATATTGATTTGATTCCAACCAATATGTGGAAGTTTAAATTTTCCACCTTGATTATCTATCTTTAAAACTTTACCAGAAATCCATCCTAACCCTTTAGTTTCAGTTTCTTCATATCCGATATCAGCAAACATTTGTAAGCCAACACAAATTCCAAGAAGAGGTTTTTTTTTATTTATTACAAATTCATTAAGTGTGTCTATAAGGCCATCAATATTGCGTAAAGCATCTACGCAACTTTTAAATGACCCTTGACCTGGTAAAATCACTTTATCGCTTGATTTGATCTTATTTAAATCTGAAGTGATCTCGATATTCACTTTATCTTTAGCAACTTCCTTAAAAGAGTTTATTACCGAGCTTATATTGCCCGAGTTGTAATCAACAATCGTAACTTTCATTAATTTTATAATGAGCCTTTAGTAGAAGGAATTGATTTTCTATTCCTTGGGTCAATCTCCAATGCAGCTCTTAATGACCTTGCAAGTCCTTTAAAACAAGACTCAATAATATGGTGACTATTATCACCATAAATATTTTCAACGTGTAAAGTAATTCCTGCTGATTGGGAAAACGCTTGAAACCACTCTTTAAAAAGTTCAGTATCCATTTCGCCAAGCTTTTCAACTTTTAGATTAACTTTCCAAATCAAATATGGTCTATTTGAAATATCAATTGCAACACGTGATAAAGTTTCGTCCATTGGAATCATTGCATGAGCATATCTTCTAATTCCTACAGATTTCTTTAGCGCTTTTTTTAAAGCCTCGCCAATTGCAATACCGGTATCCTCAGTAGTGTGATGAAGATCAATGTGAGTATCTCCTTTTGCTTTAATACTCATATCGATCGATGAATGCTTAGATAATTGTTCAAGCATGTGGTTTAAAAAACCTATTCCTGTGTCAATTTTGTATTTACCTTTGCCGTCAATATTTAAATCGACACTAATGCTTGTTTCTTTTGTTTTCCTACTTATTTTACCTTTACGCTTCATAATTAAAAACAGGTATACATATATTATTCAATTATGGCAATAATACTAAACCTGGGCTTGAACTATTAAATTTAATATCCATTTATAAGCTATGACAACTATTGTATTGGTTAGAAAAAACAAAGAAGTAGTAGTAGCTGGTGATGGACAAGTAAGCATGGGAAATACAGTTGTTAAAAGCACTGCCTCAAAGGTAAGAAGAATAGAAAAAAGAGATGTAGTAGCAGGCTTTGCAGGATCAACTGCTGATGCCTTAACTTTATTTGAAAGACTGGAGGGTAAATTAGAAAAACATGCAGGAAATTTATCTAGAGCTGCTGTTGAATTAGCTAAAGATTGGCGAACAGATAAATATTTGAGAAGATTAGAGGCGCTAATGGCGGTTGGAGATAAAAATAATAGTTACATAATTTCTGGAACAGGTGATGTTTTAGAACCTGAAGGTGACGTAATTGGAATAGGCTCGGGTGGAAACTATGCACTTGCGGCTGGAAAAGTTTTAATAGAAAGCGATATGTCCGCAGAAGAAGTTGCAAAAAAAGCAATAAAGGTCGCAGCAGATATATGTGTTTTTACAAACGACAATGTTAGGATTGAAAAAATATAATGGACAATTCTAATGTAACAACACTTCATCCGAAAGAAAAATCTCTCAATGATGATAAATCATTAGTAAGTGCTTTATCACCAAGAGAAATTGTTTCTGAATTAGACCGGTTTGTTGTTGGTCAAAATAAAGCTAAAAAAGCTGTGGCTATTGCTTTAAGAAATAGGTGGAGAAGACAGGCACTAAAAGGTGAAATGAAAAATGAAGTTTTACCAAAAAACATTTTAATGATAGGCCCAACTGGAGTTGGAAAAACAGAAATATCTAGAAGACTTTCAAAACTTGCTGAGGCCCCTTTTGTTAAAGTTGAGGCAACAAGATTTACGGAAGTTGGATACGTTGGAAGAGATGTTGAACAAATAGTCAGAGACTTGATTGAAATCGCAATATCAATGGAAAAAGTAAAGAAAAGAAAAGAAGTTTATGCAAAAGCACAAAAATCTGCTGAAGAAAAAGTTTTGGATGCACTGGTAGGAAAAAAAGCTAGCTTAGCAACTAGAGAAAGTTTTAGGAAAAGACTTCGAAACGGTGATTTAGATGACAATGAGATAGAAATAGCTGTAAGCGATACAGGGTCTGGAAACACATCATTTGAAATTCCAGGAATGCCTGGGGCAAACGTTGGTATGATTAATATTGGAGAAATGATCGGGAAATCTATGGGAAATAAAGAAAAGAAGAAAAAAATGACAGTAAAAGAATCTCATGAAATATTGATTAATGATGAATCAGATAAACTTATAGAACAAGACAAAATCATAAAAGCTGCAAAATTATCGACAGAAAATAACGGAATTGTATTCTTAGATGAAATAGATAAAATTTCAGCTAGAACTGATAGGGTCGGTGGAGATGTCTCGAGAGAAGGCGTACAAAGAGATTTACTTCCTTTAATTGAAGGAACAACAGTAAATACTAAACACGGTCCTATCAAAACAGATCATATATTATTTATTGCGTCTGGAGCATTTCAATTGGCAAAGCCATCTGATTTACTTCCTGAGCTTCAAGGAAGGTTGCCTATAAGAGTTGAGTTAGATGCATTAGCAAGCGAAGACTTTAAAAGAATTTTAAAAGAACCTGACTTTAGTTTAATAAAACAATATGTGGCTTTATTAAAAACAGAAAATGTAGACCTTGAGTTTTCTGATGATGGAATTGATGCTATTGCAAATATAGCATCAGAGGTTAATGCAACAGTCGAAAATATAGGTGCTAGAAGACTTCACACTATAATCGAAAAAATTTTAGATGATATCAGCTTTACCGCCACTGATCGTGCTGGAGAAAAAATCATAATTAACAAGGAATACATTAACAAGAATTTGGATAATTTAATTAAAGATACTGATTTATCAAAATTTATTTTATAGGTTTTTTCAGGAAAATATAAAAAGCTCCACTTCCACCATCTTTTATATCTGCTTCTTTAATTTCTATTATCTTATTCATTAATTCAATATCATTTTCTATAAATTCAGGAACTGCATATTTTAAAATACCTAAATCTTTAGAAACATATGGATCTTTTTCAATATTGGAATGAAGACCTTTCCCAGTCACAACAATTATCTTTGAAATACCTTCTTCATAAGCACTGTTAATTAATAGTTTAATTTTTTCATTTGCATCAGGTAAATTATAACCATGCAAATCTATATGTTTAAATCTTAGAGTCTTTTTTTTATTTATTTCAATATCTTTATTGGGTAACTTATCTTTACTAGATAGAAATTTGTTCCAAGCTTTTTTATCTTTATCTGAAATATTAGCGTTCAATTACGTTAAAGTATCAATTAATTGCCAATTTGGATTATTTGATCTTATATCTCTTGAAAATACCCAAGTATCGTAAATTTTTTTAATTTGTTCTGGATTTCCAGAAATAATTTTTTTATCTTTATCTCTAATACAAGTTATTACCTCACCAACAAAATCAACAGTTACATTTAGAATTTTATCTATCATTTTATGTTCTTTAATTTTAGCTGAATTAATTCCTATAAAGGTAATTTCAGCGTAATGTCCTCTTTTGCTTCTTTCCTTAAGAGCTTCATCAAATTGTTTGTACATATGCTGACTCAATAAAGGTTTGCTTGCAGTCATCTTGTTATCGTCATCACTAAAATCAGTAATGATTGTTTCATATGCAATTTTTGCACCCTTGAGAAATTCTTGTTGAGCTTCAGCATCAAAACTTTCCCTACGAGTTGACTTATTTTCTGTTTGAATATTATTTAAAACTTTTTCAAATTGTGATGGTGGTTTACCCTCAAAACCTGTTCTTTTACCCAGAATTCCTCTGAGCCTCAAAAAAATAAAACCAGCTATCATGGCAAGTAATATTATATCTATATATTCGAAACTATAATTCATTGGTCAAATGTAATTACTATGTTGATTAATTTCAACTAACAATTACATTAAAGACAAATGAACCCAGTCTTATTATCAATAATTTTAATCCCAATTTTAGAAATTTATCTATTTATCAAAATTGGTTCACAAATAGGTGCTTTTTACACTATTTTGTTGATATTTATTACAGCAATAATTGGTATCTTTTATGCGAGATATGAGGGTTTAAATACAATCAAATCGGGATTTACGCAAATTGTGAAAAATGAAGTTCCTGCTTATGAAATAATTTCTGGCGCTGCTATAGCTTTTGCAGCAATTCTTTTAATCGTTCCAGGATTTGCAACTGATTTTGTGGGTTTTCTACTTATATTTCCAATCACTAGAAAATTAATGTTTGGAAACTTGTTAAAGAAATTTAAAAAAAAAGAGGTAAACAGAAATAATTTTATAGATGGTGAGTTTGAGGATATAGAAGATAATGATGACAGAAAAATTTAGAATACTAGCAAAGTACATCAAAGATATGTCAAGTGAAACTGCAGACATTGAAACATTTTTGTATGTTAAGGAAACTATTTCGAAATATCAATTAAATATAGATATCACTTCAAAACCATTAAAAAATAAAATGGTTGAGGTTAATACCACTTTAAAATTTGAAGATAAAGAACCTAACGAAAAAAAATCTCATTATGAAATAGTTCATGCAACAATCATAAAAATAGATGAAAGTGTTAAAGAGAAAAAAGATCTAGAAAAAATAATCTTATGCGATGTGCCAACAGAAATTTATGATGATTTAGAAAAAACATTTCTTAACCTTATGCATAACTCTGGTCACCCCACTATAAAATTAGAAAAAAAAATCGATTTTAATAAACTTTATAAAGAAAAATTTAATTAAAATAATTTTTGTTTAAATTTTTTTTTAGAAAGTCTTTATGATTTTTTAATTCCTTATCTGATGGCTTAATTACTTTTTTATAATATATAATATTACTATTATCTAGAATTTGGGATTTTTCATCTTTTTTTAAGAAATCTAAAGTAGGCTCTTTTTGATCGATTAAATTAATGTAAATTTTTGCTAATAAATCACAATCTATAAGTGCTGTATGTTTTGATCTTTTTGAATTATCTATCCTAAACCTTTTACATAATGAATCTAGACTTATTGAGGAACCTGGAAATTTATCACGAGCCAAAACAAGTGTGTCAACTATCTCGTTAGTTAATTTTTTTTCCCCAATTATTTTTAATTCATGATTTAAATGAGATATATCAAACTCTGCGTTATGAATAATTAATTTTTTTCCTTCAATAAAGTTTAAAAATTCCTTTGCAACTTCCTTAAATTTTTTCTGTGTTGAAAGAAAATCATCTGAATATCCGTGAACCTCATATGCTTTTTCAGAAACTTTTCTTTCAGGATTCAAGTAACAATGAAATTTTTTATTTGTTGGGATCAAGTTATCAAGTTCTATACAGCCAATTTCTACAATCCTGTGGCCTTCTTTAACTGAAATTCCTGTAGTTTCAGTATCTAATACTATTTCTTTCATAATTAATAATTCTTAATATATCTTTTACTTTCTTTCGAGTTGAATCTTTTTTAAAATCATTTTTAATGATAAAATGAGATTTTTTCTTCTTTACACTGAGTTTAATTTGAAGACTCTTTAGTCTTTTTAAAATCAATATATTGTAATTTTTTCTTTTTTTAATTTTTTTTTGTACATCTTTTTTTTTTGATTGAATAAAAATAACAATATCACCTTTTTTATAAAGTTTTTTTTCCAAAAAGAGAGGAATGTCAAGCACAACAAATTTTGTTTTTCTGTATTTATTTAAAAAAAAATTTAAATGCTTTTTAACAACTGGATGAACTATTGAAGAAATAATGTTAATATTATTTTTATCTCTAAGTATTGCTTTTATTAATTCATCTTTTTTAATAGGAAGTTTACTAAAAATATTTGGTATCTTTTTTTTTAGTTTTTTGAAAACTTTCTTATCTTTAGCGTAAATATTTAGCACTATTTTATCTGCATTAAATACTGGAAATTTAAATAATTTTGATACATATGTTTTTCCAAATCCTATTCCACCAACAATTGCTATTCTAATCATTATATAGATATTTTATGAGTTTTTCGTCAATTTCAGGAGTTATGTTGTGCCATAAATGAAATGCTTTTTGTGCCTGATATAAAAACATATCTCTGCCATTTATTATTTCGTGTCCTGATTTTTCTGCTTCAAGCAAAAATTCTGTCCTTACCGGATTATAAATTACATCATAAAAAATTTTTCTTCCTGATAATTTGTTAAAATTAATTTCAAATTTATCATTTTTTTTTAATCCAACACTTGTGGAATTTATTAAAAGGTCACAATTTATGATTTTGCCCCATTCTATTATATCTATAAAATTAAATTTTTTCTTGATGATTTCTGCATTTTTATAAGTTCTATTAGAAATATATATTTTCTTTACCGCCAATTGTTGCAAGGCAGAAATAATTGATGGTACAACACCGCCGGATCCAAAAATTAAAACTGTTTTATCTTTAATGTTTATTTCATTTTTTATAATAGATTTCTCAAAGCCATATACATCTGTATTTTCTCCATGGATTTTTCCGTTTTTATTGTAAATTGTGTTAACTGAGTTGGTTTTTTTAACCAATTCTGATTGTGTTTCCAAAAAGGGAATTACACTTTGTTTAAAAGGAACCGTTACGTTCATTCCATAAATTTCTCCATCTTTTATCTGTTTTAATAGTTGCCTAATTTCCTTTTCATTAGTCTCGTTTTTCTCGTATTCCCCATTCACACCATGTGTTTTAAACCAATAATTATGAATTTTTGGAGATAAGGAATGAGAAACTGGATTACCAATAATAATATGTTTTTTCATTTAATTAAAATTTTCTAAAAATTCTTTTATTTTATTCACGGGCAATCCCATTATAGTATTTTTATCTCCATCAATCTTGGAAAAAAGTTTTTTTCCTATATTTTCAATTTGGTAAACATTATAAGCGTATAAAGTTTCATCGCTAATTTTTGAAAGATACATATTAAGCTCTTTTAATGAAAAATTTTTCATCGTTAATCTTGCTTTATCAGTAAAGTTCCAAATCATACTACCACCTTTAGAAATACAAACTGAACTTATTAAGAAATGGGTTTTATTATTAAGCTGTTTTAAAATATCTATTGCTTCATTTCTGTCGTTTGGTTTTGAAATTATATTACCATCTAAATCAATTACACTATCAGCTCCAATTACTAAATGATTAGTAAACTTTGCACTAATTTTATTTGCTTTCAATTCAGCTAAGTTTTTAGAAATAATTTCAGGTGTTGCGTTTTCTTTTTTTAGAGATATTTTGACACTTTCTTCATCAACATTTGCGGGCACAACCTCACAATCTATACCATTTGAGTCCAAAATATCTTTCCTTACTCTACTTTTTGATGCGAGAATAATGTGATTATTTTTGTTTGTATATTTCATAAATTTTTATAATTGAAGCTGCTGTCTCTTCTACTGACTTTCTTGTAACGTCAATGCTGGGCCAACTATATTTTTTGAAAGTTCTTTTTGCATTATCAATTTCTTTTTGTATGTTTTCAATATTTGTATATTTTTTATTATCTGTTTCCCTAAGTGAATTCATACGATTTTTTCTTACATCAACCAATCTTGATGCTTCTGTGTTTAATCCCACAACACAACTAATCTTTGGGTTGTCTCTTAATTTTTTTGGAATTGAGTTATCGTTTATTATTGGGATATTAGAAGTTTTATATCCTTTATTTGCTAAATAAATTGATGTTGGTGTTTTGCTTGTCCTACTAACACCTAACAAAACAATATCTGATTTATCAACATCATGTAATAAATTTCCATCATCATGATTCATTGTAAATTGTATTGCCTCAATTCTTTGATAATATTCTTCATTTAACACATATTGCCCACTTGGTTCATGAGAAGCTTTTTGATTTAATAACTTTGAAAAACTCAAAATAAGATTACCAAGAACTCCGAAACACGGAAGACCCTTATCTTCACTATGATTAGCCAAAAATTTAGCAAGACCGTTATCTACTATAGTGTATAAAATTATAGAATTGTCATTTTTCTTTGCTTCATCAAGAATTTTAAGAACCTGATTTTCAGTCCTTGTAAATGGAAATTCATTAACATTATAGTTAATATTTTTAAATTGAGCCTTTAGCGCTAAGAAAATTCTATCTAAAGTTTCTCCTGTTGAATCTGAAATTAAATAAATTTGAAATGTATTACTCATGCATAAGCTGTTAATAAATTTGTATTATTTTAATAAAATTACTCAATTTAAATATTGATTAATTATTGTTGTAAAATAAGGGTTTTATTCACAATAATAAATCGGTTTGTAAAATAATACATTAAATTTAGTAAAATACTAAAAAGCTTCATTTTAAACAATATTATTGGATTTATGATGTTATTAAACTGTATATATAATGTTAATAAAAAATAATTAACGTTATTCACATAACATAATACTAATACAATAATAATATATATTATTTTAATATGACACCTCTACACGAAATAATAGTTAATAAGAATACCAAAATAAAACCTATATGGATAATGAGACAGGCAGGTAGATATCTTCCTGAATTTAGGGAAATAAGATCTAAAAATAAAGATTTCATTAAATTATGTTTAAATCCAATTTTATCTACTGAAATTACTTTACAACCACTTAGAAGGTATAATTTTGATGCAGCAATTATTTTTTCAGACATATTAATGTTACCTTATGGTTTAAATCAAAACATAGAATTTAAAAAAAATTTTGGTCCTATTTTAGAGAAGCTTGATTTGGATAAAATATCTGAGGTAAAAGAAACTGATTTTGTTCAAAGAGTTCAAAAAATTTATGAAGCTATAAAGAACGTAAGTAATAATAATATTTTAAAAGATAAAAATACTATTGGATTTATTGGAGCTCCTTGGACTATTTTAGTTTACATGATAAATGAACAATCTCCTAAAAAAAAATTAAAAAAAGATTTTTTTGAAAATAAAAATTTAATAGATCATTTGTTAATTATTATTGAAAAATTTTTAAAAATTCATGTTAAAAATCAAATAGATAATGGCGCAAATGTAATTCAAATATTTGATAGTTGGGCTGGACTGCTAGAAGATAAAGATTTACCAAGCTATATATACAATCCAACTTTTAATTTAGTAAAATATATAAAATCTCTAAATACACCAGTTATATGTTTTCCTAGAAATATAAAGAATTATAAAAAATATTGTGATTTTGTAGGCCCTGATGCAATTTGTATTGATTATGAAATTGATCCTGTGAAAATACAAAAAGAAATAAATATACCCATTCAAGGAGGAATGGATCCTAAGATATTGCTGACCGATGTACAGACATTAAAAAAAGAGGCAAAAAGATACCTAGATATATTTAAAGATCATCCTTATATCTTTAATTTAGGACATGGAGTTTTGCCAGAAACAGACCCTGGCATGATGGATTATTTGGTAAAAACAGTAAAAGATTATTAATATGGATTACACACACCCAAAAAGAAAAACAAAAGTTGTATTTGTACAGTTAGGCTCACCTTCAGAGCCAACCACCAAAGCTTTAAGAAAATATCTACGAAAATTTTTAGGAGATCCTAGAGTTATCGACATTAATCCTTGGCTTTGGAAAATAATTTTAAATTGCTTTGTGTTACCTTTTAGACCACAAAAATCAGCAAAGCTTTATGCAAGAATTTGGGACGGCAAAAACTTTCCATTAATTACAAACACTAGAGATTTTACAAAAACTGTTGGAGAGGAACTAAAAAAAATAGATCCCGAAGGATTTGTCGAGGTCAATCATGCTTTTTTACTATCTCCTCCTTACGTAAATGAAGTTTACGATAGCTGGGAAGAGGATTTGAAAAAAGGAGTTGGTGCAACAAAACTTCTTGTAATACCAATGTTTCCACAATACTCTGAAAGCACAATAGCCTCAGGTATAGACGCATTAGCAAAAGAATTATCTAAAAGAGTGAAAATACCAACTTTTGAGGTGATAACAAATTTTCATAGAACACATGCTTTTATAGATAATTCAGTCAATCAAGTTGATCAAAAATTAGATGAATTAATAAAACAAGGTAAGAAAATTGATAGTTTAATAATAACTTTCCATGGAATGCAAAAAAGAAGAGTTGTTAACAAAGGAGATGATTACTATCGTCATTGTTATGAAACGTTTTGTCTTATCACAAAAAATCTTAAAAATATAAAACCTGAACAATGCTTGATGAGTTTTCAAAGTCGTTTTGGATCTGAGGAATGGATAACACCTTATACTGAAGATGTGGTTAAAAAATTAATATCAGAGGGAAAAAAAGAAATAGCAATATATTCACCTAGCTTTGTCGCTGATTGTTTAGAGACAACAGACGAATTAGGTCATGAACTAGTAAATGAAGCGAAAGAATTAGGTGGCAATATATATCCAGTAGAATGTTTAAATACTAATAAAGACTGGTGTAAAGACTTTGCAAAATATACTTTTACCCAAGCAGAGGGTTCTGCGCAGGATAAAGAGGACATAGAATATAAACTTGATAAAAAATATTATCAAGAGATGCCAAAACTAGAGATGAACAAATCATAGCATTCTAATATGCATAGCACTTTAATAGTTTATTCTAGTACAGATGGACATACAAAATCTATTTGTAATCGAATATCAAATTCTTTAGACAAAAATAATGAGACTGAAATCGTATCGTTGGATGATGCAACAAAGCTTGATCTGTCAACCTATAATAAAATAATTATAGGAGCTAGTATTAGATATGGAAAACACTCTAAAAAGCTCTATAAATTTATTAGATTAAATAAGAGTGTTTTAGATCAAAAACAAAGTGTTTTTTTTTCTGTAAATGTTGTTGCTAGAAAATTAAAAAAAGATACTCCAGAAACCAATCCCTATATTAAAAAATTTTTAAAAATTTCTAATTGGAGACCAAAAAAAATTGGAGTGTTTGCTGGCAGAGTAGATTATCCAAATTATGGTTTCCTTGATAAATATGTTATTAAATTCATTATGTTTTTAACAAACGGCCCAACGGACACATCCCAATCTTATGAATTTACAGATTGGTCAAAAGTAGATGAATTTGCAAAAGAATTAGGTTAAAATACGCTGAAAAGCCTTAAAAGGCTGATGTTTTTAATGCTTTCCAAAAACACAGGAACACTCTTGTAAAAGTTGTAATAGTATATATATTATAACTATTATTAAGTCCTTAATAATTTTTAATCATGAACATACAAGAACTAAAACTTAAATCATCTGAACAGCTTATTACTCAAGCGGAGGAGCTTGGGATAGAAAATGCCAGTACTTTAAGAAAGCAAGAAATTCTTTTTGCTATTTTAAAAAAAGTAGCTGAAAAGGAGGAAATTACAGGCGCAGGTGTGCTGCAATTATTACAAGATGGATTTGGTTTTTTAAGAGCCATGGAATCAAACTATTTGCCTGGACCAGACGATATTTATGTGAGTCCAAGCCAAATCAGAAAATTTGGTCTTAGAACAGGGGATACTGTTGAGGGACCAGTAAGAGCACCCAAAGAGGGTGAAAGATATTTTGCTCTCCTTCAAGTTAGTAAAATTAATTTTGAAGAACCAGACAAATCAAGACACAAAATTGCTTTTGATAACTTAACTCCTTTATATCCAGACAAACAATTAGTGATGGAAGTAGAGACGACAAAAGTTGAGAAAAAGCCAGATCTTACCCCTAGATTGATAGATTTAGTCAGTCCAATAGGAAAGGGACAACGTTCTATCATAATTTCACCACCCAAAGCTGGGAAAACTATGATTTTGCAAAGCATAGCTAACTCAATAGCAAAAAATTATCCAGAATGTTATTTAATCGTTCTTTTAATTGATGAAAGACCGGAGGAAGTTACCGACATGCAAAGAACTGTAAAAGGTGAAGTAATTAGCTCAACTTTTGATGAACCTGCACAACGACATGTTGCCGTTGCTGAAATGGTAATTGAAAAAGCAAAAAGATTAACAGAACACAAAAAAGACGTAGTAATTCTTTTAGACTCTATAACAAGGCTCGGAAGAGCATATAATGCTGTAATACCTAGTTCAGGAAAAGTATTAACAGGGGGTGTTGACGCTAATGCACTTCAAAGGCCTAAAAGATTTTTTGGTGCAGCTAGAAATATAGAGGAAGGTGGATCTCTTACTATTATCTCAACAGCATTAATTGACACTGGAAGCAGAATGGACGAAGTAATTTTCGAAGAATTTAAGGGAACAGGTAACAGTGAAACTGTTTTAGATAGGAAGATCGCTGATAAAAGAATTTATCCAGCTATAGATATAACAAAATCTGGGACTAGAAGAGAAGAATTGTTATTTGATAAAAATGATTTACAAAAGATGAATGTTCTAAGAAGAATTATAGCTCCGATGGGCACAATGGATGCAATTGAGTTCATTAGTTCGAAATTAAAGGATACAAAGAATAATTCTGAGTTCTTTAATTCGATGAACAAGCCAGCTTAATTAGGCAAATATTCAAGTTCTTCCATTTCAAGTTTGAAAGAAGTTTCAATACTTTGTCTTATTTTAGAATCTAGTAAAATTTGCCAATTATTTTTGGGGCCTAGCCTAAAAAATTTTTTATTAAGATTTTTATTTGTTATTGAATTATAAATAAACCCCGACTTTCCTTCTTGTTTTGTAAAATTTTCAAAATTACAAGCATCAATGGTTTTTAAAATTTTTTGTTTGTTAAAATTAAATTCTGTAATTGATGTTAAAAAGTTTGTTATTTTAAAAAATTCTCTTTCTGGTTCTTTAATCAAGTCTTCATATTTAATTAGTAAGTAATTTTTGTTAAAATGTTTCCAAGAATTATAGTGATTTGACCAAGAAGAGATTATAGTTGGAACTCCATTATCACGTTCATCTCCACCAAGAATATTATCAGAATTAATTAGAAATTTATAGGCTTCTTCGTAATTCTTCATATTAAAATAATCTAATACAGATGTTATGACATTTCTCGGATCTCTAACAATATGAATTATTCCTTGTGTATTTTGTAAGTTTGTAAATGATTTTCCTGTACTGGGTTGTTTCCAAAGGGCGCTATGTGTTTTAAAAATTTTTATTTTGCTGTCCGAATTAATTCTGTTTTGTGCAGAAATACATTTGTTTGTAATTTCTTCCAAATCTAGGGAGTTATCAACTAAATTTGCAAAATGAGATCTTAATGGAAACTGAATAATACCTTTTTTGTTTATATCTAACTGAGATTTTTCTTCAGTAAATAACAAATTAGTTAAAAATATTCTAATCCATGTATTTCCGCTTTTTGGATATGAAGCAAGCCAAATTATCATAAATATATATTAGTTAGTACTAACAAAAACTTCTAATTTTATGTATATTAAAAACTAATATGACTATTTATGCTCTATCAACTGGTCCAGGTGTTTCTGGAGTTGCAATAATTAGAATTTCAGGACCTGAAGCATCAAAAGTGATTAAATCCCTTACAGGAAAAGAAATTCCACAACCGAGAGTGGCCACCCTTCGAAAAATAAACAATATCAACACTTCTGAGCTTATTGATGAAGGCATAATAATATGGTTTCCAGGGCCTGAGAGCTACACAGGGGAGGATATGGCCGAAATCCATGTACACGGAGGAAAAGCTGTAGTTTTGGCTGTCCAAAAAGAGATTTCAAAAATCAAAAATTGTAGATTGGCCGAGCCTGGAGAATTTACAAAGCTTGCATTTCAAAATGGAAAAATAAATTTGCTAAAAGCCGAGAGTATAGCAGACTTGATATCTGCTGAAACTGAAATTCAAAGATTACAAGCTGTAAAAATTATGAGAGGAGAAAGCTCAGAGATATTTAATGACCTAAGAGAAAAATTATTAAAAATTTTATCATTTGTTGAGGCAAAAATAGATTTTCCTGAAGAAGATTTACCAGAAGATAATTTGAAAAAAATAAAACAAGATTCTTTAGATGTATTAAATAAAATTAATAAAATTCTGAATGATCAAAAAGTTGGAGAGATAATCCGTGAAGGTTTTAAAATTGCAATCGTGGGACCAACTAATGCAGGTAAGTCTAGTTTAATAAATAATTTATCAAACAGAGAAGTTGCTATAGTCTCTGAGATTGCTGGTACAACAAGAGATGTTGTTGAAACACATTTAAATATAGATGGGTATCCCGTTATTATTTCTGACACTGCCGGTATAAGAGAGTCAAAAGATGAAATTGAGAAAAAAGGAATAAGATTGTCCCTTAAAAAAGCAGAGAATGCTGATTTAAAATTAGTAGTAGTTGATGCTAAAAGTATTGATTTAAGGGGTTTTTTGAATGATTTACTAAAAAATGATGCGATATTAGTTATTAATAAATCAGATCTTCTTAAAGATAAGCTAGATCCAAAAATTCTAAAACTTAATCATGTTCTTATTTCATTAAAAGACAACCTAAACTTAGATGAGTTGATTTCAAAAATAAAAAATTATTTAAGGGATAAATTTATAACTGAAGAAGATATCTTAATCACTCGAGAAAGACATAGACAACATTTAGTACAATGCGCAGATCATTTAAAAAATTTTTTGGATAAAAAAACTAAAAACGATTTTGATAAAGCGGCTGAAGATATAAGGTTAGCTACAAGACATTTGGGCATGATTGTTGGAAAAGTCGATGTGGAGGAGATATTAGGCAGTATTTTCAACGATTTTTGTATTGGAAAATAATACCAATTTTGCTTGATTTTTAGCCTCTTTTTCACGATTTTTGTTGATAAATATAGCTTATTTAAGAAAAAAAACTCAAATCTTGTAAATATTTTAATCGAATATAAATTTACCCCATGAAAAAAGATTTATCTTATGACGTAGTAGTAATTGGTGGAGGACATGCAGGTTGTGAAGCAGCAGCTGCATCTGCTCGACTTGGAATTAACACTGCCCTATTCACTCATAATAAAAATACCATAGGTGAAATGTCATGTAATCCTGCTATCGGCGGTTTAGGCAAAGGTCATTTGGTTAGAGAAATTGATGCTTTAGATGGAGTAATGGCTGACGTGGCCGATAAGTCTGGAATACAATTTAGACTGTTAAACAGAAGCAGAGGACCAGCTGTTAGAGGACCAAGAACTCAATCTGATAGATCATTATATCGTAAATATATGCAAGAAAAACTTGTAAACTATTGTAATTTAACGATTTTTTCAGATCCTGTTATTAAGTTTATTTTTAAGAATAATCAAATAAGTGGGTTTGAGACGCTAAATGGTAACAATGTAAGTTGCAACAAGTTAATTCTAACAACCGGAACATTTTTAAACGGATTGATACATATTGGAGATGAGAAAACACCTGCTGGTCGATTTAATGAAAAGCCAAGTACAGGTTTAAGCGAACAATTACAGAAATATAATTTTAAAATTGGTAGATTAAAAACTGGCACACCTCCAAGATTGGATTCTAGATCTATAAATTTTGTAAACCTCGAAAAACAATTTGCAGATGATGATCCTTATTTTTTTTCTTTCTTAACTAAAACAAATTTAAATAATCAAGTTTCATGTTCGATGACTTATACGAACGAAAAGGTTCATAGGATAATTGAAAAAAATTTATCTAAAAGCGCTATGTACTCTGGAAGTATTCAGGGTGTAGGACCTAGATATTGTCCTTCGATTGAAGATAAAATAGTAAAATTTTCAGATAAGACTAGACATCAGATATTTTTAGAGCCAGAAGGCCTAAATGACCATACAATTTACCCAAACGGGATTTCTACATCATTACCTGAGGTTGTTCAGCATGAAATTCTTAACAATATCAGTGGTTTAGAGAATGTTAAAGTGATTAGACCAGGTTATGCTATAGAATATGATTATGTAGATCCTAGAGAACTTTTTCTTACATTGGAAACCAAAAAAATTAAAAACTTATATCTTGCTGGTCAAATCAATGGAACCACTGGATATGAAGAAGCTGCAGCGCAAGGTCTTATAGCTGGGATTAATGCTGCCCTATCCTTAAAAAATATGGAGCCTTTTATTTTGGATCGTTCAGATGCATATATCGGAGTCATGATTGACGATTTAGTAACTAAGGGTGTTGCTGAGCCTTATAGGATGTTTACATCTCGAGCTGAGTATAGATTAAGTCTCCGATCTGATAATGCAGATTTAAGGCTTACTAATAAGGGAATTAAAATAGGACTAATATCCAATTATAGGCAAAGAATATTTGAGGACAAATTTGAGAAATTGGGTAAAATTTCTTTTCAAATGTCTAATTTAAACATTTCCCCATCTAAAGCAGATCATTTTGGAATTAAAATCGCTAAAGACGGGGTTTTTAGATCAGCAGAGGAAATTTTAGCTCAAAAAAATGTCGATATGGCTAAAATAAGAGGTATTTGGCCTGAAATCCAATATTATGGCATAGAAATAGATGAGCAGCTAGAAATCAATTCACATTATCGTGGATATTTGAAAAAACAAAAAGCTGATATAATAGCTTTTAAAAGGGATGAAAATCTATCTATACCTGAAAGTATTGATTATGATCAATTTTCTGGATTATCTAATGAGGTAAAGGCAAAGTTTAAGGAAATAAAGCCAAAAACTATGGGTCAAGCTCTCAGAATCGATGGAATTACTCCTGCAGCTGTATATATTTTGTTGTCACATGTCAAAAGAAAGTCTATTAAGCATATAGCTTAATGGACAACTTAATTTTAAATTCTTACTCTAAAATTTCCAATTTAAATGTTTCACGTGAAACTTGTAATGAGTTAGAGAGCTTAATCTCAATGATACAACAAAAAAATCAGGAGATTAACATAATAAGCAAAAAAACAATCGAAAAAGAGGTAATTAGGGAGCGACATATAATAGATTCTGCACAAATAATTGATTATGTTGATTTAAATAGTAATACAACCTCAGATTTAGGCTCAGGGGGTGGTATGCCTGGTTTAATAGTGGCAATAGTGATGAAAAAAATAAGAAATAATATGAGAGTAAACCTATATGAAAAAAGTTATCACAAATGTGTTTTCCTAAGGGAAGTTTCCAAAAAATTAGATTTAAATACACAAATTATTCAAAAAGATATTTTTTTTCTAAATGATATTGAAACGGGAACGATAATGTCTAGGGCTTTTAAACCAATGCCGGTTATTTTAGAACTGGTTAATAAAAATTTTAAAAAATATAAAAATATTATTTTTTTTATGGGCAGTAGTGGAAGAAAAGTTCTTAATGAAACACTTCAAGAGTGGGATTTAGATTACGAAGAAAAAAAAAGTTTAACGAGTAACGACTCATTTATATTAAATATTAAAAAAATAAAAAAGAAAGTTTCATGAAAATAATTTCAATTATAAATCAAAAGGGTGGGGTCGGAAAAACAACAACTGTAATAAATCTAGCATCAGCGTTATCTCAACTTGGTAAAAAAATTTTAGTAATTGATCTAGATCCTCAAGGAAATGCTACTACAGGATTAGGATTATCCAACAACTCTCAATCTGATCAAACAATTTATGGAATACTTAATGGGACAATGTCAATTTCAAACGTAATAAAAAAAACAAACTTTGAAAATCTTGATTTAATATCATCAAATGTAGATTTGTCAGGATTAGAGGTTGAGACCGCCGGTGATAGTGATAGAGCATTTATATTAAAGGTCAAATTAACCTCATATTTAAACGATTCTAAAGGATTATACGATTATATACTTATAGATTGTCCACCATCGCTCAGTTTGCTAACTGTAATGGCTTTAGTGGCTTCAAACTCTTTATTAGTACCACTTCAAACAGAATTTTTTGCACTTGAGGGCTTAACGCAACTGATGAAAACCATCGATAGAATTAAAAAAAATCTTAATCCAAATTTAGACATACAAGGTATACTTTTAACAATGTATGATCGAAGAAATAAACTCTCTTCTCAAGTTGAACAAGAAGCTAGAGATTATTTTAAAGATAAAGTTTACCAAACAGTTATCCCCCGAAATGTAAGATTATCCGAAGCGCCGTCACATGGAGTTCCAGTTCTTATATATGACAAAAATTGTCCAGGAAGTAAATCATACTACAGTTTTACAAGTGAGTTCATTAATCAAGAAAATAAAATAGGAAGTGCTGCTTAATGAATAAGATAAAAAAGGGTTTAGGAAGAGGTTTATCATCCTTAATTGGTGAAACTAAAATATCAGAGACAAAAAATAAATTATCTATTTCACATTTGATACCAAACAAATATCAGCCTCGTAAAAATTTTGATGAAGAAAATTTAAAGGATTTAACTAATTCAATTTCTGAAAGAGGAATTATCCAACCCATTATTGTTAGGAAATCAGATACTGAAAAAGAAAAGTTTGAAATAATTGCAGGTGAAAGAAGATGGATAGCAGCTCAAAGAGCGGGTTTGCATGATGTACCTGTTGTAATTACAGAAGCTGATGATCTTAAATCTCTTGAATTTGCTATTGTAGAAAACGTCCAGAGGCACGATTTAAATCCGTTCGAAGAAGCCCAAGGTTATAAAAGATTAATTAATGATTTTAATTATGATCAAGAAAAAGTATCTAAATTTATTGGTAAGAGTCGAAGTTATATTACGAACTCGTTACGATTATTAACTCTACCAGATGAGGTTACAAAACTAGTTGAAAATAAAAAACTTACAGCAGGTCATGCTAAAATTTTAGTAGGTCTTGATAATGCTGCTTTTATCGCAGACAAAATCGTAGAAAAAAAATTGTCTGTAAGACAAGCTGAAAGTTTTGTTAAGATATTTAAAATCAAAAAAAATAAAATTAGTAGATTTAAAGATGCAAATATTAAGGAGTTAGAGAATTCAATATCAGAAAAAATTGGTTTAAGTGTTATTATAAAAAATAGCAAAAGAAATAAAGGTACCATTACATTCTCATACAGTGATATAGATCAATTAAACAAAATTATTGAAATAATTAAGCAGAATTATTAATTTTTTATTTTTTCTAGAATAAAATTGTTGATTAATTGATTTGATATTAGAGAATTTTTTTTAATTAAAAGTTCTAAATCATTTACTTTCTTTATTAATGCTTTTATTTGATTTAATGACCAAACCTCTAATTGTTGTTTGATTATATTTTTGTCCTTCCAAAAGATGGGAGGTCTAAATGATGAAATAATATGATCGGCATTTTTTTCATTTTCTAATTTTTCTTTGATTTTTTTCAATCTTTTTAATTTGAATAAGAATGTTTTAATAATTATTATATTTTCATCATTCGAGGAATTATTTTCATTTAAGATATTTAAAGTTTTCTTTTTATTTTTTGCAAGACAAGAATCTACTAATTCAGAAAAATTATAATTTTCTGCCAAATTAGTAAGTTTTAATATTTCTTCATGATTAATTGATAATTTTTTTTTACTAAAATTATCAATTTTTTCTAACTCATTTTTCAGGTTAATTCGATTTCCCATCGACTTACTAACAATCAAGTTAATATTTTCTGGTGTTATTTTTATTTTTTTTAGAGAAAAAAACTTTTGAGCAATATTCATAAGTGTTTGATGGTCATCCTCGTAAAAAGGAACTATGATTGTTTCATTGCTTTTTTCAAACAAATTTCTTAATTTTGATTTTTTTTCTAAAGCATCAGACTTTATAATAATTTTTAAATCTTTAGTTTTCTTTTCAATTAATTCTTTGATTAAACTTACTAGTTTATCCGAGCCTCTATTGATAATAATTAGTTTATCATTTTCGAAAAATGACACATTATATATTTTCTCTTTAAATATTTCTATATTTGATAATAATTCTGATTCATCATAATAAAAAATATTTTTAGAAAAATTAGGTTTAAAGATATTGTTTATTGTATCCTCTATTAAACCAGAGTTTTTTCCATGTAATAAATATAAATTTATTTGTTTTTCTAAGCTCTTTTTTAAGTTGAAATATTTAATTATCATTTCATATTTAAAAATAAGATTATATCCTCAATAATTTTGCTTATTAGTTGATTTTTTATATCAGCTTGATATTCGATTAATTCAAATTTATTATTTTTTCTATTATAAGAAAATTGATCAGAAAAAACTTTATTTTTAATTATATCGTTATTTTCACTTATTGTTAAGTTTACCAATATTTTAGATCTGTAAGTTTCTATTTGACCTTTAGTATTTTTAGAAGTTTCTTCGACCTCAAAATAACTTTTTAAAGATAGTTCTGGTAAATTAATATTTGCAACATTTTCTTTTAACATAAGAGAATTTAAAAGTTTTTTATTAATATCATTCTCACCCTCGATGTTAATTTTTGAGAATTCAAAGTTATCTAAACTTGTATTCATATATATAGGTTGATATCCACAAGCTGAAAGAATTAAGAATAAAATTATTAAAATTTTTTTCATTATTTAATTATATAGTTAATTAGCCTTTTTTTAACAAATATTGTTTTTACTAATTCATTGTCCTTTAAATATTTATCAATTAATTTTTTATTTTTTATTTGTTCAATAAGTTCTGTTTCACCAATATCCTTATCAACTAATAAGGTATTTCTTTTTTTTCCGTTCACTTGAATTACAATTTCAAAACTATCTTTTATTAGTAAATCTTTATTTACCTCTGGCCAATCAAATTTACCTTTGTAATTAAATTTTTTCAAACATTCGTTTGAAAGATGGGGCAGGACTGGCATCATTATAAGCATTATCTTCTCAAAATTATTTTTTAAATTTATATAGTTTTTTTTTGTTTCAATCACGCTCTTAAAAAATGAGTAAATTTCGTGATAAGATGCTATTATAATATTGTATCGGAATTTCTCTAATGCTTGATTTATCTTATTAATTGATTGATTAGTAAAAATTGTTATTTGAATATTTTCTTCATCAGATTTTATTTTTGTTATTTCATTGATTTCTTCACAAAGTGACCAAAGTTTTTGTATAAATTTATACGATGAGGTTATTCCCTCTTCTGACCATTGTATATCTCTCTCAGGTGGACTATCAGCTAAAATAAAAAATCTAGCTGCATCAGCTCCGTAATCGTTAATTATATTTTGAGGATTAATTGTATTTCTTTTTGATTTAGACATTGACTCTGATGGTCCAACAGTTATTTTTTTATTGGGATTATTTTTCAAAAAATAATCTTTTCCATTTTCAGTAACTACTTCATCAGGACTTACCCAGTTATTTTCCTCATCTTTAAATGTTTTATGACAAACCATTCCTTGTGTAAATAATCCTTGAAATGGTTCTTTTAATTCTATTAGATTGTTATTTAATCCGATCGCACGCATAAAAAATCTTGAATAAAGTAAATGAAGTATTGCATGTTCAACACCACCAATATATTGGTCAACTGGCATCCAATAATCTAAATCTTTTTCATCAAATGGGACTAAATTATTTTGGGAGGAACAAAACCTCAAAAAATACCAGGATGAGTCTACAAAGGTATCTAATGTATCAGTCTCTCTCTTACATTTTTTTCCATTTAAAGTAATATTTTTCCACTCATTTTGAGAGTCAAGAGGATTACCACTAACGTTTAAATTTACATTTTCTGGTAATTTTACAGGTAAATCTTTTAATGGGATCTTTATAATTTTATTATTTTCATCATATGCGATTGGGATAGGACAACCCCAATACCTTTGGCGCGATATTCCCCAATCTTTTAATCGATAATTTACTTTTTTTTTCCCAAGATTTTTACTTTCTAGTATATCTATCGCCTTATTGATTGATTGTTCCGGTACTTTAGAACCATTTAGAAATTCTGAATTTATTATAACACCGGGACCAACGAATGGTTCATCCGTTACTTTAAAATTATCCCCTTCATCTTTAGGTTTCACCACAGTTTTAATTTCTAAATTGTATTTTTTTGCAAAGTCAAAATCTCTTTGATCGTGAGCTGGGCATCCAAAAACTGCTCCTAATCCATAATCCATTAGTACAAAATTAGCAAAGTAAACAGGAACTTTTTTATTTGGATCCATTGGATTAATAGCTAATAAGTCTGTTTTAAAACCTATTTTAGGAGCTTGAGCAATAGACTCTTCAGTAGTTCCAGTCACAGAGCATTCTTTTTTGAAATTTTGAAATTCCAATTTATTAGAATAAAATTCGGCTAAAGGATGGTCTACAGATAGCGCAAGAAAAGAGAAACCAAAAATTGTGTCAGGTCGGGTAGTGTAACATTTTATTTCTTTAATTTCATTTGATCCCTCAATTTTAAAATTAATTTCACACCCATATGATTTTCCAATCCAATTTTTTTGCATTGTTTTAACTTTATCTGGCCAATTATTTAAATTTTTTAATTCCTCCAATAAATCTTCGGAAAAATGTGAAATTTTAAAAAACCACTGATTAAGTTTTTTTCTTTCCACAGGCGAACCTGACCTCCAACCCTTACCATCAATAACTTGCTCATTAGCAAGTACTGTTTGATCAACTGGATCCCAATTAACATAACTTTCCTTTCTATAAACTAAACCCTTATCATAAAGATCTAAAAAAATTTTTTGTTGATGTTTATAGTATTCTTCAGAACACGTGGAAATTTCCCTATCCCAATCAATTGATAGACCCAACTGTTTTAACTGTGATTTCATTGTTTTAATATTACTTTCAGTCCAATCTTTCGGATTTAAATTGTTCTGTTTAGCAGCATTTTCAGCAGGCATTCCAAAAGAGTCCCAACCCATAGGATGCAAAACATTAAATCCTTTTTGAGTTTTGAAACGAGAAAGGACATCTCCAATAGTGTAGTTCCTTACATGACCCATATGGATTTTTCCCGATGGATAAGGAAACATTTCTAAACAATAGAATTTTGGTTTTGTATTATCTATTTCAGATTTAAAAGTTTTATTTTCTTCCCAAAATTTTTGCCATTTTTTCTCAATAATCTTAAAGTTATATCTTTCTGATTTCATAAATGGTTTAATCTAACAATTTATAATTGTTATAATCAAAGTCACAATGATTTTACTTTAATTATAAATTAGTAAAGTTTTACTCATTTTTTTTTTGATTCTGTTTCTTTGGATAAAACTGTCGCTCTTTTCAAAATTGAGGTTTTAATCTCTTCACTCAAATTGCTTTCAATTTTTGATGTTTGGCATGAGTTAGTCTTATCACATACCCTTTTAAAAACACTTATATCAAGAGCGTCAACTCTTATTTCATTAGTTAAAAATCTTACAGCAACTTTAAGTTCTTCACTATTACCACTACCGCCATACCAATCAGTTATAATAACTCCTCCAGCATAATCAATATTAGCAAGTGGTATAAAATCTAACTTTTCAAGAGTAGCTCTCCAAAGAGGATTTGAGGAAGCAAAGAGGAAGTCTCCACCATCTCTTTTTGATAAAGCTGATCCTATTTTTAAACCTCTTCCCTCTTTTAAGTTTTTCTCAACTCTTTCCTGAGCATTCGTAGGCTGATCCTTAACACTCGGAAACATTTTAGCTCCACTACACGAAGCAAGATAAAAAAAGGTTGAAATAATAAGAATTTGTTTAAATAAGTTGTCCATAAATTTTTTTTATTAATACATGAAAATTGTTAAAAAATATGGATATATTTACATAATAAGTGTGATATAAATATCACATATACAAAAAAACTAGCAAGATTTTTGGCTTAAAATTAGCTAATTCTGATCAATAAGTTAAATAAGCTTTATTCATATATGAAAATAACAAAAGGAGAAATCTATGAATAATTTAAAAAAACTAGGGATTTCTGCGCTAGCTGGATCATTAGCGATACCAGCATCTTTAACTGTTACTACAGCAAACGCTGTAGAAATGTCAGTTGCAGGTTCAGCGAAGGTTTCTTACGTTAGCAGAAATGGTGACGAAGTATCTGGTAATCCTTATGGTATGAACACTTCATTAGCCTTTACAGGTTCTGGAGATGTTAATGGTTATGAGACAACTCTAACTATCGTAAACAATGATGCTAACACAGGTTTATCTTCAGCTTCATTAGCTGTTGATCTTGGTGACATGGGTAAAATTACTTTTGACCAAGGTGTTGGTGTTGGTGGTTTATCAACAATTGATGACAAACTTCCATCAGCTTACGAAGAATCATGGGACAACATCGATGCAGCTGCAACTACTTCATCTAACGGTTTAGTTGGTATGGGTAACAGCGGTGTATTCGTTTACTCAAATGAAATAATGGGATCAAACATATCTGCTCAGTTCGGTAAAGGTAATTCAATAGCTAACGCAGATGGTGCATCAGGTGGCGTAGGTGGTCACGGTTCATCTTGGGATTTTGCATTAACTAACTCATCACTTTACGACGGTGTAACAGTTGGTGTTGGTTATGGTAAAATCGCAAATGGTAATGGTAGTAAAACAGATAACAGTGATGATGTTGATGAACACATGACTGCATTTGTTACTTATTCTACAGGACCAGTGACTGTTGGTTACCAACAATCAAATAGAGAAGATAACACTAAAGGCGGTATCGATGAAGAAGCTATGGGATACGGTATTTCTATCAACTTGATGGATGGAGTATCTGTTTCTTACGCTGAAAGAGAAATCGACTTTAAAAACCCATCAGCAGCAGACAAAACGGAAGATGGCACAGGTTTAGCACTTTCGTACACAGTTGGTTCAGCTAAAGTAGCTGTACAGCATAACGAGTCTACTAATAACGATGGTGGAACTACATCTGATGAGAATACTGAGATTTTATTATCTCTTTCATTCTAATCAGTTAGTTTAAAAGAAAATTTAAAGCCCCAGATTATCTGGGGCTTTTTTTTTACAGTAAGTTAAATAATTCTTTCAAAAAATATTCGTATTTCGTTGAACTTTTTAGAGATGTGGAATAAATTTTATTCCTAGCTTGCCCAACACTTGCTGTTTTTATAGGTGTTTTGTTATTAGAAAAATTAAGACAATTTTCCTCCCAATTTAACTCACAAAAATCTAACATTTTTTTAGTTTCTGACTTAGTTTCAGTAACTAATTTTTCATACTCAATATCTATTATAGAATCTGGCATAAATTCTTTCCAAAATTTAATTAAATCTAAATATAAGTTATAATATTTTGCAAGTTCTTCTTGAGAATAACAAAAATTAAGATTTCCCTCAAAAATATTTTTATATAAAGAAACACAGTTATCACGAGGGTTTCTTTTGCAATGAATTATCTTTGAATTTGGAAAAAAAACATTAATAAAACCTATCCAAAGAAAGTTTAATGGTGCTTTATCAGTAACATTTACCTCATCAATATTATAATCTTTTAAGAAGGAATAATATCTTTCCGAAATTTTTGAGAATTTAACTGAATCATCAAAAGCCGATTTAATTTTTAAATACGACAAGTTTCTATTTTCTGAAAGCTCTTCATTTATGATTTTTGTTAAATATGGAAGTTCCCCACACCCATAAACTTTAGAATGATTACTAATTATCTGTTCTGTTAGAGTTGTCCCTGATCTTGGCATTCCGACTATAAAAATAATCTTTTTATCATTAAAACTTTGGTTTTTTAAAACACTGAAATCATTTTGAGAAAAGATTTTTTTAATAGTTTCAAATTTTTTTGTTTCAAATTTTAAATCAAAATTTACAACTGATCTTTTGAGTTCGTTACCTTTTTTTAAATATTCAAAACTTTCAGTTAATTCTCCAAAGTCTTCAAGGGCTTTCGCAAGAGCAAAATATAAATCTATTTTTTGTAATTTATTTAAATCAGTATTTTGGAGTTTATATCTCATGTCCTTTAAATGACTGTCGTTTGAAGAATACTTTTTAGATCGGCTAATAAGTAAATCAGCTTTTGTCATCCTTTTATCTAACAATATTGTTCGAGTTGCAAAGTTTTCTGCTTGTTTAAAATTCCCTAATGATTGATGTGCCATAGCTAGAGAATAATATATTTCTGGTATCTGATCGTTATAACTCAAAGCTTTTTCGTAAAGTTCAATGGCTTCTTTGAATTTATTTAAATCTCTTTTCAAATTCCCATAATTAACGTAAGCATTAAAATAATCCTTTTTTTTTGTAATAGATAACTTGTAAAGTTTTTCAGCCTCAGAATAATTAAAAGTATTTTTATAAACGTTTGCAAGATTATTAATTATAGCTAAGTCATTAGAATTTATCTTGTACCCTTCATTAAGAATAACTTCCGCTTCACTCAATTTGTTTAAATGAGTGAGAGCAAGACCCATCATATTATAAAATATACTTATTTTGGGGTATTTCTTTATTGCTTTGTTTGTTTCTTGAATAATTAAGTTATATCTTTTGGACAAAAAAAGATTTTGTATATTCTTTACTTGTAATTTAATTTTTTCAATATTTTCCATTTAAAAAATTATCTGTTTGTTTTAAATTCTCTAATTGCAGCATATCCATTAATTTTAAGAAGTTTTAACATGCTTTCATTTTTTTTATTAATTCCCCCAAGTGCTATAAACCTTTTTTTAAAATTTTTATTAATCAAATTAAACTTCACAATACCTAGGTGTTTTTTATTCTTATTAGTTTCAAATAATGGACTAATAAAAATTATATCTATTTTTTGATTATTTTTTACTAATATATCTTTGATATTATGGGCTGAACCCAAAATAGTAAAATTATTTTTTATTCCTAAATTATAATTTAAAGCTAATTTATTGAATGATGGTATGTAGACACCATCAAAATTTAAACTTTTTGCTCTTCTAATATCATTACTTAAATATACTTTTCTTTTATTTTTTTTACAGAAATCAACAAAATTTGCTAAATCATGTTTTTTAAATGATTTATTATAATTCCTTAAAATTATATCAACTTTTTGGTTAATATTGATTATATTTTCTTGATTAAGGTTATCAACATAAGTAAAAAAATTAAATTTATTATAATGCATTTCTCTATTAAAAATTTAACTTATATCCAGGACAAAATCAAAGATGTTGTCCAACCACCACCTATAATAATTGCGGTTTGCAAAACTTTTGGACCAGATTCAATAAAGCCACTTTTAGATTTTGGACATCGACATTTTGGAGAAAACAAAGTGCAAGAAGGAATGAAAAAATGGCAAGATTTAAAATTAAAATATAATAATGTTAATTTACATATGATTGGTAAATTACAAACTAATAAAGTCAGAGATTGTGTAAAACTGTTTGATTTCATTCATTCCGTAGATAGTAAAAAACTTGCAAAAAAAATCAGTGACGAGCAAAATAAAATTAACAAAAAAATAAAAATTTTTATTCAAGTTAATATAGGTCAAGAAAATCAGAAATCTGGTATTTTAAAAGATGAGCTGGATGAATTAATTTCTTATTGCAAAGAAGTAAATTTAAATCTATTAGGTTTAATGTGTATTCCACCAGCAAACGTAAATGCATCTAAATACTTTGAAGAGACAAATTCATTAAATAGAAAGTTTGGTTTTTCGGAACTTAGCATGGGTATGTCCTCAGATTATTTGATAGCGTGTGAAAACTCATCTACTTTTTTGAGAGTAGGATCGAATATATTTGGTAAAAGAAGTTAAAGAATTTTTATTTTTGTATTTTTATTAATTAATTTAAGTAAAATGATCATATCCTTTTTTTTTATTGCGATACATCCATGTGTTTTTTTGTAATTATTTGTAAGATGAATAAAAATAGCGCTTCCCTTATTTTTTTTGGGTCTTGTATAATTGTATTTAATAGGTATTAAAATATCATAATTTTTATCCTTACGAAATAACTTCTCATGTTTTACTTTTTTATGAGTTTTTATGAGTTTGTTATAAAATTTACTATTTGTATCATCGCACCAACCCATATTTTTTTTTATTTCAACTTTTTTTACTTTTGTAAAAAATTCGTGCAATCTATCTTTTCTATAGAAAACAGGTCCTAAACCATAGGTTCCTTTTGGAGTTTTATTGTCTCCTTCTTTTTTTTTATCTGATATTCCATTTTTTCCTACGCAACATTTAAATTCAAATTCATCATATAAAAGTGTATCTTTGTTTTTAACTAATATTTGCATTTTTTTTATTATGGGTTCAAAATTATTACTTGTATATAATTCAGCCAAATTATTTGAGATATTGAGTGAAATCAAAGAAAATTTTAATTTTGCAATTCGCCATGTAGATAAAAAAGAATTTGAAACACTTAATTTAGATAAGTTAGACAATTATTTGGTTATTTCTTTACGCTCATGTAATGGAATAAAAAATTGCTTAATTTTAGATGATTTACCTCAAAAAATCTTAAAATTGGTTGAAAGAATTAATTTAGGTTTTTTGAAAAATCAATTTAATAATCAGTCTGAACTAAAAATTGGAAAGTATGTTTTAGACTTCAATTCTCGAAAAATATTTCTCAAAAATATAAGTTTAGATCTTACTGAAAAAGAAAGTGATCTTCTAATATTCATCAATGTTAAAAAAAAAGCAAGTTTGAAAGAAATTCAAAAAGAAGTGTGGGGTTATTCTTCAAATTTAGAGACCCACACTGTTGAGACACATATCTATAGATTAAGAAAAAAAATGTTTAAAAATTTTAATGATGATAATTTTATCAAACACGACAAACAAGGATATTTTTTAAAATGAAAAAAAATCCAATCGCCAAAAAACTTTTTAATAAGAGATATAAGCAGAGAGTTATAAAACCAAAAAAAGGCAAGGGTAGTTTTAAAAGAAAAAAAAGTTAGGCCTAAAGTCTAGCACCAATTTGCTGTATTACTAATGAAGACATTTCAGTTCCTTTCTCCAGACAATCTTTAATTGATGATTTATTAATATACTCATGAAGGAATCCAGCAGCAAAAAGATCTCCAGCACCTGTAAGATCTACAATATTTAGATCTTTTTTTATGCCACTTTCACAAATTTCTTCACCCTTAATTGCTATAGCACCATTTTCACCCCTTGTTATAACTATCAATTTATTCAATTGTTTTGCAAAGTTAACTACTTCGCTAAAATTTTTTGCTTCAATTAAAGATGTGATCTCTTGTTCATTAGCAAAGGTGATATCCAACTTGTTTTTTACTAAGTTTAGAAAATGAGGTTTATGTCTATCTACACAAAATAAATCAGAGAGTGACATTGCAACTTTGTTGGCGTTGCTTATTGCTTTCTCAAATGCTTTCTTGGGTTCTCCCTCATCCCATAAGTAACCTTCTAAAAAAATTATCTCACTTTTTTTTATTGTATCAGAACTTACATCATCTTCATTAATTTTTCCTGCAGTTCCTAAAAAAGTACACATAGTTCTCTCTGAGTCTGGAGTTACCAAAATTAAACATGTTCCAGTCGGCAATACCTCTTTTCTTTTGGAATAAAAATACTCTACATTTTCTTTTTTTAAACCTTCCTCATACTTCCCTCCAAATTCATCATCAGAAATTTTACCTAAAAAACCTACATTATTGCCAAGTTGAGATAATCCAACTATAGAGTTTGCCACAGATCCTCCAGAAACAGTTTTCTCAATTTTAAGATTAATCAATAATTTTTTAAATTCATTTTCATCAAAAAATAATTTCATTGTACTTTTTGTAAGATTATTTTTTTCAATAAAGTTGTCATCAACTTTACAAATCACATCAACAATTGCATTTCCTATTCCTAAAATTTTCATGTTATGCTTTTTTGGTAATAACAGGTTTTTTTCTATTTGGGTAGCAAGTAGTGCATATTTTGCAGCTTAAACCATAACAGTTTCTTGCTTTGCAATATTCTCTTCCATAAAAAATTATTTGCAAATGAAGTTTAGACCAGTTTTTTTTATGAAATATTCGTTTCAAATCATTTTCAGTTTGCACTACGTTTTTTCCATTTGTTAAACCCCATCTTTGTGCAAGTCTATGAATATGAGTATCAACTGCAAAAGCTGGATATCCAAATCCTTGAGACATAACAACACTAGCTGTTTTATGTCCTACACCAGGTAATTTTTCGAGTTCTTCAAAAGTTTTAGGCACTTTACCATTGTGTTTTTCCAAAATTTGCTTTGACATCGAGTATATACTTTTAGCTTTAACTCTAAAAATACCTATTTTTTTTATTAATTTTTCAATCTTTTTCCTACCTAATTTTACAAAGTGTTCTGGTTTATAGTATTTTGGATAGATGTCTTTAGTCACATTATTAACATTAACATCAGTACATTGTGCTGAAAGCAGTACAGAAATTAATAGTGTGAAAGTATTTTTACTTTTTAAAGGTACATTCGCTTTAGGGTAAATTTTATTTAGAGTTTTAATAATGATTTTTGCTTTTTGTTTTTCATTCATTATTAAAAGTTAAGCAAATCTCTCATAGAATATAAACCTGGTTTTTTTTTCATTAACCATTTAGAGGCAGTTAATGCTCCATCTGAGTAAAGTGCTCTATCAAAAGCCTCGTGATTTAATGTAATTATTTCTTTACCACTTGAAAATTTTACTTCATGTTCACCAATAATTTCACCTTTTCTAACTGAGTTAAAATTAATCTTTTTTCCATAAGGAAAGGATTTTTTATTTAAGAATTTTTTGCCAATTAGATCATATAAATCTTTATTTTTTCCATCCGCAATCCCCTTACCAAGCATTAACGCAGTACCTGATGGATAGTCTTTTTTATGTTTGTGGTGTACTTCAAATATCTTGCTTAAGTATTCATCATTCAATGATTTTGATGCAATCTCAGTTAAATACATTAATAAATTTACACCTAAGCTCATATTACCAGCTTTTAAAATAGGAATTTTTTTTGAATACTTTTTAATTTGGTTTTCTTGGCTTCTTGAAAACCCCGTAGTACCAATCACTACTTTTTTCCTTAGTTTTGATGCTATTTTAAGTATTTCAATCGTACAATTTGGTACTGTGAAATCAATAATTATGTCAGTTTTTTTAAAGGCTTTCTCAGAATTTAATTCAGGTTTTATTCTACCAAATTTTTTATTTACCAATCTATTCTCTGTTAGTGTAACTAATTTAAAATTTTTATTTTCCTTTGAAGACTTAATGAGTTGTTGACCCATTCTTCCCATAAAACCAGAAATAGCTAAATTTATTTTTTTCATTAGAAGATAAAATATAGAATTATCATAAGAAACAAGACAATCATACCCCAAATACCTAAATTTTTAAAAAATGCTTTTTTTTTTAGGTTGGATTTAATAAAGCTGGGAAGAATTAAAATTAATACTAATATTAAACCTATAGCTGGAATAATTTCTTCTAAACCCATATTTTAATTTTTCCAAAAATCTTTTGCCTTTTGAAAAAATTTTTTAATACTTGGATTTGACTTATCGTTTTCAATCTCTCTAAATTGTTCTAATAATTCTTTTTGTTTTTTATTTAAGTAAACAGGCACTTCTGTCTTAACTTGAACGTACAAATCACCAAAATCACCTCTTCTCATGAAGGGCATACCTTTACCTTTTAATCTAAATTGTTTACCATTTTGAGTTCCATCAGGAATTTTTATTTTAGCTTTACCACCATCAATTGTTGGAATTTCAATTGTTGTTCCTAATGCAGCATCAGCTAGAGATAGTGGAAATTCAAAAAACAAGTTTTCATCGGATCTCTTAAATAAGTCATGAGAGTAAACATTAATAAATAAATAAAGATCTCCTGTAGCTCCACCTCTGCTTCCAGCTTCACCTTTTCCTGCTAATCTAATTCTTGTTCCATCATCAACACCTTTAGGAATAGTTACAGATATTTTTTTCGATACTTGTTTTTTGCCTTGACCATTACAATCATTGCAAGGATTGGTAATTTCCTCTCCATTCCCGTTACATTGAGGACAGGTTTGTTGGACTGTAAAAAATCCTTGATTAGATCTTACCCTTCCACTACCGCCACAATATGAACATCTATCAGGGGAATAACCAGCTTTTGAACCATTTCCTTTACATGTCACACATTTCTCAGTTGTTGAAAATTTGATGTCTTGTTTTTTACCACTGTAAGCTTCTTCAAGAGAGATTGACAAATCGTATCTTAAGTCTGAACCTCTGTTATTTGATCGTCTATTTCTTGATCTTCCACCACCACCAAAATCTCCAAAAAAATCCTCAAAAATATCTGAGAAATCTGCTCCACTAAATCCACCAAAACCCCCACCTGTTCTACCACCACCATTCTCGAACGCTGCATGACCAAAGTTATCATAGTTTTGTTTTTTCTCTTTGTCTGAAAGTATGCCATAAGCTTCACTAGCTTCCTTAAATTTTTCTTCAGCTTTAGAGTCTCCTGGATTTTTATCAGGATGATATTTTACAGCTAATTTTCTATATGCAGATTTTAATTCGTCAGGGCTTGCGCTTTTATTAACGCCTAGGACATCGTAATAGTCTCTTTTAGCCATCAAATTACCCCAGACAATTAAATGTCAGTTTAAGCGCTTTTTTCTTTATTCTCGTCTTTTACTTCTTCGAAATCAGCATCAACAACATTCTCGTCTTTTTTACCCGCATTGTCTTCACCTTTATCTTTTCCAGAGTCAGGTTTAGCACTTTGTTGTGATTTGTAGATTGCCTCTCCAAGCTTCATTGAGGCTTGAACTAAAGCTTCAGTTTTTTTCTTAATATCCTCAATATCCTCACTTTTTAAAGCTTCTTTTAAATTTGATGAAGAATCCTCTATTGCTTTTTTATCTGCATCAGAAACTTTTGAGCCATGTTCTTTAAGATTTTTTTCTGTTGAATGAATTAAAGTATCTGCTTGGTTTCTTATGTCTACTGATTCTCTTTTTTTCTTATCAGCATCCTTATTTGCCTCAGCATCTTTTACCATTTTTTCAATTTCTTCATCACTCAATCCTCCTGAGGCTTGGATTTGAATTTTTTGTTCTTTTCCAGTACCTTTATCTTTAGCAGATACATTTACAATACCATTAGCATCAATATCAAATGTAACCTCTATTTGTGGAACTCCTCTAGGAGCTGGAGCAATTCCAACTAATTCAAAATTACCTAAAATTTTATTATCAGAAGCCATTTCTCTTTCACCCTGAAGAACTCGAATAGATACAGCAGGTTGATTATCTTCAGCTGTAGAAAATACCTGACTTTTTTTTGTCGGAATAGTCGTATTTTTTTCAATCAATTTTGTCGAAACGCCACCAAGCGTCTCGATACCTAATGATAAAGGTGTTACATCAAGAAGAAGCACATCTTTTACGTCACCTTGTAAAACACCTGCTTGTATAGCAGCTCCCATTGCTACAACTTCATCTGGATTGACACTTTTATTGGGTTCTTTACCAAAGAAATTTTTTACTTCTTCAATTACTTTAGGCATTCTAGTCATTCCTCCGACCAGCACAATTTCATCAACTTCATTTGCAGAAATACCAGCATCCTTTAAAGCTGTTTTGCAAGGGGGCATTGTTTTTGCAATTAAATCTTCTACTAACGCTTCTAATTTAGCTCTAGTCATTTTAATATTAATATGTTTTGGACCTGTTTTATCTGCTGTTATAAAAGGCAAATTAATATCCGTTTGTTCAGCTGATGATAGTTCAATTTTAGCTTTCTCAGCTGACTCTTTTAATCTTTGTAAAGCTAACTTATCTGATTTTAAATCAATCCCATTATCTTTTTTAAATTCTGATATTAGATATTCAACTATTGCATTATCAAAATCTTCACCTCCAAGAAAAGTATCTCCATTAGTTGACTTGACTTCAAATACACCGTCACCTAATTCAAGTATAGAAACGTCAAACGTTCCACCACCTAAATCATAAACTGCAATTTTTTTATTCTGTTTTTTATCAAGACCATAGGCAAGGGAGGCAGCTGTTGGTTCATTAATTATCCTTAAAACTTCTAATCCCGCTATTTTACCAGCATCCTTAGTTGCTTGCCTTTGAGCATCATTAAAATATGCTGGAACAGTTATCACAGCTTTAGTTACTGCTTGACCTAAGTATTTTTCAGCTGTCTCTTTCATTTTTTGAAGAATAAAAGCTGAAATTTGTGATGGGGAATATTTTTCACCTTTAGCTTCAATCCAAGCATCACCTTTATCAGAGTTTACAATTTTAAATGGAGCAGCATCCACATCTTTTTTTACTGTTGGGTCATCAAAATTTCTTCCTATTAATCTCTTAACAGCAAAAATAGTATTCTCTGGATTTGTAACAGCTTGTCTTTTAGCAGGCTGTCCAATTAATTTTTCACTTTCATCTGTAAAAGCGACTACCGATGGTGTTGTTCTTGCACCTTCAGCATTCTCTAAAACCTTAGGTTGACTACCCTCCATGATAGCAACACATGAATTTGTGGTTCCAAGGTCAATTCCAATTATTTTGCTCATATTAAATTCGTTACTTTTGTCATATAGGAGTTAAATTTAATTCTACAAGTTGAACTAGACATTATTTAACCTCTTTTTTTTCCTTATTTTCATGGCTTTCTTGGCCTGCATCTTGTTTTTTTTTTGATACTCCGACTAGTGAGGGTCTCAGTAACCTATCTTTAATTATGAAGCCTTTTTGAATTTCCTGAACAATAGTTCCTGGCTCTTTTTGATCATCTTCTATTTCCATCATAGCTTGATGTAAATTTGGATCTAATTTTTTATTCAAACATTCTATTGGTTTAATATTATTTTTAGTAAAAATGGAAATTAGATCTTTATTAATTATTTCCAAATGTTCTAAAGTTTTTTTTAATGCTAAAGTATCTTTTAATTTTTCATCACTTTCTAAAATTTTTTTTGATCTTTCTAAATTATCAATTAAGTTTAAAGCTTCCTTTGCAAACGAATATCCACCGTATTCAAAAGCATCTTCTTTTTCTTTTTCAAACCTTCTTCTTTGATTTTCCATTTCGGCAAAGGCTCTTGTTAACTTATCTTCTAATTCTAGAATTTTTTCTTCTGGAGGAATTTCCTTTAATTCTTCTTTGTTACCCTCATTATTTTGACTCTCTTCATTTAATTTAGTTTCGTTATTTTTAGATTTATGTTCTTCTTCTTTCTCCATGGCTGTTTATATGGTATGAAAATTCAAAATTGCTAGGTGTGAATGAAAAAAATTAAGGAGATATTGATCGGGACTAATAATAAAGGAAAATTGAGAGAAATCAGGGCATTACTTCCAAAATCTCTTAAAACCTACTCAACTTCAGAGTTTAATCTAAAAAGCCCATTAGAAAATGGCAAAACATTTGAGCAAAATTCAATTATTAAAGCAAAATATTTTTCAAAAAAAACTGGACTTGTTTGTCTTGCAGATGACTCTGGTTTGGAGATAGATATTCTAAATAAAGCACCTGGTATTTTCTCAGCAAGGTGGGGAGGAAAAAATTCTAACTTTAATTTAGCTATTAAAAAAGTTTTTAAAAAGTTGCAAAAAAAAGATTCAAAGTGGAAAAATAAGAAAATTAAAGCTAGGTTTGTGTGTGCGTTAGCAATTAATTATTTAGATAAAAATATAGTATGCGTTAGGGGTAAAGTAGAGGGTTTCATTTCTCCCGAGCCTCGTGGTAAAAATGGTTTTGGATATGATCCTATATTTATTCCAATGAATAAAAAACTAACATATGGAGAAATTTCTTCTCGTGAAAAATTTAAAATAGATCATCGGTACAAAGCTTTTAAAAAATTAAAAAATTTCTTTTAGTAATCCTTCCTCAATTTTGTAAAAATTCAATCTATGATTAATTTTATTATTTTTAATATCAAAAACACCTATTTTTCCTTTAAATGAGCTTTTGATATTAAATGCTTTGCTTATTTCCATAATATTATTTTTTAAAGATAGATAATAAATTAGACCAACTAAATCATAACTTAATAAAGTTAAGTGATTTGGGTTTACACCAAATTGTTGGAAAAATTTTTCTCTAAAGTTATCTAAATTCTTTTTATTAACAGAGGGGTAATAGATTGGCTGTGATACAGTTTCATTTAATAAACTTTCATCAAACCATTGATTAAAAGTTATAAAATATTTATCTTTAGGTGATACATCTGTATAAAGTAATGAGGTTATTACACTCTTTAAACTTTCATCGAAATCGGCAATTATAATTGAGTCAAAATTAACATTTCCAATTGTGTATTTTTTTTCAAGATTTTTTATTTTTTTTTCTTTATTTGGATCCTCTGAATTTTCAAGCCTAGTAATCTCATCCATTAAATTTTGTTTTCTTACTGAATAGTTGGTAATTTCTTCTATTTGTTTCGTTAGTTTTGTAGGTTCATTGTCATAAAAGTATTGTTTGAAAGTTTTAATTTTTGATTGTTTTATTCCTTGTTTGATTTCTAAATCGTAGTCTAAATTTGGTATTAAAAAAATTGATTTTTTGATTTTATATTCCTCAATAAATTTTTTTATCGTATTTAATTGTGATGTAGAATTTATTCCAGCGCTTATAACATTTTTTGGAAGATTTAATGTTTTATTTGTAAATGATATAAATGTTAAATTTTCTACTTCATTTAAAAAAGTTAAATTTTCGTAAAATACTGGACCTATTACAAGATTGATGCCTTGTTGTTGAAGTTCAATTGCTGATAATAAGGTTTTATTAGGATCAGACTCGGTATCTTTGGGAAATATTTCTATTTTATCTGAATTGATATCTTTTATGGCCAAACGAGTAGCTTGTATTATTTGTTTGCCAATGTCGGAATTTTTGCCTGATAATGGTATAAGTAAACCTATTTTGATTTTACTTTCTTCAGCAAAACTATGATTAATGATCAAAGCAAAGTTAAAAAAAGACAAAAAAAGAAATATAAAAAATTTATTCATTTAATGTTAGTATTACTCTAATACTGTTTAAATTATGGTAAACCCTATATTTGATAATAAAAAGTTAAAAAAAGGGTTGTATTTAATACCAACACCAATTGGCAATTTAGCAGACATTTCTTTTAGAGCTATAGAACTACTAAAAAATTCTGATTTCATACTTTGTGAAGATACAAGAGTTTCTAAAAAATTATTAGATAAGTTTAAAATTCAAACAAAATTAATTTCAAATCATAAATTTAAAGAAGTTAAAAATCTTGAGAAGGTTATAGGATTACTTAAAAATGGTAAAATTATATCTTTAATATCTGATGCAGGAACACCCTGCATATCAGATCCTGGATCAGTCCTTGTAAATGAATGTTTGAAAGAAAATATAGATATAATTCCATTGCCAGGACCTTCAGCTGTTACTACAGCAGTTTCAGTAAGTGGATTTGATGAAAAATATTTATTCTATGGTTTTTTTCCAAATAAGGAAAAGTTTTTAAAAGAGGAATTAGATAAATTATCAAAACTGAATTTTTGTTTAGTTTTTTTTGTTTCTCCAAAAAAAATAAATAAAATTATTCCACATATAAAAAATTATTTTAAAGATAGAAAAATATTAATTTGTCGAGAAATAACAAAATATTATGAAGAATTTAAAAGATCTGAAGTTGCGAATTTAGAATTATTTCAAAATGAGCCCAAAGGTGAATTAACTGTGGTAATTTCAAATATAAAAATATCTAAAAATAACTCTCAAATTATAAATGAATCAGATAAAATAATTATAAAAAAAATGATAAATAAACTAAGTATAAGAGAAATTACAAATTTAATAAGCCAAAATAGCAAAGCATCGAAAAAAAAAATTTACGATTTTTGCCTTAAGTTAAAAAATGAGAAATAAATTTTTATTAATATTTTTAGGCCTGATTTTATCTGGATGTGTGGGTGTTGCATCTAAAGGAATTTTTGGAACTGGAGTCAGTGTTGCTTTAGACCCAAGATCTGTTGGTACGCAAGTTGATGACTCAATAATGCAAAAAAATTTATCTGCAAGAATAATATTAATGGATAAGAAATACTTATTATCTGTTAACACAAAAGTATTAGATGGAAGAATTTTCTTAACTGGAAAAGTTGATAATCCAGAGGAAAAGTTAAAATTAACAAAACTTGCTTGGGAAACTGATGGTAGTAGGTCTGTAAGAAACGATATAAAAATTAAGGAAAGTTTTAATTTTCAACAATCTGCAAAAGATTTACTAATTACATCTCAACTAAGATCTGCAATGATTTTTAATAAAAAAATTAAAGCTACAAATTATCAAATTGATACTTATAAAAAAAAAATTTATGTTTATGGAATTGCATTAACCTCTGAAGAGAAAAATGAAGTCATTAAAGAAGCAAAAGAAATTTTAGATGTAGAAAATGTAGTTGCTAGTATTATTCTTGTAGACGATTTAAGAATCCAAAAAGATTAATTTTTTTTATAATCAATTATGTCAGCAGAGTATGCTGCAATTGATGCTAAATTTAATAATTCAGAGGTTGAAGTCCTCAAGGGAGCTATTTCAATTGGAAGTCCTAAACCTATTAAAAGCGGCCCTATCACTTTTGTATCTCCGAGCGTTTTCATCATTTTGTAAGATATAGCGGCACTATGCTGGCCAGGCATAATTAGTATATTTGCGTTTCCCACTATTTTAGAAAAAGGATAAAGATCTTTGTAATCTTTATTTAAGGCAACATCCGGCTGCATATCTCCATCAAACAGAAAATCAACATTTTTATTATTCAATATTTCTACAGCTTTTTTTATATGTTTGGTTCTATTTGTAAGTGGCTGACCAAATGTAGAATGAGAAACAAAAGCTACTTTTGGATCAAAACCAAATAAACGCACCACTCTAGCCGCAGAAATTGCAATCTCCGACATTTCTTCTGAGGATGGATATTCATGAACACTGGTATCAGCGACAAAGATAGTTTTTCCTTTATGCACTACTAAATTTAAGCCAAACATTATTTCTCCAGGTCTTGGACTCACAACCTGTGTTATCTTTTCTAGTGAAGCACCAAATCTCCTAGTGTTTCCTGTAACAGCACCATCTGCATCTCCACAAGCCACCATACAAGCAGCCCATACAACTCTGTCATTTCTAACTAATCTATCACAATCCCGTTCGAGTAAACCTTGCTCTCTTTGTAATTTTTTGAATAAATATTTAACATATTTTTCTCTTTTTTCCTTATCTTTAGAATTAACGACATCAATATCAAAATTTTCATCATAACCAATTTTTATTATTTGTTCTTTAATCTTTTCTTCTTTACCAACTAAAATTGGTATACCAAGTTTTGAGTTTTTAAAAGCAATCGCTGCTTTTAAAGTATTAATGTCTTCTCCATCGGCAAATACAATTCTTTTTTGATTTTTTTTAATATAACTATTAATACCCTGCATAATAGTTACTGTTGGATCTAGTCTTTGCTTCAGTTGCTCCTTATAAAGTTCAAAATCATAGATTGATTTTCTTGCAACTCCACTTTCCATTGCTGCCTTCGCTACAGCAGCGGGTATTACGCTTATTAATCTTGGATCAAAAGTTGATGGTATTATGTAGTCTTTACCATAATGTGGTCTTTCTCCTCCCATGGCCGCAACCACTTCATCTGGAACATCTTCCTTAGCTAAATTTGCAATAGCATTAGCAGCTGCAATTTTCATTTCTTCATTTATTGTTTTTGATCTAACGTCTAAGGCTCCTCTAAATATGTATGGAAATCCGATTAAATTATTTACTTGATTTGGATAATCTGATCTTCCAGTAGCAACAATTGCATCTTTTCTTACTTGTTCAACTTCCTCTGGAGTAATTTCGGGATCAGGATTGGCACACGCAAAAATTATTGGATTTTTTGCCATAGTTTTTACCATATCTTTAGTTAAAATTCCTTTGGCCGAAAGTCCTAAGAAAACATCTGAGTTAACAATTGCATCCAATAATGTTCTTTTCTTAGTATCAATAGCATAAACAGATTTCCATTGATTAAGATCTTCTCTTCCTTTGTAAATAACACCCTTTCTATCTAACATTGTAATATTATTTTGAGGAACACCAGTCTTTTTAAATAAATTAGCACAAGCCATTGCTGATGCTCCAGCACCATTAATAACCACTTTGATATTTTCAATTGATTTCTTTGTAATATCTAATGCATTAATTAATGCAGCGGTTGTGATAATTGCAGTGCCATGTTGATCATCATGAAACACTGGTATATCTAATATTTCTTTTAATTTTTTTTCAATTACGAAACAAGCTGGTGCAGCTATATCCTCTAAATTTATACCTCCAAAACTAGGTGCAAAATTTTTTATTGAATTAATTATTTCATTTATATCATTGCTATCAATCTCTAAATCAATTGAATCTATATCAGCAAATCTTTTAAATAAAACAGCTTTTCCTTCCATTACAGGTTTTGAAGCTAATGCACCCAAGTTTCCCATCCCTAGAATTGCGGATCCATTACTTATTACTGCTACAAGGTTTCCTTTACTAGTATAGTCATATGCAGTTTCAGGATTTTCACTAATTGCTTTTACTGGTGCAGCAACACCTGGTGAATATGCAAGAGCAAGATCTCTTTTGGTAGTCATGTTTTTAGATGATACAATTTCTATTTTTCCTGGCTTTTTTTCAGAGTGAAATTCTAAAGCCTCTTTTTCAGTGTAATGATCTGTTTTTGTTTTTTTCATTTTTGATAATTAGATGTACAAATGGCGTTAAATTAAGACTAATATGATTTATGAACTTAATTAAGTCAACTGGGACTTTCAGCTTTTTTACAATAATCAGTAGAGTCTTAGGTTATTTAAGAGATGTTTTGGTAGCAATTTTTCTAGGAACTAGTTTCCTTGCTGACGTATTTTTTGTCGCTTTTAGAATACCAAATACTTTTAGAAGATTATTTTCCGAAGGAACTTTTAATGCAGCTTTTGTTCCAAGCTATTCATCGGAATTAATTAAAAAAAAAAATAAATCAAACAGATTTGCTAACGAAGTATTTAATTTTTTATTTTTAATACTTTTAACAATTGTCCTTCTAGTGCAAATATTTATGCCCGCTTTTGTATCATTAATTGCACCAGGATTTATAGAGGATAATGAAAAAATGAAATTAGCAATTAATCTCACTAGAATTACATTTCCATTTTTAATTTTTGTATCTTTAGCATCTTTTTTTTCAGCAATTCTTAATTCTCATAATAAATTTGCTGAGGCAGCTGCTGCACCAATTATTTTGAATATTGTATTAATAATGATTTTACTTTTCAGTAATTCACTAAATGATGATTTGGTTTATTACTTGTCTTATGGAGTTACACTTTCAGGAATATTACAGCTAATTTTTTTATATTTTTTTGTAAAAAAATATTTTAAGATACAATTCGAAATTAGATTTAATATTTCTAATAAGGTAAAAATTTTTTTTAATAAATTACTTCCAAGCATTTTTTCCTCTGGAGTTACTCAAATCAACATATTAGTTGGCACCATAATAGCCTCTTTTCAAGCTAGTGCTGTCTCTTATCTTTATTATGCTGATAGAATTTACCAGATAAACTTAGCTATTGCGGGAATTGCTATAGGAATAGTAATTCTGCCTCAATTATCAAAACATATAAGTAAAAAAGATAAAAGAAAAATCGATCTTATTCAAAATAAAGCTTTAGAGTTGAGTTTGTTTCTAAGTTTACCTGCGGCTATAGCATTACTGATAGGTTCTAATGAAATCATATCTGCCCTTTTTGGATATGGACAATTTGATGAAAACTCTGTTTCAAATTCTGCAAAAGCCTTATATTTTTTTAGTTTAGGTCTTCCCGCTTTCGCAATGATAAAAGTGTTCTCAAATTTCTTTTTTGCAAATCATGATACAAAAACACCTTTTTATATTTCTTTAGTATCAGTTTTACTAAATATTATAATTAGCCTTTCCTTTTTTGACTTTGTAGGTTTTATAATTATTCCAATCGCAACTACTATTTCATCATGGGTTAATTTGATTGTTTTATTTATTTTTTTAAAGAAAAAAAATTTATTTAATTTTAATAAAATTTTTATAGAACGTTTTATTAAAATAATATTTTCTTCAATTTTGATGGGATTATTTTTTAATTTTTTAATAGAAATTTTAGATGATCAATTATCTTTTGAAAATTTGTATAAATCAATTTATTTAATTCTATCGGTATTTTTAGGGCTGAGTTTCTATTTATTGGTGTCTTTTTTGATCAAAGCTTTTCAATTAGACGATATTAAATTAAGATATTAGCTATGAGTAAAAAAATATTTTCTGGAGTACAGCCAACTGGTAATTTACATTTAGGAAATTATTTAGGTGCTATAAAGAATTTTGTTGAACTGAATAATGACTCACAAAATAATTGTATTTTTTGTGTAGTAGACTTGCATGCAATAACAATTAAACAGGATCCTATTGAACTAAGAGATAATATAAGAGAAACAGTGGCAACTTTTATTGCTTGTGGGATTGACCCAAAAAAAAGTATTATTTTTAATCAATCAACTGTTGCCGCACATTCTGAAGCTGCTTGGTTGTTAAGTTGTGTAGCAAAAATTGGATGGTTAAATAGAATGACACAATTTAAGGAAAAGGCAGGAAAAGATAAGGAAAAAGCTAGTATAGGACTTTATTCTTATCCAATATTAATGGCAGCAGATATCTTGTTGTATGACTCAACACATGTTCCTGTAGGAGAAGATCAAAAACAACATTTAGAGTTGTGCAGAGATATTGCCCAAAAATTTAATAATGATTACGAAGTAGAAGATTTTCTCAAAGCACCAGAGCCACTTATTCAAAAGGAATTCTCAAGAATAATGAGTCTTAAAGATGGAACAAAAAAGATGAGCAAATCTGAGGTGTCAGATTTAAGTAGAATAAACTTAACAGATGATAAAGATGTGATAATAAATAAAATTAAAAAAGCAAAAACTGACTCGTTGCCTTTACCATCAAGTGCTAGTGAACTGAGTGAAAGATTTGAGGCAAAAAATTTACTAGGAATATACTCAAGTTTAACGAATTCTAGCTTAGAGAAATCAATCAAGGAATTTGATGGTAAAAATTTTTCAAAGTTTAAAGAAAAACTGTCTCAGGTTTTAGTTGAAAAAATAAATCCAATCTCATTAGAAATAAAAAAACTAATTAACGATAAAAAATTTTTAGATAGAATCTTAATAGATGGTTATGAAAAAGCCAACAAAATAGCTAACCTTAAGGTAAAAAAGATGCACGAAATCATGGGTTTTTAGAACTTTTATTTACAAGTTTAATTTTCATAATTATTGATTATATATGTATGTATGTTTGTCCAAATAGAAACAACTCCAAATCCAAACTCATTAAAATTTTTACCTGGTAAAATTGTATCCAATAATGGATCTTTTGAAATTACAAAAAAAGACGAGGTAAAAAATGCTTTTGTTAGAAATATCATGAATATTAAAGGAGTGGAGGGTATTTTTTTAAGCAAAGATTTTGTTTCCGTAAATAAATATAGTGATATTTCTTGGGATGAAATTAAACATATCGTTATATCTTTAATTAATGATTTTTATTCTAGTGGTAATGAATTCATTATTGACAAAAGTCCTTTTGAGATAGACGAAAATTTTGGGGAAATAGAAAAAAAAATCATTAAAATATTAGATCAAAAAATAAGACCAGCAGTTGCTAAGGATGGTGGTGACATAAAATTCAAAGCTTTTAAAAATGGTATAGTAATGGTTCAACTTCAAGGCAGTTGCTCAGGATGCCCAAGCTCTACTTTGACACTGAAACAAGGAGTTCAAAATTTATTATGTCATTATTTACCAGAGGTTAAAGAAGTAGTTGCAATTTAAGGTGAAAAAAAATTTTAGATATAAAAGAATAAAAGTTTTTAAAACTTTTGATGATAATAATCTAGGATCTATTGTTAGAGTTTTTTTAAGCTGCTTTGTTGTAATTTTTGTATTTTATTCATTGCCTTTAGTAGTAAACTTCACCAGCAATAAAATGTTAAATTCTGAAGGATTTATAAACAACTCAAAAACTGTTTTAGCCTACACTTTAGATAAGCAAACTAAAGGATCTCTTGACGCAAATGAAGAGTATAATGAGCAAGATCTACTAGTAGATATTTACAGTCTTAATGATAAAGAAACCGATGCCATAAGATTGGATGCCTCAACTATTATACAGCTATATGAAGATACTGGTTATAAATTAGATGATATTAGAAAAAATAAGCTGGTTAAACCTGTTGCACTTGACTCATTCCCTCGTGAAATTAAAATGATTGAGAATACCAAAAAAAGAAAAGAGTTTTTTATTCAAATTGTATTACCTTTAATATTACAAGAAAATAACAATATTCGTTTAGATAGAAAAAGACTTTTTAATATAATAAATAAAAGTAATAACACTGTTTTAGAAAAAAAATGGCTTGATAAAAAATATAAGCAATATGGAATTCCCTCTAAAGATCTATCAACTCTTAAAGTAAGAATGGATGAAGTTCCTGTGTCTTTGGCACTTGCACAAGCTGCAAAGGAAACAGGCTGGGGAACTTCAAGATTTGCTCAAGAGGGTAACGCTCTTTTTGGACAGTGGACTTGGTCTGGAGAAGGGCTGAAGCCTAAAGAGGCAGAAGAAAATGAAGGGCATAAAGTTATGAAGTTTAATGTGCTTCAAGCTTCCGTGAGAGCTTACCAAAGAAATTTGAATACTCATAAAACTTATAAAGAGTTTAGACTTGTAAGAGCTCAATTAAGAGATGCGGGAAAACCGTTAGATAGTATTATTCTGTCACAATTCTTGGACGAATATGCAGAAACAGGAGAAAAATACGTCCAAATTTTACAAAAAATTATTAAACAAAATAATTTAAAGGATTTTGATAACGCAAGACTTTTACCATCTAGTCTTGAATTGGAAAGCCTAATTTAGTTCTTAGAGATTATAAACTGAGTACCAAACCATCTCCATTTACCATTATCATTCAATGAACAATTTATTCTTCCTCTTCTAGGAAGGAAAGCTTCTCTAAATTCTATTGAGAGAATGTTGTTAGTAAATTTTATATTAGATTTTTCCCATTTATCACCTTCATTAGAATAACAGGAAATATTTTTTATATTTTTTTGATTATTAAAGAATTCTACTGAAAATAAAGGAGGATTATTTTGTTTATTAAGTTTTTTTTCCAATGGGTTTAAATTTTTATATTGGAGAGGATATGTTTTTATAATTGATTTAAATCTTTTTAATTCGCCGTAGTGTTCATTTATTGGAAATCTAGGTAATTGAAATTTTTCTTTATTAATATCAATTACCCCAGAGTGTTGACCAAAAGCTAGAGAAAAGTTTTTAGAAATATAATCTCTCATAAACTCTGAGTACTCTCCAAATGGATAAGAAAAAAGTTTTGGAATATAACCTAGTTTATTTTTAAAAATATTATTCGCTTTCTCAATATCACTTACAAATTCCTGATTAGTTTTATCAATTAAATAGTCATGAGTATGAGAATGGTGTCCTATAACTACGAAATCTTCTTTTTCAATTTCCTTTATCTGACTCCATGACATATAACCTCTGTTCCCAACAGGCTCTGTTGAAACAAATAAGATAAATGGAATTTTATTTTTTTTAAGAAAAGGCCATGCCTCATTATAAAAGGATTGAAAAGCATCATCTATTGTTAGAAGTATTTTTTTTTGTTTTTTAGGAATATCAAAATTTTTTTGTAAATTATTTGGATGGATAAAGGCATAATTTAAATCTTTAATCAATTGTATTTGATTTTGAAAAACTTCCATTTTAATATTTGTCGACGGATATTTATTCTCATTAAATCTGTGGTACATTATTGATAAAACACCCTCATCATTTGAATATTGTTTGATATTATCTCCTTCTGCATTACAATTTACAAAAAACATAAAATAAATTATGAATAATTTAATAATCGATGCAGCAACTGAAAAAATATTTTTAATGCTCATTAAAAGTAAAAATATTTATAATGTTAGTCATGAAAATAGTAAAACTAATTATGAAAAATTAATTATTTTAATTAACAATTTTCTTGAAAAAAACGATTGTAAATTAGGTGAAATTTCTAAATTATATGTAAACAGGGGCCCAGGAAGCTTTGCTGGTATTAGAAACTCTCTTGCTGTTGTTAAGGCAATATTTGTAGCGAAGAAAATTGATTATTATTGTTTTAGTTTTAGTGACTTTGATCAATTAGATAATAAAAAATATGAAAATATTCCCAATCTATGCGATAAATTTAATATTAAAAAAAATTTGATTAAACCTATTTATATAAGTTAAAATTAAGTATGGCAGATAAGATAGAACAAAAATTTGAAGCTAAAGGAGTTAAGCTTACTGATCAAAGAAGAATAATCGCTAAAGTTATATTAGAATCAAAAGAGGCATATGGAGAATCTGATCATCCAGATGTAGATGAGTTATATAATAGAGTTTCAAAAATTGATCCAAAAATTAGTATTGCTACTGTATATAGAACTGTAAAACTTTTTGAAGAGGCAGGAATTTTGGTTAAACATGATTTTAAAGGTGGTAAAGCTAGATATGAATTACACGATGATCACAATCACCTGATAGATATAAAAACTGGAGAAATTATAGAATTTGTGGATGAAGAAATTGATAAACTTCAGAAAAAAGTTGCAGAAAAATATGGTTACACTTTAGTGGATCACAAATTAGAGCTCTATGGAGTTAAAAAGAAATCTCAATAAATGGATCAAAAAATATTTATAAAAACATTTGGTTGTCAAATGAATGAATATGACTCTAATCGTATTTTTGATGCTGTAAAACAAATTGGATACATTAAAACAGATCGTTATGAAGATGCCAATTGTTACCTTTTGAATACTTGTCATATTCGAGACAAGGCAAAAGAAAAAGTTTATCATGAAATAGGAAGAGTTAAAAAAAAGTTTAGATCAAAAAAAAAACCTCTCGTAATAATTGCTGGATGTGTTGCTCAAGCAGAAAATCAAGAAATGTTAAAAAGGGAGCCTTATATTGATCTTATAATTGGACCACAAGCATATCACAAAATAAATGATATGATTTTGAACTATGCAAAAAAACAAAAAATTGAAGAAACTGAATTTGATGCTGTAAGCAAATTTGAGTATTTAAGTAGGATAAAAAATCAAACTAGTAAATCTTCATCTTTTTTAACAATACAAGAAGGATGTGACAAGTTTTGTCATTTTTGTGTAGTTCCTTATACTAGAGGACCAGAGTACTCAAGACCCTTCAATCAGATTATAGAAGAGGCAAAAAATTTAGTTGATCAAGGAACTAAAGAAATAATTTTATTAGGTCAAAATGTTAATGCATATAATTATGATAATAAAAGATTATCAAATTTAATTTATGAAATTGAAAAATTTAAACAAATCAAAAGGATAAGATATACAACATCTCACCCACGAGATATGACAGGAGATTTAATTGAAGTTTATAAATATTCAAAAAAACTTATGCCGTTAGTACATCTTCCAGTTCAAAGTGGATCTGATAAAATTTTGAGGCTAATGAATAGGAAGCACACAGTAAAAACATATTTGGAAATTTTTTATAAATTAAAAAGTATTAACCCCGAAATTCAATTTTCTAGTGATTTTATAATTTCCTATCCAGGTGAGGATGAGAATGATTTTAAAAATACGCTAAAACTTATTGATGAAATTAAATTTATCAATTCCTTTTCATTTGTTTTTAGTCCAAGACCTGGCACCGTGGCTTCAAATTTACCGATCATAGATAAAAAAAAATCTTTCGAAAAATTAGAAATTGTTCAAGATAAGTTATACAAGAATCAAATTGAAATGAATAAGTCATTAGAAAATGCCACAATAGATGTTTTGGTTGAAAATCGAACAGACGATAAATCAAAACTTTTTGGAAGATCTCAACATATGACATCAGTCTTATTCGACGGCATAGATGATTTAATAGGAAAAGTTGTTAAAATTGAAATTCAAAATAGTAATAGAAATTCTTTGTTTGGTATTACCGCTAATCAATCAAGTCAAAAGGTAGCTTAAAATTGAATATTGGGACTAAAATAAATTTAGATACTAATCTAAAATTTGTTTATTCAGATAATAACACTTTAAGCGTAATTTTTCATGACAATGATTTGCTAATGGGTGTAGTTGGAGAATTTAACAAAAATTTAAAAGAATTAGAAAAAATTACTGAATCTAAACTATATTCTAGAGGAAATTCTATTCTAATTAAATCTTCTCCAGATAAAAATGAAATAGTTAAAAGCGCCATTCAATTTTTAGCTAATCAATTTATAAATAATGGAAATATTGAAAGTAAAGATATATTATCTTCAATAGACAAATTTATGATCAATGAAAAAGTTAAAAATCATAATGTTACTGATATTATTAAGACACCAAAAAAATCAATTATTCCAAGATCTGAAAAACAAAAAGAGTATGTTAGATGTTTAAGGCAAAGTGATATTGTTATTTCTGCAGGTCCTGCTGGGACAGGAAAAACATTTCTGGCTGTAGCGGTTGGTTTAACAATGTTGCTTGAAAAAAAAATTGAGAGAATAATACTTTCTAGACCTGCAGTTGAAGCTGGAGAAAGACTGGGTTTTTTACCAGGCGACATGAAGGAAAAAGTAGATCCATATTTGAGACCTTTATATGACTCATTATATGATTTATTTCATTTTGAAAAAATTCAGAGAATGATAGAAATTGGTGATATTGAAATTGCTCCGTTAGCTTTTATGCGTGGCAGGACATTAAAAAATTCATTTGCCATTTTAGATGAAGCGCAAAATGCCACTGACACTCAAATTAAAATGTTTCTAACTCGAATTGGTGAAAACTCTAAGATCGTAGTTAACGGAGACCCATCACAAATTGATCTTCCAAATAAAAGTATGTCAGGATTAGACAGATCTAAAAAACTTTTATCTCATCTAAATGAGATATCTGTAATTGACTTTGATCATTCAGACGTTGTGAGACATCCTTTAGTTTCAAAGATTGTTAAAGCCTATAGCAATCATAATGATTAGTGTTGAGGTCTTATCAGAGGACAAGAACTGGTCTAGTAAGATAAAAAAAAAAAATTTTTTCTTTAACTCAGTTTGTAAATTATTTCCAAAAAAATATCAATTTAAGAATAAAAAAGTATTCTTCACATTACTTTTGTCAAATAATCAAAATATTAAAAAATTAAATAAGAAGTTTAGAAATAAAAATAAATCAACCGACGTATTATCGTTTCCATTTCAAAAAAAAATTAGATTTCAAAAAAAAAGTTATTTAGGGGATATAATAATTAGTTATAATTTTATGAATAAACCAAAAAATATAAAAACTAATTTATTTAAAGATAAGGTTATAAAGACATTTATTCATGGATTTTTACATTTATTAAATTTTGATCATATAAAATTAAAAGATTATAATGTAATGTTCAAAGAGGAACGAAAGATTTATCAATCAGTTATTAAAAAGTTTAACTAAATTGAAAAAAAAAATTTATTTTGAAGCATTAATTCTAATTGTTTTAGGTTCAATTACATCTTTAAGTTTACCGCCTTATAACTTTTTTTTTCTAAATTTTATTACCTTAAGTTTTTTTTTTATAATTTTATTTAAAAAAAAAAAACTGAGAGATCAGAATAAATCTTTTTTGTATGGTTGGCTTTTTGGATTTGGTTATTTTCTTACGAATATATATTGGATTACTATCTCATTAACATTTGATAAAAACTTTAGTTTTTTAATTCCGTTCGCTTTTGTATTAATACCTTCATTTCTAGCATTATTTTATGGAATAATTTCATTTATCTTTTTTAGAGTTAATATTGAAAAACCGTTAAGTAACTTATTTTTATTTGTGCTTTTATTTGGTTTAGTTGAATTTTTGAGAGGTAGTATTTTAACTGGGTTTCCATGGAATTTAATTGTTTTTAGTTTTTCTAATTATCTTGAAATTATTCAAATTACATCTTTAATTGGAACTTATGCTCTAAATATTTTATGTATAACTTTTTTTACAATTCCAGCGATTTTTATTTTAAAAGAAAGTAAAAAAGAAATTTTTGTATCTATTATTTTTCTGTTTTTGCCTATCATACTTTTTATTACAGGATCTTATAAAATTAAATCATTTCAATCTTTAAAGACCATTAAAAATGATTATGTTATAAGAGCTGTAGGATCAAAAATTGATCTAGAAAGATTCTATGGAAATGTAGACACTAGGTTGGTCATAGATGAATTGATCAAACTAAGTGAACCTAATTTAGCTGTAAAAACTCTTTTTTTGTGGCCGGAGGGAATAATTCCAGGCATCAATCAAAACGAATTGAGAGAATTTAAATCTGTATTTAATAAAAATTTTAATACAAATCATCTATTAGTTATTGGTATTAATAATTTAAGAGAAGAAAATAATGAAGATAAATTTTATAATTCTTTTTCAGTTTATGATCACCAACTCTCATTAGTTCACGCTTACAATAAAATAAAACTTGTCCCTTTTGGTGAATTTTTGCCTTTCGAAAAAATTTTGGGAAAAATTGGTCTAAAATCTTTAACTAATAATTATCAGTCATTTAGTAGTGGAAAGAGTAGAAATATACTTTCAATTGAAGAAAATGAGTTTAATTTAAAAATTTTACCTCTTATTTGTTACGAAATCATTTATTCTGGTAAGATTTTTAATAATTCAAATTTCGACTATATAATTAATATTTCCGAAGATGGCTGGTTTGGCAATTCTATTGGACCGCACCAACATTTTGCTCATAGTATTTTTAGAGCTGTTGAAAGTGGAAAATATTTGATCAGATCTGCTAATAACGGAATTACGGCAATTATAAACCCTGTGGGCTTTGTTGAAAAAAAAATCTCTCTGGGTTTTAAAGGTTACATAGATTTTTCTGAAAAAAAAGTTTTTAAATCAACCGTATTCTCACAACATGGGAATAAAATGTTTTTAATAATAATTTTGTTGTATATTTTGTTGATATTTTCATTTAATAAAAATTCATTATGAGCAATTTAAAAAACTATCTTTTTACAAGTGAGTCTGTCTCTGAGGGTCATCCCGATAAAGTTTCAGATAGAATTTCTGATATGGTTGTGGACTCTTATTTATCTAAAGATCCATTTTCAAGAGTTGCTTGTGAAACTTTGACAACTACTAATAAAGTTGTTCTTGCTGGAGAAGTAAGAGGTCCTGAAATAAAAAAGGATGACTTAATTCAAAACGTGAGAGAGTGTATCAAAGATATTGGATATGATCAGGAAGGCTTTTCATGGAAAGAAGCAACTAAAATTGAAAGTCATTTGCATGCTCAATCAACAGATATTGCAATGGGTGTAGATTCTTCAGGAAATAAAGATGAAGGTGCTGGGGATCAAGGAATTATGTTTGGATATGCTTGTAATGAAACTGAAGAGTTAATGCCGGCTCCAATTTATTATTCACACAAAATTTTAAGAACAATGGCTGAGGATCGTAAATCAGGTAAATTGAAACACATAGAACCTGATTCTAAAAGCCAAGTAACTTTTGAGTATGAAAATGGAAAACCAAAAAAAATTAGATCAGTAGTTATTTCATCACAACATTCAGCAAATATAGATCAGGCAAAAGTAAGAGAATTATTAAGACCATACATGCTAAACTCAATTCCAAAAAATTTTTTAGAGGAATTTAAAGATGAGGAATTTTATGTTAATCCAACTGGAAACTTTGTCATAGGTGGGCCCGATGGTGATTGTGGTTTAACTGGAAGAAAAATTATAGTAGATACATATGGTGGAGCTGCCCCTCATGGTGGTGGTGCATTTTCAGGAAAAGATCCAACAAAAGTAGATAGATCAGCTGCTTATGTTTCTAGATATATAGCAAAAAACGTTGTTGCCTCAAAAATTGCTGATAGGTGTTTAATACAGCTTTCTTATGCAATTGGTGTCTCAAAACCACTTTCAATTTACGTAGATCTTTTCGACGGTGATTTTGAAAAAAATAAATTTGTTGTAGAAAAAATTAAAAAAAATTTCGATTTGAGTCCTAGGGGGATTAGAGAAATGTTAAATCTTAACAGGCCAATATATGAAAAAACTTCAGCCTATGGTCATTTTGGAAGAGCGCCAGAAAGTAGTGGTGCATTTTCATGGGAAAAGACTGATAAAATTGGTGTTTTTTTAAAATAGTTTCTGTTGAATTAAAAAAAAACTTTAATATATTGCTTCTACATTATTGAATTTGCAAAATGGGCTTTAGCCCATTTTTTTTTGGAGTTAATAAAAATATGTTGAACAAAAGAGCTGATAAACTTGAACTGTTAAGAATTGCTGAAGCTGTGGCTTTAGAAAAATCTATAGATAAAGAATTAATAATCAGCTCTATGGAAACTGGTATAGCAAAAGCAGCTAAATCAAAATTTGGACAAGATAATGAAATCAAAGTTTTGATAAATCGTGAAAATGGAGATATAGAGCTTTTTAGAAAATTAATAATTTCTGAAAATCCTGAAAATGCAAACACTGAAATTAAACTTCAGGATGCAATTTCACTTAATGAAATAAACAAAGATAAAAAAATTGGAGATGAGGTTTTACAACCACTGCCATCATTTGATTTTGGAAGAATAGCTGCACAAACAGCAAAACAAGTTATAAGCACTAATGTTAGGGAGGCTGAGAGAGAAAGGCAATTTAATGATTTTATTGATAAAAAAGACACAATCCTCAGTGGTATAGTAAAAAGATTAGAATTTGGAAATGTCATTGTAGATCTTGGTAGAACAGAAGCAATAATTCAAAAAAATGAAATGATACCAAGAGAAAATATTAAGGCTGGGGATAGGATTAAAGCTTATTGTTACGATGTAAGGAGAGAGTCTAGAGGTCAACAGATTTTTTTATCAAGAGCGCACCCCAAATTTATGGAAAAATTATTTGTACAAGAAGTGCCGGAAATCTATGATGGATTAATTGAAATTAAATCATCTTCAAGAGACCCAGGTAGTAGAGCTAAAATTTGTGTAAAAGCTGTAGACACATCTTTAGATCCAGTAGGAGCATGCGTGGGCATGAGAGGTTCAAGAGTACAAGCTGTTGTAAATGAGCTTCAAGGTGAGAAAATAGATATCGTTAATTGGTCAGAAGATCCAGCTCTACTAGTTTCAAATGCATTGTCTCCAGCAGAAGTTCAAAGAGTGAATGTAGATTTAGAGAGAAAAAAATTAGATGTTATTTTAACAGAGGAGAATTTAAGCAAAGCGATCGGAAGGAGAGGCCAAAATGTTCGATTAGCCACAAAACTTTTAAACTACGAAATAAATATTATGACTGATCAAGAAGACTCTGAAAGAAGACAACAAGAGTTCAAAGAAAAAACAGAGAATTTTGTAAAAAATCTTGAACTAGATGAAACTTTAGGACAGTTACTAGTTGCAGAGGGATTCTCCACTATTGATGATATTAAAGATAGTAAATCAGAAAATTTGATGAAAATCGAGGGAATAGAGGAAGATACAGCTAAAGCACTTATCGAGAGAGCAAAAGAATTTTATGAAAAAGATCAAGAGGATATTTCACAAAGAATAAAAGATCTGGGATTAGAAGAATCTCTAATCAATCTAAATGGCTTGACACCAGGAATGTTGGTTACCTTAGGTGAACAAAAAATTTTAAAGTTAGAAGATTTTGCTGACTTGGCTTCAGATGAGCTAACAGGAGGTTACGATGTGGTTAAAGGTGAGAGAGTAAAGATACAAGGTTATCTTGAAGATTTTGCTTTATCAAAAGAAGAGGCGGATGAATTAATAATGTCTGCAAGAAATATAGTTTATAAAGATTGAGTGATGAGTTATGGAAAACAAAAAAACAAAATTAACAATTTCTGGTACTGCCAAAAAAACGATCAAAAATATTGAGATAGCTAAAACTCAAGGAAAAAATTCAGTCGTCATAGAAAAACAAAAAAATAACTTTATTAAAAAAGGAAGTTCTTTTAGACCTTCAGGAGGGAATAATACAAGACCAAAATCCTCAACACCTTTTAATCGTGGCGTGCCTTTTAAATCTACATTCAGCGGTAAGGCGCCTCCAATAACTAATGATTTTGAAAGAAGAAAACTTGCTGAACAAAGAGCAACAAAAAGACTTAAAGGAGATAGCGAAGGAAAAAAGATTAAATTAGGGGCAAAAAAAAGAGAGACTAAATTAACAGTATCTCGAGCACTTAGTGATGAAATTGAGGCAAGAGAAAGAAGTTTAGCATCAGTCAAAAGAGCAAGAGAGAAAGAGCAAAAAAATTTAAATAAAATAGAAAATAAAGAAAATCTAAAACCCATTAAAAGAGATATTAACATTCCAGAAGCTATCACGGTTAGGGAACTCGCAAATAGAATGGCAGAACAATCTAGTAACGTAATTAAGTATCTTTTTGGAATGGGTGTTACAGTCACAATTAATCAAACATTAGCTGCTGATACTGCAGAATTTTTAGTAAAAGAGTTTGGACATAATCCGATACGTGAGAAAAAAGCTGAAGAAATTATTCAAAAAATTAAAGCAACAAGAGTTGAAAACTTAAAAAATAGACCTCCAATAGTGACTGTAATGGGACACGTAGATCATGGCAAAACTTCAGTGCTTGATGTTTTAAGAAGCGCCAATGTAGTATCAGGAGAATTTGGGGGGATAACTCAACATATAGGCGCTTATCAAATTGAAAATCAATCAAACAAAATAACATTTATTGATACACCTGGTCACGCTGCTTTTACAGAAATGCGAGCAAGAGGTTCAAAATTAACAGATGTTGTAGTTTTAGTTGTTGCTGCTGATGATGGCGTAAAACCTCAAACAGTTGAGTCAATTAAACATGCAAAAGCTGCAAATGTTCCAATTGTAGTTGCAATAAATAAATGTGATTTGCCTGATGCTGATCCTCAAAAAATTAAGAATCAGTTATTAGAATATGAGTTAATCGCAGAGGACTTGTCTGGTGACACTTTAATGATAGAAATTTCTGCTAAAACAAAACTAAACTTTGATAAGTTAGTTGAAGCAATTATACTTCAAGCAGAAATTTTAGATCTAAAAACTGACTTTGATTCGAAAGCTACAGGAGTTGTTTTAGAGTCAAAAATTGATGTGGGCAGAGGTCCTGTCGCAACTATTATAGTTACAACCGGAACTCTTAAAAAAGGTGATTTTTTTGTCAGTGGCTTAAAGTGGGGGAAGATTAGAGCTATTATAAATGATAAAGGAAAAAATATTAATGAAGCCCCTCCCTCAACACCTGTAGAAATTTTAGGAATAAATGGTGCGGCAAAAGCTGGTGATGATTTTATAGTTTTAGATAATGAAAAAGAGGCTAAGTCATTAAGTCAAAATAGAGCAGAGGAAGCGAAAGAAGGCAAAAACCCATTATCATTTGCAACTCAAGAGTCAGCATTTTCTGATAAGTCAGCAGAGGAATTAAATTTAATTATAAAGTCAGATGTTCATGGTTCCTCAGAGGCTATCAAAAATGCAATTAGCCAAATCAAGCATGATGAAGTAAAACCAAAAATAATTTTAGCAGATATTGGAATGGTAACAGAAACAGATATAACACTAGCTAAAGCTTCAAAGGCAGTATTAATTGCATTTAATGTTAAGCCAAGTAAAGAAGCAAAAAAACTTGCAGAAAATGAAAATATAAAGATTTCGTCTTTTAATATTATTTATGAAGTCCTTGATTTCATTAAAAAAAGAATGTCGGGACTTCTCACTCCTGATGTTGAGGAAAATATTTCTGGTACCGCTCAAATTCTTGAAATTTTTAAGGTCTCTGGAGCTGGAAAAGTCGCTGGATGCAAAATTACTGATGGTGATATCACAAGTACATCTGATGTAAGATTGATAAGGGATGGAAATATAATTTATACTGGAAAGGTTGGTTCCTTATATAGAGAAAAAAATCAAGTAAAACAGGTAAATAATGGTCAGGAATGTGGAATTACGATAAAAGATTATATGGATTTTCAAAAAGACGACATAATAGAGGCGTTTAATGTGATCTCTAAAGAAAGAACAATTTAATGGCTGACAGAATAGGTAAACCTGTAACACAAAGACAATTAAGGGTTGGAGAAATGATTAAACAATCTTTAAGTATGATCTTAATAAAAAATGAGGCAAAAGTAATAAATTTAGAGACCAATATGATTACAGTCACAGAGGTAAAAATGAGCCAAGATTTGAAAATTGCAAAAGCATATGTCATGCCTTTAGGAGGAAAAAATGCAGATGAGACAATCAATAAATTAAAAGAAAACTCGTTTCATATAAGGAAAATTTTATCAAAAAAAGTTTTTATGAAATTTCTACCAAAATTGCTTTTTAGAAAAGATGAATCCTTCGAATATGCAGAAAAGATAGAAAACTTAATTAAACAAACTAACAAATAGGGAAATAAAGTATGAACAGTAAAGTTAAAGAATTAGCAATTCATGATAAAGACACTGGATCTTCAGAAATTCAGATTGCATTGCTAACAGATAAAATAGAAACTCTCTCAAAACATATTAAACAATTCAAAAAAGATAAACATTCTTCTGTTGGGTTGTTGAGGGCAGTTAATAGGAGAAAAAAATTGTTAGAGTACTTAAAAAAAAATAAAATAGACTCATACAAGAATGTGCTGTCGAAATTGAATATAAGAAAGTAGATCAAATTAGATAGAACGGATTAGAAAGAAACGAACGAAACGAAATGGAAATGAAATGTTTAAAGTATATAAAAAGGAAATTGAAGTAGCAGGTAAGAAAATAAGTTTAGAAACAGGTAAAGTAGCAAGACAGGCAGATGGTGCAATAATAGCAAAATGCGGTGAGACAGTCGTTCTAGCAACAGTGGTTGGAGCAAAAAAAGTTAATCCAGATATGGATTACTTTCCGTTGTCAGTAAATTATCAAGAAAAATATTATGCAGCTGGAAAAATTCCTGGTGGATACTTTAAAAGAGAAGCGAGGCCGACAGAAAGTGAAACGTTAATTTCTAGATTAATTGATAGGCCTATTAGACCTTTGTTTCCTGACGAATTTAAAAATGAAGTTCAGTTGTTACCAACTGTTATCTCGTATGACAAAGAAAACGAAGCCGATATTTTATCAATTACTGCTTCATCAGCAGCATTAGCTATATCGGGCATGCCTTTTATGGGACCTGTCGGTGCTTCGAGAGTCGGATTTATTGATGGAAAATATGTTTTAAATCCATCTAAAACTGAATTAGAAAAATCAAGTTTAGATTTAGTTGTAGCGGGTACTAAAGATGCTGTGCTTATGGTTGAGTCTGAGGCAAAAGGATTAACGGAAGAGGAAATGTTAAATGCAGTAAAATTTGGTCATGAAGGTTTTGTACCAGTGATTAAAATGATAGAGGAACTTGCAAAAGAGTGCAAAAAACCTGAATGGGCTGTTGAAAAGAAAGATCTTTCTGAGGTTAAGAAAAAACTTGAGGAAATGTTTACCGAGGATCTTAAAAAGGCTTTTGCGACAAGAGATAAACAAGATAGATCAAATCAAATTTCAGAAATTACTGATAAAGCAAAAAAGCTTTATGAAGAAGATGAAAATTATTCCGATCTTGATGTAAATAGTCAATTGAAAAGTTTAGAAAAATCAATTGTTAGAACAGATATACTAAAAAATAAAAATAGAATTGATGGTAGAGGTTTATCAGACGTAAGACCCATAGAATGTGAAGTTGGTATTTTGCCAAGAACTCACGGTTCTGCATTGTTCACGAGAGGAGAAACACAAGCAATAGTAACTGCTACTCTTGGTACATCTGATGATGAACAAAGAATTGAAAGTCTTGATGGTCTTCAAAGAGAAAGATTTATGCTTCACTATAATTTTCCTCCTTTTTCTGTAGGTGAAACTGGAAGAATTGGAACTGGAAGACGTGAAATCGGTCATGGTAAACTTGCGTGGAGAGCTATCCATTCTTCATTACCATCAAAAGAGTCATTTCCATATACTTTTAGAGTAGTCTCTGAAATTACTGAGTCAAATGGATCATCCTCGATGGCCACTGTTTGTGGAACATCTCTGGCATTAATGGATGCAGGTGTTCCAATTAAAGAGCCAGTTGCGGGTATTGCAATGGGATTAATTAAAGAGGGTGACGATTTCAGTGTTTTATCTGACATTTTAGGTGATGAAGATCATTTAGGAGACATGGACTTTAAAGTTGCTGGAACAAAAGATGGGATTACTTCACTTCAAATGGATATCAAAATTACAGGCATCACATTTGAAATTATGGAGCAGGCATTAAGTCAAGCGAAAGACGGAAGAATTCACATTTTAGGTGAAATGAATAAAGCATTATCTGCCTCAAGATCTGATGTTGGAAAACATACTCCAAAGATGGAAAAAATTAATGTTGATAAAAAAGATATAGCAGCTGTGATTGGAAAAGGTGGAGCAACAATCAGAGAGATCGTTGAAAAATCAGGTGCAAAAGTAGATGTGAATGATGAAGGTGTAGTAACTGTTGCTGCTCCTGATGAAGAATCTAGAAACATCGCGATGCAAATGATTAAAGATATTACTGCAAAAGCCGAATTAAATAAGATTTACTCAGGCAAAGTAATGAAGATCATGGAATTTGGTGCTTTTGTAAATTTCTTAGGAAAACAGGATGGATTGGTTCATATCTCAGAACTTGCAGATAAAAGAGTAGCTAAAGTTACGGATGTTGTTAAGGAGGGTGATGAGGTAAAAGTTAAAGTGATTGGTTTTGATAGAGGAAAAGTCAAACTTTCTATGAAGCAGGCAACAGAATAAAATTTAATACATTTTAGAGATTATATTATTTAATTAGAATTGCAGTTTCTTTATTTGTTGTGTTAAAAGCTTTATATTCAAACTCACTTTCTTTAAATACTTCTTTAAACGCTTTATACTCCCCATGTTCCCAACCCAAATAATTGTAATACTGATCAAAAAGTAAAATTGAGTTTCTTAGTAAATAGGGTTTTATTTTTTCTAATACAAATTTTGTTGAGCTATAAGTATCCATATCAAAATGAATAAAATTAATTTTTGGATTATATTTTTTTAGAAATTCATCAAGAGTATCCTCTACCCAACCAACAACTGCTTCAACGTTTGAATTAAGTATAGGAATTTTTCCGTCTAAAGAAAAATACCCTTTAGGTTTCCCTTTGCCTACCCAATCTTCTTTGAGACCTTTAAAACTATCAAAAGCGTAAATTTTTTTTACATAGTTAGACAAAAAATTTGAACTTGATCCTGTATAAACTCCAAATTCTAAATAATAATATTCTTTATTTTTGTCAGACAATAAAGCAGTTTCTATTGCATATTTTCTTATTGACCACTTGTCTTCAAAAACTACACTCTTTTTAATATGTTCCTTGAAATGATTAAATGTTTCCTCCGCAAGATTTTCCTCTAATTTTATTTGTAACTTATTTCGAAGATTTAATTTCAAAAGAAACTTATAATCTTTTGGAATAAGGTAAAATATTCCTCTTGATAATTTCACTAATAATTTCTTTATAGACTTTACAATCATCAATTTATGAAATATTTTTTGGATCTGGCATTCCAACTTTGTTATACCCAGCATCGACATAATGGATTTCACCAGTAACTCCATTTGCGAGGTCACTTAATAGATATAATGCTGAGTTTCCTACATCATGGATATCAACATTTCTTTTGAGAAAAGAATGGTCCTCATTCCATTTATATAGGAATTTTGCATCTCCAATAGCAGAAGCTGCCAATGTCTTAATAGGTCCTGCACTTATGGCGTTTACTCTTATGCCTTTAGCGCCTAAATCTCTCGCTAAATACTTAACACTTGCTTCTAGAGCTGATTTACAAACACCCATTACATTATAATTTGGAATTGCTTTAGTAGACTCGTAAGTTAAAGTTAATAAACTTCCACCTTGTCTCATTATTTTAGAAGATTCTTTTGCAACCTCAGTAAATGAAAAACATGAGATTAACATGCTTCTTAAAAAATTTTCTCGTGTTGTATTTAAATACTCACCCGACAATTCGGACTTATCAGAAAAAGCAACTGCATGAACCACAAAATCAATTTCACCCCATTGCGATTTTATATCTTTAAATAGTTTTACTAACTCCTCTTTTTTTTCAACATCACAGCTAAAAGTTATTTTTGAATTTAATTTTTCTGCTAAAGGAATAACTCTTTTTTTTAAAGCATCTCCTAAGTAAGTAAATCCAAGTTCAGCACCAGCATCAGCCAATTTTTGTGAAATACCCCAAGCAATAGATCTTTCATTAGCAACACCCATGATCAATCCTTTTTTACCTTTCATTAAACTCATTATTAAATCCTCTCAAAAATTAAAGCAGCATTTGTTCCACCGAAACCAAAACTATTAGACATAATAGTATTTAAATTTGCTCCTTTTTCAGTTTTTGCAACAATAGGAAATTTTTTAGCTTCTTCATCCATTTCTTTAATATTAGCTGAACCTGCGATGAAATTATTTTTCATCATTATCAAACAATAAATCGCTTCGTGAACAGAAGCAGCTCCTAATGGATGCCCAGATAAAGATTTTGTAGAGCTGATTTTTGGAATATTATCTCCGAAAGTTTCTTTTACAGCATTAAGTTCTGTAATATCTCCAACTGGAGTAGACGTCCCATGAGTATTAATATAATCAATTTTATTTTTAGCTGTCTTCATTGCCATTTTCATACACCTCACAGCACCCTCTCCTGATGGTGCTACCATGTCATAACCATCCGATGTTGCTCCATAGCCAGTCAATTCTGCATATATTTTTGCTCCTCTTGCTTTAGCATGTTCGTATTCTTCCAGTACTAGAACTCCACCACCTCCAGCAATTACAAAACCATCTCTTGTTTTGTCATATGCTCTAGAAGCTGTTTGTGGAGTATCGTTATATTTAGATGATAGGGCTGTCATCGCATCAAACATTGCGGTCATGGCCCAATGTATTTCTTCACTTCCTCCTGCAAAAACAACGTCTTGTTTACCCATTTGAATTAATTCCATCGAATTGCCAATACAGTGTCCACTAGTTGCACAAGCCGAACTCATTGTATAGTTCGTCCCTTTTATTTTAAAAGGTACCGCGAGTGTTGCTGAAGCAGTACTTGCCATTGTTCTTGGTACAATAAATGGTCCCATCAATTTTGGAGTTTTAGCCCTTGTTTTATCAGCTGCTAAAATTACATTTTCTATTGATGGTCCGCCAGAACCCATAACTATTCCAGTTTTAAAATTACTTATTTCACTATCCTCAAGGCCTGAGTCTTCAATTGCCTCTTTCATAGCTATATAATTATAAGCTGACCCTGATCCCATAAATCTTATTGTTTTTCTATCAACATGATCCTCAAGTTTTATATCGGGTTTTCCATGGATATGACTTTTTAAATTATGTTCTCTATATTCTTCCGAAAAAGAAATTCCTGATTTAGAATTAAGAAGTGATTTGTAAACTTCATCTTGATTATTGCCTAAGCAAGATACAATACCTAATCCTGTAATTACTACTCTTCTCATTCCTTAAATAATCCCACTTTTAAGCTTTCAGCGGAATAGATTTTTTTATCATCCGCTAAAACAATTCCATTTGCTAGACCTACAGTTGTGCCTCCTGGAGACATAATTTTTTTCATATCTATTTCATACTTTACTAGTTTTACATTTTGTAAAACTTCACCAGTAAATTTTACGGTTCCTACTCCTAAAGCCCTACCCTTACCTGGATTTCCAATCCAACCCAAATAAAATCCTACTAACTGCCACATGGCATCAAGACCAAGACATCCCGGCATAACAGGATCACCATTAAAATGACAATCAAAAAACCAAAGATCTTTTTTTATGTCTAATTCTGCTTTTAATGAACCTTTTTTAAAATTACCATTATCATCATTAATTTCAGTAATTCTATCAAACATAAGCATTGGTGGAAGCGGTAATTTAGCATTACCTTTGCCAAAAAGTTGGCCATTGGCACAACTGATAAGTTCTTCATATGTGAATGAGTTTTTTTTCATACAACTTGATACCCATATTTACTTGATTTTAACCATATATAATATACTTTTAGATTTGTTAATAACAAATACTTTAAGTTTAATTGTGAAATATATTGAAAAACTGAGAAATTCTGGATTAAGACCTACCAAGCAAAGACTACAAATATGTGAAGTTTTATTTAATAATAAAGAAACTTTCCATTTCACAATTAATAATTTAGCAAAAAAAATTAAGAAAAGTCTTAATGCTAAAATATCTTTAGCTACAGTCTACAACACTGTTCATGCTTTTGAAAAGAAAGGATATTTAAAGAAAATCTCAATTAATACGGATCAAACTTTTTTTGATACTAATACTACAGACCATCATCATTTCTATGACTTAAATGAAGAAAAACTAATAGACATTAAAAATTCTGATGTTGGACCAATAAAAATTTTAAAAAAAATTGAAGGAAAAAAAATTAAGTCAGTTGAAGTTCTAGTTAAGCTTGAAGATTAATTTTTTATTTATCAAATTTATACAATTGACAGTTCTTTAGAATCGTTATAAATAAGATTTGTAGATAAAATAATTAAGGGTAAATCAATGAGTACTGAGAATTTTAAAAGTAAATCTTTTAAGAAAAATCAATTAGCTAAGTGTCCATTCACGGGTGCAGGAACTCCAGCAAAATTTTCTGCTGGAAGAGGTCAATCGAACAGGGATTTTTGGCCAAATAGTCTAAATCTAAAAATTCTTGCCCAGCACTCCGATTTATCAAATCCAATGGATAAAAAATTCAATTATTCGAAAGAATTTAAAAAGCTAAATTTTAAAGCTCTTAAAAAAGACTTAAAAAAATTGATGACCGAATCCCAAGAGTGGTGGCCGGCAGATTATGGTCATTATGGTCCTTTATTTATTAGACTTGCTTGGCACGCGGCAGGTACTTACAGAACAGGAGATGGCAGAGGTGGAGCAGGAACAGGTAATCAGAGATTTGCACCTTTAAACTCTTGGCCAGATAATGTTAATTTAGATAAGGCAAGACTCCTCTTATGGCCAATAAAGCAAAAATACGGAAAAAAAATATCTTGGGCAGACCTATTTATTTTAGTTGGTAATGTTGCATTAGACTCAATGGGTTTCAAAACTTTTGGCTTTGGTGCTGGAAGAGTAGATATCTGGGAACCTGAGGACGATATTTATTGGGGCTCTGAAAAAGAAATGTTAGATGTAAAAAGGTATAGTGGAAAAAGAGATTTAGAACAACCTTTAGGAGCTTCACACATGGGGCTTATTTACGTAAACCCTCAAGGGCCAGATGCTAACCCTGATCCATTGCTTGCTGCACACGATATTAGAGAGACATTTGGAAGAATGGCAATGAATGATTATGAAACTGCAGCATTAGTCGCTGGCGGACATACATTTGGTAAATCGCATGGTGCAGCTTCAGAGTCATACAAAGGTCCAGACCCTGAAGCTTCAAAAATTCAAGACCAATCTACGGGATGGAATAGTAGTTATAAGTCTGGAAAAGGGGTTCATACAATAAGTAGTGGTATTGAAGGTGCATGGACGCAGAACCCAATTAAATGGGACATGGGTTATCTTGATTGTCTTTATGGACATGAGTGGGAACTTACAAAAAGTCCTGCTGGTGCACATCAATGGACACCAAAGAAGAATGGACAAGAAATTAAGATGGTACCTGATGCTCATGACAAGAATGTAATGCATCCTCCAATGATGCAAACGACAGATATTTCAATGAAAGTTGATCCAAGTTATGGACCCATAACAAGACATTTCCATGAAAATCCTAAAGAATTCCATGATGCATTTGCAAGGGCTTGGTTCAAACTAACACACAGAGACATGGGTCCCAGAGCTTGTTATTTAGGAAGTGAAGTACCGAAAGAGGAATTAATTTGGCAAGATCCAATAGATAAACCCAAATATAAACTTAAATCAAAAGATATAAATGATCTAAAATCTAAATTATTAAAATCAAAACTATCAATTTCTGATATGGTTTTTACTGCATGGTCTTCAGCTTCTACGTTCAGAGGTTCAGATAAAAGAGGTGGAGCTAACGGAGCAAGAATAATGTTAGAGCCACAAAAGAATTGGAAAGTTAATAATCCAGCAAGACTATCAAAAGTTATTTCAGCTTTAAAAAAAATCAAAAATAAATTTGATAACAAAAAGAAAATTGTTTCTATGGCTGATCTGATTGTTTTAGCAGGAGGAGTTGGAGTTGAGATGGCAGCTAAAAAAGCTGGATATAATGTAAATGTTCCATTCACCTCTGGAAGAGGAGACGCAAGACAAGACCAAACAGATATAAATTCATTTGGCTTGTTGGAACCTGAGGCGGACGGTTTTAGAAATTATATAAATGGACATAAATCAATTGTATCTTCTGAGGAAAAATTGATAGACAAAGCTCAGTTAATGGGACTTACAGCTCCAGAAATGACAGCTCTGATAGGTGGTTTGCGTGTTCTTGGCACTAACTTTGATGGTTCTAATCATGGTGTTTTTACAAAAAAAATAGGTGTATTGACAAATGATTATTTTACAAATTTGTTAGACATGAACACAACTTGGAAAGAAACAGATAAATCTGAACAAATATTTATTGGAACCGACCGAAAATCAAAAAAAGTTAAATGGAAAGGCACTAGAGTAGACCTTATTTTTGGTTCAAACTCTCAACTAAGAGCTTTAGCCGAGGTGTATGCATGTGAAGATTCACAAGAAAAATTTATAAAAGATTTTATTGCCGCATGGGTTAAAGTTATGAATGCAGATCGATTTGATTTGAAGTTAAATTAAACTAATATTAATAGAGAGTGATATATATATGGCTAATGTGAGCTTTGAAGATTTTTACCAAGTACCAGAACTTAACTTTGATATTGTAAAGTTAAAGAATGATTTGAACAAAATTTTATCGAAGAAAAAATTTAATTCTCCTGGAGTAACTCATTTTGGAGCAATACCAATCAATCAAATTCCAAACGACGAAAGTTCTGTTAGTGGAAATAATATAAGAGGCAAGTATTGGACAATTGCAGATGATACAGGAAAAGAAGTTTCTAGAGATATTGATATAGATGAATCAAAGTATACACAATTAATTCCTGAATTTGAGAAAACTTATTTCAAGGAAGTTTATGACACACTCAATAAAAGATTTAAATTAGGTAGAGTAAGGTTGTTACTTAAAGAGCCAAGATCGACCCTAAGCTGGCATAAAGATCCTGAGTGTAGACTACATGTACCGATCATTACTAATAAAGGTTGCTCAATGGTAATTGAAAATGTTGCAAAACACCTTCCAGCTGATGGAAATGTTTGGATAACAAATAACACAAAATATCATAATTTTTTTAATGGAGGTGAGCAAGCAAGAATACATCTTGTTGCATGTGTGTTAGAAAGTCCTTTTAAAAAGTAATGGAACTTACGTCTGGAATTATATCAGCTGCAGGTACTATTTATAAGAATAATAGAGGATCAATTTTAAGGACAATTATTTATACAATAGGTCATTTTATTATAGCAATTTCTGTTTTGATGTTAATAGCTAACGTATCCTTTTGGATAGCTCTTACAGATGCTATTGTTGAACCATTAGCTAATGCTATTTGGTATTTTATTTTAGATAAGTGGTGGGCCAGTAAAAGTAAATAATTTTATAAAAAAATTTTCTAATTAAAAAAAAATTAATTATTATTTTTTCATTTTAAAATTCCCCAAAGTTGTTTTTTATCTATCCAGCCTTTAAAATTTTCAGTTTTTACTCTACACCACTTTAAATCACATTTATCAATAACTAATAATCTTCCTTTTTTTACTTTTGCTATAGGTTTAGAAAAAATTGTAGATTTTTTGAAAATTATTTTATCCTCCAACGGAATTACAGAATTTACCTTTTTCAATTGAGAGACATGTATCCAGCCACTATTTTTTTTATGATCAATTATTCTCCTAAAATTTTCTTTTTGATCTATTTGTTTTATAGGGAGATTCTTTTTTTTATAAATATATTTTACTGGATAATCAAAACCAGGCCCATATCTTACGTTTACTTTATCTTTTTTTAAAGATAAAAATTTCTCCTCACTTTTGACTAATGAATATTGGAATATAACAAAAATAATTATGAAAAAAAAAATAATTTTTTTTAACAAATACATTTTTTTCGTTTTTTTATTATCGATTTTCTAAAATTCAAATTTAGTAAATCCAAAATTAAAATCTGTCCATTGAGATTCTTTCCAATTCCTAAAATTTGTTTTAATATTTCATTTGCTTGCAAAGTACCCACAACTCCTGAAACCGATCCCAGTATTCCTTCATTTTCACAATTTAACATATCATCTGAAATTTTATCTTCTTGAAAAAAACATCTCAGGCAAGGTGTTTTTTTATCTAAAAAATCATAAGTAAAAACATGGCCATCAAACTTACTTATTGCACCCAAAACAAGTCTTTTTTTAAATTTTACAGATAAGTCGTTTATCAAAAATTTAGTTTCAAAATTATCACTCCCGTCTACAACAAAGTCATACATCTTAAATAATTTAATTGCATTATTTTTCCTAATTCTAAGGTTATATGTATATATTTTTGTTTTTGGATTTATCTTTTTTAATTTATTTTTAGCACAATTTACTTTTGATTTATTTAAATCTTTTATATTAAAAAGACTTTGGCGATGTATATTCGATAAATTAATTGTATCATCATCGACCATTCCTAAGACACCGATCCCCGCTCGCACAAGAAACTCTGCAACGGGACAACCGAGACCGCCAACTCCAATAATTAATACCTTAGCTTTTTTAATCTTTTTTTGACCTAATAAACCAACTTTCTTTAATATTATTTGTCTTGAAAAGACTTCAATTTCTTTCTTATTGAGTGTGGTTTTCATTTTCCAGTTGAACCAAAACCACCTTCACCTCTAATAGTTTCAGGTAAATTTTCCACTTCCTCAATTTGTATTTTTAAAACAGGAGATAAGACCATTTGAGCAATACGATCTTTATTTTTGATAACAAAGTCTTCTTTTCCATGATTGTAAATTATTACTTTTATTTCACCACGATAATCACTATCAACTGTGCCTGGGGTATTTAACACACTTATATTATTTTTAGCTGCTAGACCAGATCTTGGTCTTATTTGTAACTCATAATTTTCAGAAAAAGCTACTGATAATCCTGTTGGGATTAAATGTGAAGTTTTAGGTTTAATAATTATAGGCGTTTCAATGAATGCCATCAAATCCATACCTGAGGCACCTACTGTTTTATATAATGGTAACTCAACTTTTGTTGATAATCTTTTAATTAAAACTTTAACCATTAATTTAATTGATTATTAATTCTTTCTACAATTTGCTCAGATATTAATGATTTTTCTTTTGTAAGTAATTTCTCTTTTTTATTATCTTTATAAAATATTGTCACTTCATTTAAGTCAGAGTTAAAACCTATCTTTTGATTAGATACATCATTTGCAATTATCATATCACAATTTTTATCTTTTAATTTTTTTATCGCATTATTCTCTAAATCATTAGTCTCTGCAGCAAATCCTATTACTAATTTAGGTCTCATAGAATTATGATTAGATACATACTTTAAAATATCGACATTTTTTTCTAATTTTAATTCTAATTTATCCTCTTTTTTAATTTTTATCTCACTTTTCTGATAAATTTTGAAATCAGCAACTGCAGCAGAAAAAACAGCTACATCAACCGGTAAATTTTTTTGAGTCTCTTTAAACATTTGTTCTGCTGTTTCTACTTTTACAACTTTAATTTCTTCACCAATTTTAAGATTTGTCGGTCCAGAAATTAAAGTTGTTTGAAAACCATTTCTTAATAATGATTTGGCAATTTCATAACCTTGTTTACCACTTGACTTATTTGTAATAAATCTTACAGGATCCAAGTACTCATTTGTTGGACCTGCTGTAACTAATGCTTTTAACTTTCTATTCTTACCAATCATCGATAAATAAGATTCTAAGCTATTGACTATATCTATTGGTTCTGACATTTTACCTTCTCCATATTCTCCACATGCCATTTCTCCAATTTCAGGTCCAATAATTTTGTATGAAAAATTTTTTAGAATTCTCATATTTTCCTGAGTAGAGGAATGTTCCCACATTCTTACATTCATTGCTGGTACCAAAAAAATAGGTTTGTTAGAGGCTAATACGACTGTTGATGCTAAATCTTCAGAGGATCCTTTTGCAAGTTTTGAAATGGTATTAGCTGTAGCTGGCGCAACTAAAATTATGTCAGCCCACCTAGATAAGGCAATGTGATCCATTTCACTTTCATTTTCTATATTGAATAAGTCATCATAAACTTTTCCTTGCGATAAAGATGCAACAGATAAAGGGGTTACAAACTCTTTGGCATTCTTAGTTAAAATTGTTCTTATTTCACAACTATTTTTTTTTAAAATTCTTATAGTCTCAAGGCTTTTGTAAGCTGAAATTCCCCCACAAATAATTAGTAATATTTTTTTGTCTTTTAAGTTTTTCATCGAATGAATTAAAATACTAATAGACCAAGAATTACAACAATTAATATGCCAATAATTGATTGATTTCTAAACGCTGTCATCTCTGATTTTTTGTTATTTAAAGCATTGTAAGAATTTGAGTTTGGAGGTATTTGTCCACTCGCTAGGTAAGTTAAAGCTTGATTTGCTTTGTCCATAATTTCAGGAAATTCAGGTAAACGTTTGATAACCTCTGATGTGTTTTGAATTGTTTGGTTGATGGTATTTAAGGGATCTTTTGTTTCTTTTAACCAACTCTCTAAAACTGGTTTTGATGTTGTCCAAATATTTGTATTTGGATTTAACTTTCTAGCTACACCTTCCACAACAACCATTGTTTTTTGTAACATTAATAATTGGGGCTGAGTTTGCATATTAAATTTTTCCGTTACGTCAAACAATTGTTTTAAAAGTTTACCTCCAGATATGTCTTTGACTGCTTGACCAAAAATTGGCTCTCCTATTGATCTTAATGCCTGTGCCAAATCATCAATTGGAACATCCTTTGGAACTAAACCTGCTATTAAATGTACTTCAGCTACTTTTTTATAATCTCTTTGAATAAATCCAAATAAGATTTCAGCTAAAAATCTTTTACTCATTTTATCTAAACGCCCCATTATTCCAAAATCAATTGGAACTATTTGACCATTTGTATCAACAAAAATGTTTCCTTGATGCATGTCAGCATGAAAAAAACCATCTCTTACCGCATGCCTCAAAAAATGTTGTATAATGTCTTGAGCAATCTGATTGGTATCAATATTTCTTTTTCTTAATTCCTCAGTTTCTCTTATAGATACTCCTTCAACCCAATCTAACGTCATGACATTTTCATTAGTGAAGTTCCAATAAATTTGAGGCACCTTAAATCCTGCATCATTTTTAGTATTTTCTGCATATTCATTTGCTGCTGCGGCTTCGAATCTTAGATCCATCTCCAGATTTGTTATTTCTTTTAGTAAGAAGACTACCTCTACAAGCTTTAATCTTTTTGTCTTTTTAATTATCGACTCGACTAAAAAGGCAAACAACATCATTGCATCTATCTCTTCGTTAAAAATTTTTTTAATATTTGGTCTTAAAATTTTTATTGCCACTTCTTTTATAGTTCCATTATCATTTATTTCTGCTTTGTGGACTTGCGCAATGGATGCAGCAGCAACTGGCTCACTTAGATTGACAATTAAATTAAAAGTATCATTTCCAAGATCTTTTTTAATTATTTCTTCTGCTTGAACTGTAGAAAAAGGAGGCAATCTATCTTGTAAATTCTCTAGTTTTTTTGATAATTCATCTCCTATTATATCAGGTCTAGTAGCAAGAAACTGTCCAAGTTTAATAAATGTTGTTCCCATAGATTCCAGTGAATTAGATAATTTTTCACCCTCATCCTTGTACACATCTTTTTTTTCTTTTTTAGAAAAAGAAAATGCTAAAATTTTAAATAAAATTTTAATTGAAAGAGGTGGCTCTTGAAATTTTGAAATAATTTTTAATATATCTGATTTAGCAACTTTTCTACCTAATTTAAAAAGAGTAATTAGTTTTTTTATCATTAAAATTTCCAACCACTATGAATACAAACAATACCACCAGATAAATTGCGATATGAACATTTTTTGAAATTATTTTTCATCATTAAGGAGATTAATTCTTCTTGATTAACGAAATTCCTAATACTTTTAATTAGATATTCATATGGTTCTTTTTCTCCAACAACTAAACCTCCAATTAGGGGAATTAACTTTGAGTAATTTTTATAAATAAATTCTAAGTTTGAGTTTTGAATTTTTGAAAATTCTAAACATAAAAATCTACCACCTGGTTTTAAAACTCTAAATGCTTCAGATAAAGAATGCTCAATATTTTTCGTATTTCTAAGACCGAAACTAATGGTGTAAAAATCAAAAGTATTTTTAGGAAATGGTAACTTTTCTGCTGGTGCGATAACCCAGTTTATATTTTTGTAATTATTTAATTTTTCTTTACCTTTATTAATCATACTTTCATTTGGATCTACTAATGAAATAATGACATCAGATTTGGTGTTATCTAAAAATAACTTTCCTATATCCCCTGTACCGCATGCAACATCAATCAACTTGCTTTTTGAAGTCGGGTTCATCATGTTAATTAGATTTTTTTTCCAAATTCTATGAACTCCTAGAGACATAAAGTCATTCATTAAATCGTATTTACCATAAACACGGTCAAAAACACTTTGGACTAGGCCTTTTTTATTTTGAAGATTCTGTTGCATAAATAGTTTTATACAATCAATATAGTATCAAATGCCAGAATTACCAGAAGTAGAAATAGTAAGACAATCATTAAATAAAAAAATTCGTCAAAAAAAGGTAAAAAAAGTAATTATAAGAAATAGGAATTTAAGAATAAAATTACCAACTGATTTCAAAAATTTTCTTGAAAATAAAACAGTATTCGAAGTTTCAAGATTTTCAAAATATCTAATTTTTAATCTTACAAATGAAAAGTTTTGTTTAATTCATTTGGGTATGTCCGGCACTATCCATCTTATTAATAATAAAAAAAAAAACAAGTTTACAAATTTAAGTTTTTATAATTCTCCTTTGTTACCAAAAAAGCATAGTCATGTAGAAATAGTTTTTGATGATTTTAGAATTGTTTATAATGATCCAAGACGTTTTGGTTTTTTCCAGATTATACAAAATACTTTAAATTTAAAAAAAAGGTTTGAACATTTAGGGCCCGAACCATTCAATGATGCATTTAATATTAAATATTTTGAGAATTTTATTAAAAAAAAAAATAGATGTGTAAAAGATCTTTTAATTGATCAAAAATTTGTTTCAGGAATAGGAAATATATACGCGAATGAAATACTATTTCTTAGCAAGATAGACCCTAAAAAAAAAATTAAATCTTTAAGTAAAAATGAATGTTCTAAAATTATAATTTATGCAAAAAAGGTTCTTTTAAATGCTATTAAAAATGGTGGTTCTAGCATTAGAGATTTTAAGAACACAGATGGTCATCGAGGACGTTTTCAAAATAACTTTAAGGTCTACCAAAGAGAAGGTCTTACATGTAAAAGGAGTAATTGTTTGAGTAAAATTTCAAAAAAGATCATTTCAAATAGGTCGACTTTTTTTTGTAATTCTTGTCAAAATTAAACAATTATTTGATTGACCGATATTAATTCTCAAGTTATACCCCTGCGCATATGGCTAACACAAAATCAGCAATTAAGAGAATAAGAAGAATTTCTAAACAAACGGCAGTAAATAAAGCTAGGAAAAGCCGTTATAAAAACGCACTTAAGAAAATGAGTCTATTGATAAATGATAAAAAAAAAAGTGAAGCATTAAAGTTCTTGCCAAAATTGAATTCTGAATTGATGAAAATAGCTAAAACTGGAATAATTAAGAAACAGAATGCATCAAGAAATGTTTCTAGAATTACAAAAAAAATTTCATCTCTTTAATCTTAATACCTGTAGTTGATTCAACTTTTGCGACACGCATAATATGTCTTGAATAAATATTCTTTGACTACATTTAGATTTAGTAAATAAACAATTTATAATTGTTCAATCATAAATTTTATAACGCTTAGGTTTTATTTAATTTAACACAATCCTAGATTACATTTTTTTTTAAATATAAAAAATTAATTCTTGCAAATATACTTATATATTGTTCTAACTTAAATCTTCCTGATTAAACCTATGAATAAAAGTTTTACTAATAAAAATTTAGAAAATACTAAAATTACTGGTCTTGATTGGAATAATATCCAAAAAGAAATGAAAAATAAACTTGGTCTCGAAGTTTATGAAAGTTGGTTAAAAAAAATAAATTTTGTGGAGGAGTTTAATAATTACATTCTCTTAACGGTACCAACAAGATTTATTAGAGATTGGATTACTTCGAGATATTTAGATCAAATTTTGCAAATTTTAAAAAGTCATAAAAAAGGTATCATCAGGATTGAATTTAAAATAGCAGATCAGGACACGACAAAAAGTGATGAGATAAAAGACTCAATTCAAAATACCAAAAGAACTGAAAAAATATCTTTTATTAAAGATTCTTACCTTCAATACAATCGAATTGATCATAATAAAAGATTTGATAATTTTTTAACTGGCTCTAGCAATAAACTAGCATATGAGGCTTCTTTAAAAGTATCTGAAAATATTTCTCATTATAATCCATTATACGTGTACGGAGGAGTGGGGATGGGCAAAACACATTTATTGAATGCCATTGGCCTTGAACTAAGGAAAAATAACAAAGTAATGTTTATATCTGCTGAAAGGTTTATGTATCAGTTTGTAAAGTCAATAAAAACAAATGATATGGTTAAATTTAAAGAGTACTTTAGAAATACCGATATCTTATTAATAGATGACATTCAATTTATGAATGGTAAAGAGGCTATGCAGGAGGAATTTTTCCATACATTTAATGCTCTATTAGAAAAAGGTTCACAAATAATAGTTTCAGCAGATAGAGCACCAAATAAATTACCAAGAATACAAGAAAGAATAAAATCCAGATTTTCTGGAGGTTTAGTTGTTGATATTCAAAAACCAGATTATGATTTGAGAAATAAAATTGTTGAGCAAAAAATAGATGAATTAAATAAACTTTACCCCGATCAAATTAAAATCTCGAAGGAAATAAAAGATTATATCTGCAATGAAATAACAGCCAGTATCAGGGAGTTAGTTGGAGCAATTAACAGAATAGTCTCATTTTCAAGAATTTATAATAAAACAGCTAACTTAGCTGAGACCAAAGTAGTTTTAAAAGATTTATTAAATTTTTCTGAAAATAAAGTAACAATTGATCTTATTCAAACACTCGTCTGTAAATTTTTTAAAATAAGTAAAAACGAAATGTTATCTTCAAGAAGATCAAGATATTTAGTAAGACCAAGACAAACAGCAATATATCTGACTAAAGTGTTAACTTCAAAGTCACTTCCAGAGATTGGTCGCGAATTTTCTAACAGAGATCATACAACGATTATTCACTCGGTTAAAACGATAGAAAAGCTAAAGGAAAATGACCCACAAATGGTTGAAAATATTAATAAATTAAAAAATCAAATATTATATAATAATAAACATAATGAAATTTAATGTTAATCAACAAGACTTACAACAAGCTTTAAACTATTGCCAGGGAGTAATTGAAAAAAGGAGTACTCTTCCAATTCTTTCAAATGTCTTGCTAGAGGTAAGTAATTCACAATTAACAATCACAGCTACTGATTTGGATTTGATATTTATTCACCAAATTAAAAATATTGAAGTTCTGGAGGAAGGCAAAACTACCACTACATCATCAATAATGTATGACATAATAAGAAAATTTTCTTCAGGTAAAAAAATTAATTTGTCCTTATCGGATGCCAGTAAACTTCAACTTGAGTCAGACAAATCTGTATTTAATTTAAATTGTATAAGTACTTCAGAATTTCCCCTAACTGATGAAAAATTTAATGACCAGGAATTTAGTTTAAACTCTAAAAGTTTATTAAAACTTTTAACTAAATGTAAGTTTTCAGTCTCTAATGATGAAACAAGACACTATTTGAGTGGAATATATTTTCATCAAACAGAGGTTGAAGATAAAAATTATCTTACTGCTGTTGCTACTGACAGTCATAGAATGTCAGTTTCAAAAATCAGGCTTAATAAAAAAATTAACTTTGAACCAGTAATTTTGCCAAAGAAAACCATATTTCAACTAATTTCATTATTGGATAGTTATGATGGCGATGTTAAAATTTCTAATGTAAAGTCAAAAATAAAATTTGAGTTAAACAATAGTATTTTAATTTCAAAATTAATTGATGGTAAATTTCCAAACTATATCCAAGTTATTCCTAAAAATAATCAAAAAAAACTTGAGATCGATCTTAAAATTTTCTTAGATTCTGTTGACCGAGTTGCATCTGTTTCACAAGATAAAAAGGATGGGGTGAAATTTAGCTTGACGAAAGACGCGTTGAATCTTTCTGTAAACAATACCAATAGTGGAGATGGAAATGAGAATTTAAGTGTAAAATTTGACCATGATCTAGAAATAAGTTTCAATTCAAGATACTTAATTGATGTAGCTTCGCAACTTGATGGAAAGAAAATAGAAATATTTTTTAATGACAATGGCTCTCCAGCTTTAATCAAGGATCCAGATGATTTTGATAGTATTTATGTTGTAATGCCTATGAAAGGTTAATTTATTTTATCTAGTTCAGTATAAATAGTTTTTTCTAAAATATTCATAAACTCATTTTTTTTTAAACCATAATCTATAGAAGGTAAAATGGAGATTGTAATTTTTTTGTTTGATCTTTTTAATCCATTTTTGGGCCAAACATATCCAGAATTCATTACAATAGGTTGACATGAAATCTTTAACTCTTCGTATATTCTTGAGATCCCCTTTTTGAATTGTGGTCTTTCATCTGGCTTTGCTCTTGTTCCTTGTGGAAATATTATTAAAGGCCTGTTTGAATAATCAATTTTTTTTCTTATATCCTCAAAAAAACCTAAATTATCTTTTGTAACCTTGTTTCTTTTAATAGAAATTGAACCAATTTTTTTTAAATACCATCCAAATACTGGTATTTGCAATAATTCTCTTTTTAAGACAAAAATGGGTGATTTAAAAATTGTTTGTAGAAAAAAGGTTTCAAACATTGATTGATGAGATGAAGCAATAAAAAATTTCTTATTTGATATTAAATTTTCTTTTCCTAATATTTCGATCTCTACAGATAAAATTAATCTTAAGCAAAAACTTGCCCAATAGCCCATTAATCTGCCACCGTATAAAACAAAGCTTTGAGGTAAAATTAATGTTGGTAAAAATATAATGGATATAAAAATTATACCTATAAAAAAAATTATTGAAAATAATAAACTTCTTATCATTATATTTAAGTTATATTAATTCAGAGAGCTTTTGTCTTTTTTTAATTATCTGGATATTTTTTCCTTTAATAAGAACTTCTATTGGTTTTGGTCTCAAGTTATAATTTGAAGCTAAAGATGTTCCATATGCACCAACATCACATATAACTAAAAAATCTCTTTCTTTTAATTTTTGAAACTTTAATAATGTTGCAAATTTATCAGTGCTTTCACATACTGGGCCAACAAATTCATAAACTTTTTTTGAAATTCTTTTGTTTTTTCTTGATGGCAAAATTTTATGTTTTGCTCCATAAAGAGCGGGTCTCATTAAATCATTCATTGCAGCATCAAGAATTATAAAATCTTTCTTATATCCCTCTTTGACGTATATTACTTTTGTAATTAGAACAGCCGTATTACCAATAATTGATCTACCTGGTTCAAAAATAATTTTACAATTATTTTTTTTAACAAAATTTGAAATATTCTGAGAATATTTTTTAAAGTTTAAACTTAGGTTTTTATGTTCATAATCAATACCCATTCCTCCACCAAGATCTATATACTCAAATTGGTGTCTCGATAAATTTATAGTTTTATTCACAACCCCAAGCATTCTCTGATAAGGCATATGATTTAAGATTTGACTGCCTATATGAACACTCAAGCATTTTAGTTTTAAATATTTTGACCTTTTAGAAAAATTGACCAATTCCAAAAATAATTTTTGATTAACACCAAATTTATTTTCCTTTTTCCCTGTCGAAATTTGACTAAGTGTTCCAGCATCAGTGTTTGGGTTTAATCTAATACCTATATTAACAATTTTTTTTCTCTTTTTTGCAATTTTTTCTATTTGTAATATTTCACTTTTTGATTCTGCATTGATTAGTAATATGTTTTTATTAATTGCATATTCAATTTCTTCAGAAGTTTTACCTACACCAGAAAAAACAATTTTTTGTGGTTTGATACCTGCTTTAAGAGCTTTCATAAGTTCACCAATTGATACAACATCAGCACCAAGGTCATGGTTTTTTATTTCCTTAAGGATACTTAAATTAGAATTTGCTTTTACGGCGTAACAAATTAGAGGATTTATTTTTTTAAAAATATTTTTAAAATTTAAAATATTATTTCTAATTTTTTTGGAGGAGTAACAATACATAGGAGTTTTGAATTTATGACCTAAAAAATCAATTCTAAAACCATCCATTAATAAGCTATTTTTTTTGTAAATCATGAAAGTGTATTTTTTTTAAAGCTTGTGATTTTAAAATTTTGACTTTCTTGATTATATATTGGGTCACTTTTTTTACCACATGAGAAAAGTAGAATAGAGACTATTGTAATTATTAAAAATTTTCTAATCATATAATTTTTTTATATTTCATTATCATTCTTTTAATGTTTTCAAAAGATGTTCCTCCATAAGATTTTTTTGAATTTACAGAATTTTTTAAATCAAAGACTTTTAAAACGTCTTTTGTAAGATTAGGTTCAATTTTTTTTAATTCTTCTATGCTAAGTTCTGATAGTTTCTTTTTTTTTTTATCAGCTAAATTTACAATTTCAGCTGTTTTTTCATAAGCTCTTCTAAATGACATAGAATGATTTTTTACTAAATAATCTGCTAAGTCTGTAGCTGTAATAAAACCTGTATTTGCCAATTCGTACATCTTTTTTTTGTTAGGATAAATATTTTTTAAGATATCATCTAATATTTTTAAACAATCTAATAATTTATCGTTAGAACTAAAAACTATTTCTTTATCATCTTGCATATCTTTATAATATGATAGTGGAAGACCTTTTAATATTGTTAACATTGAAAATAAATTTCCAAATGTTGATCCTGTTTTGCCTCTAATATACTCTAATAAATCAGGATTTTTTTTTTGAGGCATAATAGATGAACCTGTCACAACTTTATCTGAAAGGTGTATTAGACTGTATGCGTCTGAATTCCAAATTATAAGTTCCTCTGCAATCCTAGATATATGCATTGAGCAAACAGAAACACTATAAAGAAAATCTAAAACAAAATCTCTATCAGATACTGTATCAATCGAATTATTAGTTACATTTTTGAAACCAAGTTTTTTTGCAGTATAATTTCTATCTATATTAAAGGATGTTCCTGAGATTGCAGCAACACCTAGAGGACTTTCATTTAAACTTTCTAGATTATTTATAAATCTTTTTTTATCTCTAAAAAACATTTCCACATAAGCCATTAAATAGTGGCCTAGAGAAATCGGTTGAGCATTTTTTAAATGAGTAAAACCAGGCATGATTGTTTCAATATTTTTCTCTGCAATTTTAAGTGTAGATTTAATAATTTTATCTATACTATTATTAATCTCTTTTGTGGCTGACTTAATCCAAATTTTAAAATCAGTTATTACTTGATCATTTCTTGATCGAGCAGTATGAATATATCCCGCATCATCACCGATGATTAAAAAAAGTTTTTTTTCAATATTCATATGAATATCCTCATATTTTGTACTAAAATCAAATTTATTTTTTTCTATTTCTTTTTTTATTTTTTCTAATCCATAGACAATTTTATTTTTAATTTTAAAAGAAATGATTTTTTGTTTAAATAACATCTCAACATGAGCCACTGAGCCAGCAATATCTTCTTTGTATAATCTTCGATCAATATTAATTGAACTACCTACTCTTTGAAAAATAGAGGAAGTTTTTTTCTTAATTCTAGTATTCCATATTGCCTGGTTGTTTTTATTTTTAGCCATGATAATTACTTATATCTATTAAATATGAGATTTTTAATAACATTAATATTCTTTATTTCCAATGCGTTAGCAGACGAAATACCAAATATTAAAAATTTGGTAATTAATAAAGAATTGAAAACATATGATAATATTGCTTTTCTTGATGCTAATCAAAAAATAATTAGATTGGATGATTTTAAGGGTAATTTAATTTTGATGAATTTTTGGGCAACTTGGTGTGCACCTTGTAAAAAAGAAATGCCATCTTTAGACGCTTTGAAGATAGATCCAAATTTTAGTAGTTTAGAAATTTTTGCTATTAATATCGGCAAAGAACATCTTAAAAAGTCTCAAATTTTTTTTGAAGATTTGAATATTCAAAACCTTGATATCTATTTTGATAATGAAATAACATTAGCCAAGAATTTTTCTCTAAGAGGTATACCAACAACAATTTTATTTAATAAAAAGGGTGAGGAATTTGCAAGAATTATTGGCTCAATAGATTTTTATGATAAAAGTTTTGTTGAATGGTTAAAACTTTATGATTAATCTTTAAAAAAATAAGCAAAAATAATTAATAGTATTATTGCAACAAATTGTAAAAGAACTCTAAGTTGCATTAGTTTATTTGAATACTTCTTGCTAGTTTTTCCACCTTTAAATAAAGTTCCGATACCAAGAACTAATACAATACCTACTGCAATCAATAGAGTTATAGATAAAACTTTTACAATTATTCCTGTTAACATATTTATATTGTAAAGTGTTTTTAAAAATAAAAAACAAATTAAATTTATTATGACATTTTGTCTTGAAAGTACGATTATAGAGCCTGAAAATGCTCAACATGTTAAAAATATAGTTGTTTTGCTACATGGTTACGGGGGAGATGGTAAAGATATTAGTATGCTTACAAACAATTGGAAGAGATATTTGCCTAATACAGTTTTTGTATGTCCTAATGGTCATGAAAAATGTGCCATTAATCCATCAGGTTACCAATGGTTTGATCTCACTATAGATAATGAAGAACATATATTAAATGAATCTTTAAAAGCTGAAAAAAAAGTTAATCAATTCTTGGATGAAGTTAAAAATGAATATAAAGTTAATAATGAAGGAGTCGTTTTATGTGGCTTCAGTCAGGGATGTATGATGTCAATAAATATAGGCTTAACTTCAGAAAAAAAATTCAATTGTATAATAGGGTTTTCAGGTAAAATAATAAATTTAACCAATCTTCAATTTAGAAGAAAAAATGATACTAACACTTTACTAATTCATGGTGATCAAGACGATATTGTGTCACCAACACATTTATTAGAGGCACAAGATTTTCTTTTGAGAGAAAATGTACACGTCGAAACACATTTGATAAAAAACTGTGGTCACAATATTCCTATTGAAGCATCAAGTATAGCTTTAAATTATATTTTAAAAAAAATAAAATAGACCGATAATATTGATATCGATATTTAATTGATGTAAGATTTATCCAATGAACGAATTTGTCGAACAAAATGTTTCTTTAGAAAAATGTCCAGCTCTTGTGCTTAATGCTGATTATAGGCCATTAAGTTACTATCCTCTTTCATTATGGTCTTGGCAAGATGCAGTTAAATCAGTTTTTTTAGATAGAGTAATAATTGTTAGTAATTATGATAGACAAATAAGAAGTCCCTCATTTGAAATGAGATTACCCAGTGTCATTGCCCTAAAAAGTTATATTGTTCCACAATCTAAACCTAGTTTCACAAGATTTAATGTTTTTTTGAGAGATCGATTTACTTGCCAATATTGTGGAAGTGGAGAAGAGCTAACATTTGATCATTTATTGCCTAAATCAAAAGGAGGAGAAACACATTGGGATAACGTTGTTACTGCTTGTTCTGCATGCAATGTAAGAAAAGGTGGCAAACTTCTCAAATTTTCAGGAATGAATTTAAATCAGTATCCATATCAACCTACAACAGAAGACCTTCATAAAAATGGAAAGCATTTTCCACCAAACTATCTTCATAAAAGTTGGATGGACTATCTTTATTGGGATGTAGAGTTAGAGCGTTAATTTTATTTAGATTTTCTCAGATATGTTTATTGCAATTTTAGAACCAGTTTTAATTAATTTATCCATTATGGAGTAAATTCCTTTTTTAGAAGCACCTTCTTCGTAGGCAATATCTTTGTGATCTAACTCATCCTGTCTAAATTTTGTAATCTTTTTTTTTAATTCTTTTTCATCAGGGCCTAATTGATCAATTTGGTCTTGATAATGTTTATCAATTACTTCCTCAACAGATGCTGTGCACAACATTGCTGCTTTTTTGCCAAGTAAAGTTGAGCCAAATCCTAAACCTACACCTAATAAATCCCACAAAGGTAAAAATTTTGTTGGTCTTATATTTCTTCTTTTTATTTCATTTTCAAAAAACTGACAGTGTTCAACCTCATGTTCTTTCATATCTTCAATTGTTTTTTTTAAACTATCATTTTTTACAATTGTATTTAGAGCTAAAAGCTGCCCCTCATAAATTTTAACTGCACCTCTCTCACCAGCGTGGTCGACTCTTATAAATTCTTCAACTCTTCTATTTGTTTTTTTCATATAAAAAATAAATTTTTATGAGCGTTATAATAAATAATGTATTTATTACAATATTAATACTTGTAAGTGATAATCCAAAAATCCTAAATGTCACATCTTTACAGCTTACCGTTTTATTATTTAGTTGTTCTAATATATCCTCCTTTGTAATAGTTTCAGTGAAATCGTTTACACCACAAACGGTCGATTCTTGAAAAAAACCTTCCTCAATTCCATAATGATAAAAGGAGATGGCAACAGAAAAGATAGATGTAAGTATCAATAATAAAACAAAAAAATTCTCGTTTTTTTTTATAGCGAATATTATTATTATTAAAATTATATTTAATCCATATGGAATTCTTTCTATTAGACACAAATTGCAAGGTTGATGGCCAAGAATATGTTCAATAAAATATGCTGAAATCAAAGCAATAAAACTAAATATTAAAATTATTTTTAAATAGAATTCTTCTTTTAAATTAAACATATGATTTAAAAATTAAGTAGATTATAGCTCCAGTTATCACAATTAATATACCAACAATTGTGAACCATTTAGATCCATGTCTATCCATAAATTCAGTAAATAAATATCCAAATTTGTAAGATAGATACGACACTACAAAAAAACGCAACCCTCTAGATAAGAAACTTATTAGAATGAAGATAAGAAGATTAAATCCTAATAAACCACTAGCAATAGTAAAAACCTTGTAAGGAAGAGGAGTAAAACCTGCTAAAAAAAGAATTCCTAGCCAAGCATAAAAACCATCACTGTTTTTTAGATTATTTTTGATATCAAATAATTTATTTTCATAATTATAAAAACTCATTATATTGTTTGCAAACTCCAAAAAAAATGCACCAATTACGTAACCTAATATACCGCCTATAACTGAAAAAATTGTCGATATAAAAAAGATTTTTATGAAATCTTTTTTTTTGGATATTACCATGGGGATTATCATAACGTCTGGGGGAATAGGGAAAAACGAACTTTCAATAAATGATACAATTGCTAAGTAATATTTAGCCTTTTTATTAGCAGCTAAACTTAAACATTTTTTGTAAAGACTATTAAACATTTTTTGGTTTTAATATAATTTTAGTTCTTATACTATTTAATAAAATATTTAACAATTTAGGGCGAATGGCGGAATTGGTAGACGCGCACGACTCAAAATCGTGTTTCGCAAGAAGTGAGAGTTCGATTCTCTCTTCGCCCACCAAATTATGGAATTACGCAGTACCAACAGCTTAGTAGAACTTTTTTTTAAAAAGAGTGAAGAAATAAATTCAATTTCTGATAAGCCATTTTTAAAATCTTTAAGGGATAATGAAAAGGATTTTTTATCTTGGAAACAAGTTGAATTAAATGTTCGTATTTTATCTGATTACTTAAAAAAACATTTATTAAAAGGAGATAGATGCATTTTATTATCAGAAAATCGACCTGAATGGCTTATTACCGATATAGCAATTATGAACGCTGGGGGTGTGACTGTTCCACTCTTTACTACTTATTCAGAAAATGACTATGAATATATCATAAATGATTGTAAGCCTAAAATTTGTATTGTTTCAAATAATCTTCAATTTCAAAAAATAAAAAAATTTATTTCAAATGATATTAAAATTTTATCAATAGAATATATAAATGATAAAATTAAGTGTCTTGATGATTTTTTTAATGAAAATTCAACAAAAAATATTTTAGAGGATCAATCAAATTTTAATCAAGAAATTGAGAGAAAAGATCTCGCTTGTATAATCTATACTTCTGGTACAACTGGCAATCCTAAAGGGGTAATGATTAGTCATGGAGGTATCTTGTCGAATTGCGAGGGAGCTCAAGAAATTTTAAAAAAACTTATTAAAAATGAAGAACCAGTTTTTTTGACCTGGCTTCCATTGTCTCATTCATACGAACATACAGTTCAGTATGTACAAATTTCACTTGGTGCAAAAATTTTTTACGCAGAAAGTTTAGAAAAGTTAGTTTCTAATATGTTTGAAGCAAAACCAACTATAATGACAGCAGTTCCAAGATTTTATCAAAACTTATTTAGCAAGATTTCTTTCTCATTTTCAAAACAAAAAGGTTTTAAAAAAAAATTAATTAATAAGACTATTTTTCTTGGGATAAAAATTTTAAAAAATGAAAGATTAAATTTTAGACAAAAGATATTAAATTTTTTATGTGAAATACTTGTAAGAAGAAAAGTTAAAAATCAATTTGGAGGTAAATTGAAAGCTTTTGTCTCAGGTGGGGGTGCTTTAGATAAAAAAATTGGCGAATTTTTAAATTCTATAGGCTTACCAACCTTACAGGGTTATGGATTAACTGAGGCGTCACCTGTTGTTAGCTGTAACATTCCAGGTAAAATTAAGATTGAGACAGTAGGACCACCCTTTAGCACTAATCAAGTAAAAATAGCTTCAGATGGTGAGATTTTAGTAAAGGGTGAAAATGTGATGATTGGTTATTGGAATATGAAAAAAGAAACAGATGAGATTATAAGAGATGGATGGTTATCGACTGGAGATATAGGAGAGATTACTAAAGATGGAAATTTAAAAATAACTGATAGAAAAAAAGAAATTATTGTAAATCTTGGTGGTGATAATATTTCACCATCTAAAATTGAAAATATGTTGTGCTTAAATGAAAAAATACTTCAAAGTTTTGTTTATGGAGATAAAAAAACTTATTTAGTTGCGTTAATTGTTAGTGATAGTGATGAAAATAAAAAAAATATTGAATTTTATATAGAAAATTTGAACAAAAGCTTATCTTTAGTTGAAAAAGTTAAAAAATTTAAAATAATTAAAGACGAATTTACAATTAATAATGGAATGTTAACACCAACTTTAAAACTTAAAAGAAAAAAAATTTTAGAAAAATATAAAGAGGAATTAGAAAAACTTTATTAACTGTTTAATATATTTGATTATAAAGCGCATAAACACTAACTTTTTTAACATTAAAAAAAATAAATTTTTTTTATTTTTTTTTTAAGAAATTTTTTTTATTTTCAATTTTTCTTTCGTAATTAAAGAATTGACATAACTTGTTTAAAAAAATAAATATAAGTTAATAGCGAATCAATTTGATTCGTTTAACTAATAAAAGGGAGCTAAAGATGCCTAAAAGAAGAAAAAAAGCTGCAAAGAAAACTAAGAAAAAAGCTAAGAAAAAAGCTAAGAAAAGAAGAAGAAGAAGATAGTCACTTAGTTATCTTTATAAAAAACGCTTCTCATAACGATTTGTGTGAGAGGCGTTTTTTTTAATCATCAATAGGCTCGGTATCATCTGCATCACCTATAGGTTCTTCAGTTGATAAATCATTAGTAGGGGCTTTCGTGGCTTCTTTAGTTGCTTGATTTGGTTGATTTCCACCTAAATTTCTTTTTAAAGCCTTATCAAGTTTTTTTTGAGTATCCTCAATAGATACGTTTAAAACTATTTGAAATTCGGAAAGAATTCTTTCATAAGCTTTTTCAAATAATTGTCTCTCGCTATAAGATTGATCAACCATTAGATCATCGCCTTTATTCAAATCTCTAACGACTTCGGCTAATTCATAGATTTTACCAGATGAAATCTTGGCTTCGTATTCCTGAGCTCTTCTGCTCCACATTGATCTTTTTATTTTTGGTTTACTTTTTAAAATTGAAATACATTTGTTAACTTGATTTATTGTTGCCAAAGGACGTAAATGAGACTGCTTGTTTACAGGCACCATTCCATTTGCTTTATCTTTTTCAAATTTGATTATATAGGTTTCGACATCTATACCACCAATATTTATTTTTTTAAATTCTGTTATTTGACCAACTCCATGTTTAGGATAAACAACATAATCTTTAACCTTATATTCTTTCTTTTGAGTTTCTTGCTTTTTGACTTTTTTAATTTCTGGCTTTATTTCATTAGTTTTAGCTATTCTTAAATTATCAGTCTTAGTCTCTATTGTTTGTTCAGTTTTTTTAGATATTTTCTGATTATTTATTTTTTTTGGTTTGATTATTTTTTTTTTAATCAATTTTTTTGAATTTTTTTTGTCAGCTTTTTTCTTAATTTTATTTGATTTAGTTGTTTTTTTTTTTACAACTTTATTGGCAGTTTTTTTTGGGACTTTTTTCTTAAAGGTTTTCTTTAAAATATTTTTCAAACTTATTTTGTTCATTTTTATATTTATTGTGATCCGATGGAGGATCTTTTTTTTCACTTATGTTTGGCCAGATTTCAGAATATTGTTTATTGATTTCTAACCACTTTTCACTACCTGGTTCTGTATCAGCAGTTATAGCGTCTACTGGACACTCAGGTTCGCAAACGCCACAATCTATACACTCATCAGGTTTAATTACAAGCATATTTTTACCTTCATAGAAGCAATCTACTGGACAAACTTCAACACAATCCATTAGTTTACATTTAATACATTTATCATTTACTATGTAAGTCATTATGAATTTTGTTTTTTAATTTGCTCTTTAATATCTCCCATAGTCTTACTGTCAATATAAAGTAATCCGGAAAGTCTTCGCATTAAATTTGTCTCATATATATCAGCATCTTTATTCGAATAAATAATTTTCCAGAGAGATTGAATAATTTTAATTTTTTCATTCTCTTGTAAGTTTTTTACTTCTTTTGTAAAATCTAAAATCTGGTTTGCATTTTCTTCACTTTCTTTAGCTTTGGATATTAATAAATCCAAAGTATTTTCAGTCGCACCAAGTTCTAGAAGAGTTTGTTTGATTATTTTTTCTTCATCTCTTGAATAATGCTCATCAATTTTTGCTGCATGAATAAGTAGTGCAGCAATTTTTATAAAATAAGAATCTTTATTTTTATTATCTTTTTTTTTATTATAAAACATTAACTATCCCAAATTTAAATTTTTCAGTACTCCAAATGGGCTTTCCTTGTCTTTTTTTTTATTAGTAGATTTTTTTGTTTTTTTAGGAGGTACATATTTAAAAAATATATCCTCGTTTTTTTCAGTTACCTTATAATTCATTTTTTTTATTAGTTTTTTAAAATTATCTTTACTACATCCTAAAAGATTCAACATTTCTGGTACTAATTTAATTTCTCTCTTTTCTTCGCTACCTGAATTAATTATTTGCATGAATAGTCTCTCTAAAATATCTATTCTTACAAAGTAATTGTCAAACTTTTCGAAACCACATAGTAACATAAAATTTTTATTTTTATCGTCCATTGCTTCAATAAAATTTAAACCAAAGGTAGGTGGATTTAGTTTGAAATATTTTTGATGAAAATTCTTCCATAGCAGAGTTCTCAATATTACAGGTTCAGGCTTAATTAGTTTGTATAAAAAAACATGGTATCTTCCAAACTTAACACCTAGATCTCTTAAAATCTTTCTCTCATTTTGTCCTAAATTTTTTAAATATTCAGTAACATTTTCTCTTTTTAGCACTCCATTATTTTCATAAAGCTGATATGCTAAAGCTTTAATAGAAGAATGTTTGTCTTTAAGATTTTTCAAATCTACTAAGCTTTTTAAAACAATATTAATTTTATTTTTTAACCATTTTTCAATAAAATTATTTAATTTTCTTCTATTTCCCTGGTCAAGTATATCATCAACAATTAATTCAAAGTTAGGACTAAGATAATCATTACCAGGAATTAATCTTGCAATTGCAAATTCATTCCAATTAATTTTGAAATTATGGTCAAGTTCAATCAATCCAGTATCAATTATATTTTGAATTCTTTTTTCTAATTCTGGACCAATAGTTTGTCTTGCTGCTTTTTTCAGCGATTTAATATCTGTTTCTAGTGCACCTTTTTTAAGATCCAACTCAAGTTTTAAGCCATTTATTTTTCCAATAAATTGGTCATCAATTTTAACATCATTATTTTCTAATATTTCTGTTTTAAAATCCATATCTTGTTTCAAGCCCCTTGCAAGTATACTAGCTCTTTTATCAATAAAAGTTTTGGTAAGTTCTTCATGAAGTCTATCTGAAAGTTTATCTTCTAGTAATTTAGTTTTTTCTATCCAATAATTTTGATTTTCAATCCAATTATTTTTATTTGAAACATATGACCAAGTTCTGACATTTGCAATTCTATTTGATAATGAGTCTACATTACCATCTAATTTATCTAATTTCATTAGCTGTAATTGCATATATTCATTGGTAATTTTGGCATTCTTGCTTATTAGGAATTTAAATACATTTTCTATTACCTCATAATGATTTCCATAGGTCTTTTTAACAAAATCTGGTATCTGACAGCATTCCCAAAGCAAATGTAGTGTTCTGCTATTAAAATCTATATTCTCAAAGTTCTTATCTCTTAGAAAATATTTTAAAGCTTTCTCATCTTCACATTCATAAATTTTTCTCAACCACTCTTTTTGGGGTTTTTCTTCTAGAGATTTAATTAAGTAATATGGATTGTTAAAATTAAGATTTGAATTTCTCCAAAATAGTGTTTTTATTTCCTCAAACTTATGATTTTCTAATAAATTTACTTCCTCCGAATTTAATTGTTTGCAGTCACCAGTTATTCCAAAACTACCATCATTTAGATATCGCCCTGCTCTTCCAGCAATTTGGCCTATTTCAGATAAATTTAATTTTCTAAGTTTTTTTCCATCGAATTTCTTAAGATTAGAAAAATAAACATAATCTAAATCCATATTAATGCCCATACCAATAGCATCTGTAGCAACTAAAAAATCAACATCTCCTGATTGATACAATTCAACTTGAGAATTTCTTGTCTTTGGACTTAAAGAGCCCATTACTATTGCTGCTCCACCTTTTTGTCTTCTAATCAATTCTGCAATTGCATACACTTCCTCAGCTGAAAAAGCTATTATTGCAGTTTTTCTATCAATTCTAGAAATCTTCTTATGGCCCGCATATGTAAGTTTAGACAATCTGTTTCTATTAACAAATTCAATGTCATCATCTAATTTTGAAATTATACTTTTAATTGTGTGAGATCCCATAAACATTGTTAATTTATTTCCTCTAGTATTAAGCAATCTATCAGTGAAAATGTGACCTCTCTCATGATCTGCGCACATTTGAATCTCATCTACTCCAACAAAATCTAACGACTTGTCAATTGGCATTGACTCAACAGTGCACAAAAAATATCTAGCATTTGAGGGAATAATTTTTTCTTCCCCTGTAATTAGTGCAACTTTATCTAAATTAATTTTTTTTATAATTTTATCATAAACTTCTCTAGCGAGTAACCTGAGTGGAAATCCTATCATGCCACTTTCAAAAGATAACATAGTTTCAATTGCTAAATGAGTTTTTCCTGTATTTGTCGGACCTAAAACAGCGGTAATTTTATTTTTATTCATTTCTATCTTTAGTATCTTTTTTTTTATTCATACCAGATATTGTTACCATCAAAGAACAAATATGGACTAAAGCAGGGCCGAATCGCAAGATAGAATGTTCTCATTTTTTTTCATTTTATCTTATCCCCCAGGCCCTAAATTAGAGGGCTTAGCTTTAAGAATTTTCCAAATTCCAGTTGCAGATGCAATAATTTTATCTTTACTTCTTAATTCACAAAATAAAAAAATTAGCGATTTTGTCTTTTTTAAAATTTTGGTTTTTCCTAAAATTTCATCACCAACTTTTGAAGATCCGATATATTTTAAATCTAAAGAAATAGTAACACAAGGATCATTATTTGCTGATCTATGTGCAGAAGTTCCTGAACCAGCATCAATCAAAGCAGCGATGTATCCACCATGAGTTATGCCAGCGTTATTTAAATGGTTTTCATTGATTGTTGACTTAAACTCAAACTCATCTTTTGAGACATTTCTGAATAATATACCACCATTATGCTTCATGAAACCTGGTTTAAGACTAATTTGTTCAAATTTGTTATTCATAATTTATAAAAAAATTGTTAGTATTAATAAAATAATAAAAATAAAAATAAAAAAAATAATTACTGATTTTTGTAATGACAACTTTAGTATCCACTTTATCATTTTAATCCGTTATGGTGCACCTCGAAGGAGTCGAACCCTCAACCTGCTGATCCGTAGTCAGCCGCTCTATCCAATTGAGCTAGAGGTGCTGATAATTAATAATTTTAACTATATAGTAATAACACTTTTTAATGTATTTTGTCGAAAACATATTAACAAATGAGTAAAAATTTAAGTGAAGTTGTAATTGTCGCTGCTGCTAGAACGCCGATTGGAACTCATAAAGGTTCTTTCAAAGATATTAAAGCTGATAAACTTGGATCTATAGTTATTAAAGAGGTTTTAAATAGGACTAAAATTAAGCCCCAGGATATTGATGAAGTAATTTTAGGACAGGTTTTAACAGCGGGAACTGGTCAAAATCCAGCCAGACAAGCTTCCATTAACGCAGGTTTGCCTAATTCAATTCCTGCTTATTTAATAAATCAAGTATGCGGCTCTGGTTTAAGAGCAGTGATTTCTGGGTTTCAATCAATAAAACTAAATGAAGCAAAATATATTATTTCTGGAGGTCAAGAAAATATGTCCATGGCACCACATTCGATACATTTAAGAAATAATAATAAATTTTTTGAAAAAGATTTAATTGACACAATGATTTTTGATGGATTAAAAGATGCATTCAATCATTATCATATGGGTGTTACGGCTGAAAATATTGCTGAAAAATATAAGATCTCAAGGGAGGAACAAGATAATTTTGCAATAAATTCGCAGTCTAAGGCACAAATTTCACTACAACAAAACAAATTTAAAGAGGAATTAGTAACAGTTAGTATTGGAGACTCAAATTTAGATATTGATGAACATCCAAGAAAAAATTTAAAATACGATGATCTAAAAAAATTGAAGAGTGTTTTTAAAGAAAATGGAACTGTAACAGCTGGAAATTCGTCAGGAATAAATGATGGTGCAGCTGCTGTAATTTTAACAAGTCTAAGTGAAGCTGAAAAAAAATCATTGAAACCTTTGGTGAGAATAGTTTCATGGTCATCTGTAGGTATCGAACCCTCATTGATGGGGTTAGGGCCAATAAATTCTGTTAAGCAGGCCTTAAAAAAAGCAAATTGGAAAATTGAAGATGTTGATTTGTTCGAAATTAATGAAGCATTCGCTGCTCAAAGTATAGCAGTAATAAAGGAATTAAATATAGATGAAAAAAAAGTAAATGTTAATGGTGGTGCTATAGCACTAGGTCATCCAATTGGGGCTTCAGGCACTAGAATATTAGTTACATTAATTTATGAAATGAAAAGGCAGAATAAAAAAAAAGGTTGCGCTACTCTTTGTATAGGGGGTGGAATGGGAATAGCCTTGTGTGTTGAGAGTATTTAAGTATTCATTTTTCTGTATTTTTTTTCTAGTAAAATTTTTTGTATCCAGATTTTTGCATCCGTATAATTACTAATTTTAGGCTGTAATAGTGAATTTAATAACTTTTTTATCATTTTTTAAGTATGATCGTAAAGAGTGTCTAAAAATTGAACAGAATGTGTTAAAATTAGCAATTAAGTAAAATTATATAGTGTATAAGACTTAAAAACAAATGAGTGAAAAATTATTAGTACCTGATATCGGTGATTTCGAGAATGTGGAAATAATTGAACTTTTAGTAAAAGAAGGACAGGAGATTACAAAGAATGATCCAGTTGTCACAATTGAAAGTGATAAATCAAGTGTTGAAATCCCCTCAACATTGTCTGGCAAAATAAAATCTGTGAAAGTTAAAGTTGGAGATAAAGTCTCAAAAGGAGATTTGCTTTTAATTATGTCAGATTTAAATCAAACCTCTTCCCCATCAGAAGTTATTCCTAAAGACACTATAAATTTAATTGTAGAGGCAGAAAATGCATTAAAAAATCAACCACAAAAGTTAGAAACCAAGAATAATGAGACAAAAAAAAAAGAGAACATACAAGTTATAAAAGATGGTGATATTGACCATATAGAAACTAATGAATGGCTAGATTCACTCTCGGCTGTAATTGAAAAAGATGGAAATCAAAGGGCTCATTATTTAATTAAGGAATTAATCAATAAAGCATATAGTGAGGGCGCCAACATTCCTTATACCCAAAACACACCTTATATTAATACAATCCCTGTTGATAAGGAAAAAAAGTCTAATGGAGATCAAAATATTGAGAGAAGAATAAGGTCATTGATAAGATGGAATGCTGCTGCCATGGTAGTTAGAGCAAATAAGAAATTCCCAGAACTTGGAGGGCATATAGGAACATTTGCCTCTGCTGCTACCCTTTATGATGTTGGGATGAATCATTTCTGGAGAGCTAAAAATAACAAATTTGGAGGTGATTTAGTTTATTTTCAAGGTCATAGTGCACCTGGCATGTACGCAAGAGCTTTTCTTGAAGGAAGACTTAACGAAAAACAATTAGATAGTTTTAGACAAGAGGTTAACCCAGGCGGGTTATCGTCTTACCCACATCCTTGGTTGATGCCAAACTTTTGGCAATTCCCTACAGTTTCTATGGGGTTAGGACCAATGTTAGCAATTTATCAAGCTAGATATATGAAGTATTTGATTAATAGGGGTCTTATCAAAGATGAAGGAAGAAAAGTTTGGGCTTTTTTAGGTGACGGTGAGATGGATGAACCAGAATCTTTAGGAGCAATTGGTTTAGCAGCCAGAGAAAACTTGGATAACTTGATATTTGTAATTAATTGTAACCTTCAAAGATTAGATGGACCAGTTAGAGGTAATGGAAAAATTATACAAGAATTAGAAGGCATTTTTAGAGGTGCTGGTTGGAATGTAATAAAAGTAATTTGGGGATCTTATTGGGACCCCTTACTAGCAAATGATAAAACTGGTCATTTAATTAAAACTATGAATGAAACTGTAGATGGAGAATATCAAGCAATGAAGGCAAGAGATGGAGCTTATGTCAGAGAAAAGTTTTTTGGTAAATATCAAGAGACAAAAGAATTAGTTTCGAGTCTATCAGATAAAGATATTTGGAGATTAAATAGAGGTGGACACGATCCCCACAAAGTCTTTGCAGCTTATGATAAAGCCTCAAAAAATATTGGAAGCCCAACAGTGGTAATAGCTAAAACTATTAAAGGTTATGGAATGGGAAAAAGTGGAGAAAGTGTAAACACGACACACCAAACTAAAAAATTAGATATTGATGATTTAATGTATTATAGGGATAGATTTGATGTTCCTTTAACTGATAAACAAGTTCAAAATATTGAATATTACAAGCCAGATCAAAATTCACCTGAAATAAAGTATATTAAAGAAAGAAGGCTTCAGTTAGGTGGTTTTATTCCAGAGAGAACTACTTACGCAAAACCTATTAAAACACCTCCGAAAAACATTTTTGATAACATGAAAGAGTCCACTGTAGATAAAGAAATGTCTACAACCATGGCATTAGTTAGAATGTTAACAAATCTTTTAAGAGATAAAAATGTTGCTCCAAGATTAGTTCCAATAATTCCAGATGAAGCCAGAACATTTGGTATGGAGGGTTTTTTTCAAAAAATAGGTATTTATGCTCATGAGGGACAAAAATATGAACCAGAGGACTCTGCGCAATTAAGTTCTTATAGAGAGGATAAAAAAGGACAAGTTTTAGAAGAAGGGATTAATGAGGCTGGAGCAATGTCATCTTGGATTGCAGCTGGAACTTCTTATACAAATCATGACATTGAAATGATCCCCATTTATCTTTTTTACTCAATGTTTGGTTTTCAAAGAATAGGGGACTTTGCTTGGGCAGGTGCAGACAGTCAATCAAGAGGTTTTCTAATTGGTGCTACAGCAGGAAGAACAACTTTAGCTGGAGAAGGTTTGCAACATCAAGATGGTCATAGTCATTTATTGGCTTCAACAATTCCTAATTGTAAATCTTATGATCCAACATTCCATTATGAATTAGCAACTATCTTTAGAGAAGGTTTGAGAAGAATGCATGAAAAAAAAGAAAATATTTTTTATTATATTACAACTATGAATGAAAACTATCCTCATCCTGCTATGCCAAAAGATAGATTGTGCGAAGAAGGTATTTTAAAAGGAATGTATAAGATCAAAGTATTCGATAAGTATAGAAAAACTAAAATTCAATTTTTAGGGTCAGGTACAATTTTAAGAGAAATGATTGCAGGCGCTGAAATATTGCAAAAAGAGTATCAAATTGATAGTGAAGTTTGGAGTGTCACTAGTTTTAATGAATTAAGAAGAGATGGCTTAGAGGTTGAAAGATATAATCTTCTGAATCCAGATAAAGAGCCAAAAAAATCATATGTTGAAAGTTGTTTAGGTAAAACTGAAGGACCTATTTTAGCTGCTTCTGATTATATGAGAATGAATTCAGATCAAATTCGACCCTTTATAAATAAAAGTTTTTATTCATTAGGAACAGATGGATTTGGTCGTAGCGATACAAGAAAAAATTTAAGAAAGTTTTTTGAAGTTGATAAAGAACATGTTGTTACTTATGGGCTAAGTATTTTAGCTAAGGAACAATTAATTGCTTCAAAATATGTTCAAGAAGCAATAAAAAAATATAAAATCGACAAAGAAAAACCAATGCCAACAAAATTATAATGTCCAAGAAAGATATTAAAGTTCCAAACATCGGTGAATTTAGAGATGTGGAAGTTATTGAAGTTTTAATTAAAAAAGGTCAAAAAATAAAAAAGAATGATCCATTAATTACTATTGAAAGTGATAAATCAAGTGTAGAGATACCATCATCAGATGAAGGTACAGTAATTTCTTTAAATGTTAAGGTAGGAGATAAAGTATCTGAAGGTGATAAAATTATAGAAATTGAAAGTCAGAAAGAATTAAAAGCAATAGAAGTTGTAGAATTACCAAAAATTCAATTATCAAAAGAGATAGATAAAAATGAAATTAAAGAAAGCAAAGAAAATGGAGATATAATAATTGATGATGTTTCCACAAAAGCTTCTGCATCACCAAAAGTAAGAAAATTTGCAAGAGAGCTTGGAATAGATATTAACAAGGTTTCTGGTAGTGAAAGGCAAGGGAGAGTTACTGAAAGTGATGTAAAGTTATTTGTTGCAACTAAATCTAATAAAAGTCTCAGAAACCAAAGTACAAAAGATCAAAAAATTGAACAAGAGTATTCTCATTCTGAGTTTGGAGAAGTAGAAATTAAAGATATACCAAGGGTAAAAAAATTATCATCAAAATATTTAATAAATTCGTGGTCTAAAATTCCTCATGTAACTAATCATGATGAGGCTGATATAACTGAATTAGAGGAATTTAGAACCTCCCTCACAGATATATATACTGGAGAAAAAAAAAAGATTACTCCATTAGCTTTCATCGTAAAGGCATTAACGGTATCATTAAAAAAATTTCCAAATTTCAATACCTCATTAGATGAAATCGAAAATGGCAAAATGACTGTTAAAAAATATTTTCATGTTGGTATAGCCGTAGATACTCCTCATGGCTTGATGGTTCCAAAATTAAGGAATGCTGATAATAAAAATATTTCTTTGATAAGCACGGAGCTAAAAAAAATAAGTCAGCAGTGTAGAGATCTTAAAATTGATAAAAAAGAGTTATTTGGAGGTTCTATGACTATAACTAGCCTAGGGGGCATTGGAGGCTCTTTTTTCACTCCAATTATAAATTATCCTGAGGTTGCAATTTTAGGAGTGGGTAGAGCAGAAAAAAAACAGATGTTTATTAATGGTAAATTTGTTACGCGTACTATGTTGCCACTATCTTTATCTTATGATCACAGAATTATTGATGGCGCAGAAGCTGCTCGTTTTAATAATGAATTAAAAGAAAACCTTGGTAAAAACTTTGCATATAAGTTAGCTGTTTAATTGAAATTATGTCTAAAAGTGTTTCATTGTTAAGTGCTTTGCTGTGTACATTTATTTGGGGAACTACATTCATTGCTCAAGATACTGGCATGGATGACATAGGTCCATTTACGTTTAATGCTGTGAGATTTTTTGTAGGTTTCTTAGCAATACTCCCATTAGCATTATTTTTTGAAAAGAAAAAATTTAAATTTGAATTTAAAATTGGTCATAGAAGTTTTGTTATTTTATCTTTTTTAATCGGGTTGTCTCTTTTTTTAGGCTCAGCATTACAACAAGTAGCTTTACTTTATACCGATGTAGCAAACGCAGCTTTCTTCACAATTTTCTATGTACCGATGGTGCCAATAATAATTTTTATTTTTAAAAGAGATACATTACATTGGAGTGTATGGCCGTCAGTGATTTTATGTTTAATAGGCGGATACTTTTTAACAAATTTTTATGATGCTACAGTAAGACTTGGAGATACATTAGTTATTCTTGGAGCATTATTCTGGAGCACCCACATTATATTTACTGGAATGATTGTAAAAACATATAACTTACCATTAACACTAGGTGCTGTTCAAACATTTCTAGTAGCTTTATTTTCTTTTATCATTGGATTAATTTATGAAGAGTTTGTAATTAAAAATATTCTCAATGAGATAGACTCAATTCTTTATGCTGGAATTTTATCAGGAGGTTTTGCATTTGTTTTACAAATTTATGCTCAAAAAAACATTACACCCGCACCAGCAGCTATAATTTTTTCTCTGGAGGGTGTTTTCGCAACTATTGCAGCTTGGTTTTTATTAAGTCAAATTTTAGACTTTAATAATATATTAGGATGTGTGTTTATATTAAGTGGCGTATTGACATCTCAATTACTACCTACAATAAAAAAATTGAATTAATAATAAATTATTGAGAGCAAGATAAAACCAACAAAAATTCTATAAATTACAAATGCAGTTAAAGAAAAATTACTAACATATTTTATAAAATATTTAACTGTGATAAATGAAAAAATAAAAGACAAAGTAATTGAAATTAAAAGAAGATAGTTTAATTCTTCAGATTGTTGTATAGCGTCCTTTAGACCTAAAAAACTTGCACCAGCTAAAGCAGGTACAGATAATAAAAAAGCAATTTTACTTGAGTCTACTCTATTAAATTTTAAAAATCGAGCTGCCGTTAAAGTTATTCCTGCCCTACTTACGCCAGGCACGAGAGCTAAAATTTGAAAAAGTCCTATAAACAAAATTGATTTTATGTTTAAGTTGGTTGATATATTACGATTGGTTTCTCTTTTATCTGAAAAATATAGAACTATACCAAAAAGTAGAGTTGTCCATGCAATAATTTCTATATTTCTTACAAGATTAATTGTCTCTGTAGAATATATTAAATATCCAAAAATTATAAGAGGAATAGAACCAACTAAGATTAAACCTAAAAGTTTTTGATTATTTCTTAAATTTATTAAATCTTTTCTGAAGTAATAGATTATTGCAAATAATGAGCCTAAATGCAGACCTATATCAATGAACAAAGAACTTAAGCTAAAATTAAAAAAATTTGATACTAAAATTAGATGTGCAGATGAACTAATGGGTAAAAATTCTGAAATTCCTTGGACTGCAGAGAGAATTATGATTTCTAAAAAATTTTGAAGCATGCAGACGTCGTAACTTAAAAAATAATGATTTTAAACAATTCGATTTAATCATAATAGCTATGCAAATAATAAATTTTTTATATTTTAAGCTAAATAAAGACAATTATAAGTCATAATTACTGACCTAAATAATACTTTTATTAGCAAAAACAATGTATAATTTGCCCAAAATTTAAAGATTCTATGACTGATAAAATGTTAAAGTTTGTTAAAATAGGTCAGCAAACTCCACCTAAAAGGGAGACTGACAGTAGAAAAAAAGATTTTAATGAGATCTACGACGATTTCGTAAAGAAAAAAGCCGAAGAACAGTCGAGCAGATGTTCTCAATGCGGAGTTCCATTCTGTCAAGTACATTGTCCTTTAAGCAATAATATACCAGATTGGTTAAAACTTACTGCTGAAGGGAGATTAAAAGAGGCTTATGAATTGTCTCAAAGCACTAACAATATGCCAGAGGTGTGTGGAAGAATTTGTCCTCAGGATAGATTGTGTGAAGGTAACTGTGTAATTGAGCAATCAGGTCATGGAACAGTAACTATTGGTTCAGTTGAGAAATATATCAATGATACAGCGTGGGAACAGGGCTGGGTTAAACCCATTTCTTTGAAATATGAGAAAGAACAAAGTGTTGGAATTATTGGTGCTGGTCCCGCAGGTTTAGCAGCTGCTGAACAGTTAAGAAAAAATGGATATAAAATTACTGTTTATGACAGATATGATCGTGCAGGTGGATTATTGATTTATGGTATTCCCAATTTCAAACTTGAAAAACATGTAGTTGAGAGAAGAACAAAGTTGCTAAAAGATGGTGGTATAAAATTTGTTCAAAATTTTGAAGTTGGTAAAGATGCAACCTTAGAACAATTACGAAAAAAACACGATGCAATTTTAATCGCTACTGGCGTATATAAACCAAGAGAAATTGAACTACCTGGTAATGATTTAGGTAATATATTTCCAGCAATGGAATTTTTGACAGCATCAAATAAAAAAGGTTTAGGTGATAAAGTAGAGTTATTTGATAGAGGAACTTTGAATGCTGAGGGAAAAGATGTCGTTGTAATAGGTGGTGGTGACACAGCTATGGATTGTGTAAGAACTTCCGTAAGACAAAAAGCAAAATCTGTTAAATGTTTATATAGACGAGACAAAGAGAACATGCCTGGATCTGCTAGAGAAGTTGCAAATGCAGAAGAAGAAGGTGTCAAGTTTGTTTGGCTTTCAAGTCCAAAAGAATTTAAAGGAAAAAACAAGGTTGAAAATTTAGTTGTTAATCGAATTGAATTAGGTGAACCAGATGAGACAGGAAGACGAAAACCAGAAATAAAAGAGGGTTCTGAATTTGAAGTAAAAGCTGACATGGTAATCAAAGCTCTTGGATTTGATCCAGAAAATTTACCATTATTATTTGATGCACAAGAATTACAAGTAACAAAATGGGGAACAATCAAAACTGACTTTGATACGATGGAAACAAATCTAAAGGGAGTTTTTGCTGCAGGAGACATTGTCAGAGGAGCTTCATTAGTAGTATGGGCAATTAAAGATGGGAGAGATGCAGCCTCTTCTATGAAAACGTATTTAGAGAATATGGAATTAAAAAAGACAAAAGTAGCATAATGAAAAACTATAAAAAAAACTTAGAGTTGCTTATAAAAAATCATGTTTATACAAAAGAGATGGAACATGATGCTTGTGGAGTGGGCTTAATCGCATCTACAGAAGGAAAAAAATCTAGAGCTATAGTTGAGTATGGAATTGAAGCTTTAAAAGCTGTTTGGCACAGGGGTGCAGTTGATGCAGATGGAAAAACAGGTGATGGAGCTGGGATCCATGTTGAAATTCCAAAGGATTTTTTCATTGAAAAAATACAAGTTACTGGACATGATTATGAAAACTCCGAAATCTGTGTAGGTATGATTTTTTTACCCAGAAATGACTATTCAGCACAAGAGAGTTGCAAAACTATAGTTGAAAGCGAACTAACCAAGAATAATTTTAGTATATATGGTTGGCGACAAGTCCCAGTAAATCCAAAAGTGTTAGGAGAAAAAGCTCTTCAAACTATGCCAGAAATCATACAGGTACTTTTTAAATCTAATAATCCAAATTTATTAGATAAAAACTTAGAAAGAAAAATTTATGAAACAAGGAAGAGAATTGAAAATAAAGCTTTTGATGCCTCACTGAATAATTTTTACATTTGTTCAATAAGTTCAAAATCCATAATTTATAAAGGCCTATATTTAGCTGAAGCAATATCAGACTTTTATCTAGATTTAAAAGATTCAAGATTTGTTTCAAGGTATGCAATATTTCATCAAAGATTTTCAACAAATACTGCGCCAAGCTGGAGCTTAGCTCAACCATTTAGAGCCATAGCACACAATGGTGAAATAAATACTTACAAGGGAAATAAAAACTGGATGAAAGTACATGAACAAGAAATGAGCAGTCCACTTTTTGACAATATTGAAAATTTAAAACCAGTAATTCAAAAAGGAGTTTCCGACTCTGCCGCATTAGATAACGTATTTGAATTATTGAACAAATCAGGCCAATCGGCACCATTAGCTAAATTGATGCTAGTACCTGATGCATGGTCAAAAAAAAATAAGACATTATCAAAAAGCCATCAACAACTGTTCAATTTTTTAAATAGCACAATGGAACCATGGGATGGACCTGCTGCTATCGCAGCCACAGACAATGAATGGGTCATAGCGGCAAATGATAGAAACGGGCTTAGACCATTGAGATATGCAATTACAAAAGACAAAATGATCTTTGCAGGTTCAGAAACAGGCATGATTGATTTAAATGAAAAAAAAATTTTAACTAAGGGAAGATTGGGTCCTGGTGAAATTATTGGAGTGAGAATTGAAAAAGGTAAAGTCTTTTCTAATACTCAAATAAAGGATTATCTAGCTAAAGAATTTAAACATTTTAATTCTCAAATAATAAATTTAGACGAAAAATTATTAATTTCTAATGAAAAAAATAATTTTGATGGCGAAAACTTAAGGAGAAGACAATATACTTTCGGAATAAGTTTAGAAGATCTAGAACTTATTTTACATCCAATGGCAGAAGACGCAAAAGAGGCAACTGGTTCAATGGGTGATGATACTCCTCTAGCGGTGTTATCTGATAAGTATAGACCACTTTACCATTTTTTTAGACAAAATTTTAGCCAAGTAACCAATCCTCCAATTGACTCATTAAGAGAAAATAAAGTAATGAGTTTAAAAACCAGATTTGGAAATTTAGGTAATATTCTTGATTTCGACACTTTAACTAAAGAGAATATTTATGTTTTAAACAGTCCTATTTTATCGAATTCACAATTTAATAAGTTCATTAATTTTTTTGGTAAAAATTCAGAAACTTTAGATTGTTCATTTTCACAAAATGACAATTTGGCAGATTCTATTAAAAGGATACAAAAAGAGTCTGAAATTGCTGTGAGACAAGGTGTAACGCAATTAATTTTAAGTGACAAAAATCTCTCTTCTGAAAGATTACCAATGCCAATGTTATTGTGTGTTGGTGCCATAAACACATTTTTAATACAAAAAAAATTAAGAGGCTATGTTTCTATTAATGTTCAATCAGGTGAAGCTATAGATACTCATTCATTTGCAACATTAATTGGAGTTGGGGCAACAACAGTTAATCCATATCTAGCTTTCGATAGCTTATATCAGAGATATGAAAAAAAACTTTTCGGTCAATTTAGTTTTGATGAATGTGTACAAAGATACATAAATTCAGTAAATGCCGGTTTGTTAAAGATAATGTCGAAAATGGGGATTTCCGTTTTAAGCTCTTATAGAGGTGGATGCAATTTTGAAACTGTAGGATTAAGCAGAACAGTTGTAGATGATTATTTTCCTGGAGTTACGTCAAAAATTTCAGGTATTGGTTTAGTTGGAATTGAAAAAAAAATAAGAGAAATTCATAAAGAAGCATTTGAAAGTACAGAAACAGTGCTGCCAATCGGAGGTATTTATAGATATAGGAAAAATGGAGAAACACACCAATATCAAGGAAAGCTTATTCATTTATTACAAAGTGCTGTAGGTTCAAATTCATATGAGGCTTATAAGAAATATGCAGAAGGTATTTACAATTTACCTCCAATTAATTTGAGAGATCTAGTAGATTTTAGAAAAAAGAAACTAGGTTCATCAATAAATATATCTGAGGTTGAACCAATAGAAAAAATATTAAAAAGATTTGGTAGCGGAAGTATGTCTCATGGCGCTTTATCTAAGGAAGCACATGAAACACTAGCTATCGGAATGAATAGAATCAAAGGAGCTTCTTGTAGTGGTGAGGGTGGAGAAGATGCAGAAAGATTTAAGGTAATGGATAGTGGCGATAGTGCAAATTCTAGAGTTAAACAAATTGCATCAGCAAGATTTGGTGTGACTGTAAATTACTTAAATAATTGTAATGAAATAGAAATTAAAATGGCTCAAGGTGCTAAGCCTGGAGAAGGTGGTCAGTTACCTGGTTTTAAAGTAACAAAGGAAATTGCAAAACTAAGACATTCTACACCAGGAGTTACATTAATTTCTCCACCACCACATCACGATATTTACTCTATAGAGGACCTGGCTCAACTAATTTATGATTTAAAGCAGACAAATCCAAATGCAAGAGTTGGAGTTAAGTTAGTTGCATCATCAGGAATTGGAACTATAGCTGCTGGTGTAGCTAAAGCAAAAGCTGATATCATTTTAATTTCAGGCCATAATGGAGGAACAGGTGCAACTCCTCAAACAAGTGTCAAATATGTTGGAATACCTTGGGAGATGGGTTTAACTGAAGCCAATCAGGTTTTAACATTAAATAATTTAAGACATAAAGTCACTCTAAGAACAGACGGTGGAATTAAAACGGGTAGAGACGTTGTAATAGCTGCAATGATGGGAGCTGAAGAATATGGAGTTGCTACAACTGCTTTAGTAGCTATGGGATGTATAATGGTTAGACAATGTCATTCTAATACATGTCCAGTAGGAGTATGTACCCAAGATGAAAAGCTGAGAGAAAAATTTAGTGGAACACCAGATAAGATTGTGAATTTATTTACGTTTATAGCTTCAGAGGTAAGAGAAATTTTGGCTAAAATAGGTTTTAGGTCACTAAATGATATTATTGGTCGTACAGATTTATTAATGCAAGTAAACAAAGCTTCCCCAAATCTTGATGATCTTGATTTAAATCCGTTGTTTGTGCAAGCTGATCCAGGGGATAAAAAGCGTTACTGTGAGAATCCAGAAATAAATAAAGTTCCAGATACTTTAGATCAAAAAATTTGGCCAGATATAGAAACTGCTTTAGACAATTCAAAAAAATTAGATCAAGAGTATTTAATCAAAAATACCAATAGAGCTGTTGGGACTAGAATTTCACATCATTTGTATAAAAAATATGGATATGAAATGTTACCTGAAAATTTTTTAACGTTAAATTTTAGAGGTTCTGCAGGCCAATCTTTTGGAGCTTTTTCTACAAAAGGTTTAAAATTAGTGCTTATGGGTGACGCAAACGATTATGTGGGCAAAGGATTATCAGGAGCTACAATTTCTATAAAGCTCTCGGATGAGAGCAATTTAATTTCTAGTGAAAATACGATTATTGGAAATACTGTTCTTTATGGAGCAACTTCAGGCAAGCTTTTTGCAGCTGGACAAGCAGGAGATAGATTTGCTGTAAGAAATTCTGGTGCTACGTCAGTAATTGAAGGATGTGACTCTAACGGTTGTGAATATATGACTGGAGGAAATATCGTAATTTTAGGAAAAGTTGGAGATAACTTTGCAGCAGGTATGACTGGAGGTATGGCTTTTATTTATGATAAATCTAAAAATTTTGAAAAGAAAGTAAATCCAGAGACAGTTATTTGGCAAGGTGTAGAAACAGATTATTGGAAAACATTTCTTAAAAAATTGATAATTGAACATTATCAAGAAACAAATTCAAAACTATCTAAGACAATAATAGATAATTTTGACTTAGAACTAGATAGTTTTGTTCAAGTATGTCCAAAAGAGATGATAGAAAAACTTCAGAATCCAATTACTCTTAAAAAGGTTGTAAAAAAAGTTAGTTAAATAATTAATTTTAGCTCTTTAGTTAAAATTTTAAGCCCTTTATTTGATGACAGACTGTGGTCTCCTTTTTTGACTATCACTAATTTTTTTTTTGCGTTCTTAAACATGCGTAAAACTTTTTTTGAATAATTTGTTGGAACAGATTCATCTTTTTCACCATGAACCATCGTTACATTTAATCTATATGAAATTTTTTTGTGTAAAATTCTATTTTTTCGACCATCCTTTATTATTTGATGGGTTATTGGGTATACATATTTCCCATGTTTCAGATTTGTAATACCTTTTAACAAAACTTCTTTTTTTATTTTTTTTGTGAATTTTTTCCACATTAAATTCTCCAAGAATTCAGGTGCTGAGCCAATTCCTAAAAAACCCTTAATTCTTTTCTTAAATATTTTAAATTGGTTTAATCCTATCCAAGCACCCATACTTGACCCAATTAATATTAAATCTTTTTTTCCTATTATTTTTTTAATTACAAAAGTTGTTTCTTTACTCCACACACTAATATTTCCATTAATAAATTTACCTGAGGATTTTCCATGTCCAGAGTATTCTAAAGCTAAAAAACCTAATTTATTATTATTTGCAAACTTCAAAAAGGCCAAAGGTTTTTTTCCATTTAGATCTGACATAAATCCATGAAGAAAAACAATATAGGGTTTATCTTTTTGATTGTTCTTTAAATACCGAATTTTTTTTAACTTTGAGATTTTTAAATAATTGTATTTTATCATAAGAGTTTAATAGTTAATCCTATTAATGTATAATCATATCAGATGTCATCTAATTTAAAAGTTCTGCAAGTAATTCCAAAGCTAGGATATGGAGGTGCCGAGACAGGCTGTTATGACGTAGCACACTATTTACCAGAAAATGACTGCAAATCATTCATATTAACAAGCGGCGGAGAATTAATTAAATTTATTGATAAAGAAAAAGTTAAATTAATAAGATTACCAGTCCAAAGCAAAAATCCACTAATTATTTTATTTAACACTATTGCGATTATATCTATCATTTTTTTTTATGATATTGATATTATCCATGCAAGAAGTAGAGCACCAGCATGGTCTTGTTTTTTTGCAGCAAAATTTACAGGAAGAAAATTTGTGACAACATTTCATGGAACTTATAATTTTAAAAGTGGATTAAAAAGGTTTTATAATTCAATTATGGTTAAGTCAGATCTTATAATAGCTGGTTCAAATTTTATTTTTTCAAAAATAACAGAAGATTATTCAAATTACTTAAATAAGAAGAAAAAACTTTTAGTTATTTTTAGAGGCATAAATGTTGATTATTTTGATCCAACAACCAAGACGGAAATGGAAGAGAAAAAATTACTTAAAAGCTGGCAAATAGAGGAAAATAAAAAGATAATTTTGTTACCTGGGCGATTAACTTATTGGAAGGGACAAGAATTATTTATTGAAGCAATAAACCTTGTAAACAAACAACTCGGTTATGAAGCCTTTTATTCTGTTATTTTAGGAAGTGATCAAGGTAGAGATCTATATAAAAAAAAACTAATTAGATTAAGTGAGCAATATAGAATGACTAAACAAATTAAATTTATTGACCATTGTAGTGACATGGCATTAGCATATAAAGTCTCAGACATAATAATTTCTTCGTCAATTGAGCCAGAATCATTTGGAAGAGTTGCAGTAGAAGCTCAATCGATGGAAAAGATAATTATAGCAAGTAATATTGGTGGCTCAAAAGAAACAATAATTGATGGGAAAACTGGATATTTATTTGATTCTGGGAGCCCAGAGTCTTTGTGTGAAAAAATTCTTAAAGTACTTAATTTAGATGATGCTACATTAAAAACAGTTGGTATTGAAGGAAGAAAAAATGTAGTTAATAAATTTAATGTTGAAAAAATGTGTTTTTCTACTTATTCAGAATATAAAAAACTTAAAAAGTAAATGCCTATAATAACTTTACCAGATGGAAAAAATATTGATTTTTCAAAAAAGGTAACTGGTTTTGAAATTGCTGAAAAAATTAGTAAGTCATTAGCAAAACAAGCTTTAATAATGAGTGTAAATGGAGAGCTAAAGGATTTATATCATGTAATCAGCAATGATTGCACAGTAAAAATTTTTACAGCAAAAGATCATGAGGGACTAGAGGTTATAAGACATGATACAGCCCATATTATGGCAATGGCTGTCCAAGAATTATATCCTGGTACACAAGTGACTATTGGGCCAGTAATAGAAAATGGTTTTTACTATGATTTCGCTAGAAAAGAACCTTTTACAAGCGATGATCTTAAAAAAATTGAAAAAAGGATGTCACAAATAATTGATAAAGATGTCAAAACGAGAAGAGAAGTCTGGGAGAGAGAAAAAGCGATAAAACATTTTAAAAAGATTGGAGAAAAGTATAAAGCTGAAATAATTGAGAGTATCCCGCATAATGAAGAGCTATCTATTTATCACCATGGTGATACTTGGTATGATTTGTGTAGAGGCCCTCATTTAGTATCCTCAGGGAAAATTGGCAAAGCTTTTAAGCTGACAAAAGTTTCAGGAGCATATTGGCGTGGAGATTCTAAAAATGAAATGCTTCAAAGAATTTATGGAACAGGTTGGGCTAATCAAAAAGATTTAGATGCCTATTTAAAAAGAATAGAAGAGGCAGAAAAAAGAGACCATCGAAAGCTAGGTAAAGAGATGGATTTGTTTCACTTTAGAGAGGAAAGTCCGGGCTCTGTATTTTGGCATGAGAAAGGTTGGTCACTATTCCAAAAATTAATTAATTATATGAGAACAAGACAAGATGCTGCTGGGTATAAAGAGGTTAACACCCCAGAGGTGTTAGACCGTTTGTTATGGGAAAAATCTGGTCATTGGGAAAAATATGGTGAGAACATGTATACATCTGAAACGCCAGACGAAAAAGTGTTTGCAATAAAACCGATGAATTGTCCAGGTCATATACAAGTCTTCAACCAAGGTCTAAAAAGTTATCGAGATTTACCATTGAGGATTACTGAATTTGGTAAAGTACATAGATATGAGCCTTCAGGAGCTTTACATGGATTGCTGAGGGTAAGAGCATTTACCCAAGATGATGCACATATTTTTTGCTCGGAAGAACAAATTACCAGCGAGTGTTTAAATGTAACTAATTTGATTTTAGATATTTATAAAGATTTAGGATTTGAAAATGTAATTTTGAAATATGCTGATCGACCTAAAGTTAGAGTAGGAGATGATGAAATTTGGGACAGAGCTGAGGCATCATTATTGAAGGCAGTTAAAGAGTCAAAATTAGAGTATAGTATTAATAAGGGCGAAGGTGCCTTTTATGGTCCTAAAATTGAGTTTGTTCTCAGAGATGCAATTGGTAGAGACTGGCAATGTGGAACGCTTCAAGTAGACTTTAACTTACCTGGAAGATTAGATTCATATTATGTGGATAAAGATGGCTCAAAAAAAGTTCCAGTGATGTTACATAGAGCTCTTTTTGGTTCATTAGAAAGATTTATTGGAATTTTAATTGAACATTATGCTGGCAAATTTCCATTTTGGATTTCACCTCTTCAAACTGTTGTCATTCCTATTTCTGATGAGTTTGATGACTATGCAATCAAAGTTTCAAAAAAAATAAAAGACTCAGGGATAAGTTCTTTTGTTGATTTGAAAAAACATAATCTCAACTATAAAATCAGAGATCATTCTCTTGCAAAAATACCTCTTTTACTAATTTGTGGTAAAAAAGAAGTTGACAGTAACTCAGTAACGATTAGAAGATTGGATTCTAATAAACAAGAAAATATGGATTTAAACTTATTTTTAAAAACTTTCTCTGCTTTAAACAAAGCATCATCAAATTAAGTGGCAGATTTTAAACAAAATTACTTTCAAAGAAGAACGAAGGATCGAGGTCCAAGATCAAATAACAGAATATCATCTCCTGAGGTTCAAGTTATAGCGAGTGATGGTAAAAATTTAGGTATTGTTAATACTAACGAGGCAATTTTAAAGGCAAAAAACCAAGGATTAGATTTAATTGAAATTGCCCCAAATGCAAATCCACCAGTTTGTAAAATTATGGATATGGGCAAATTTAAATATGATGCTCAAAAAAAAGCAAATATTGCAAAGAAAAAACAAAAAATAGTTTTATTAAAAGAAATAAAAATGAGACCAGTGACAGAAACACATGATTACGAATTTAAAGTAAAAAATGCAAAAAAATTTATTTCAAAAGGAGATAAGGTAAAATTTACAATAAGATTTAAAGGAAGAGAGCTACAACATTCTCATTTAGGCAATGAACTAATGACCAAAATCAAAGATGACATGAAGGAGGTAGGTAAAGTTGAACTACATCCTAAGTTTGATGGCAAACAAATGATCATGGTTATTCAGCCTTTATAAGAAGTTACTTTCTAAATACTAATGAGGCTCCATTAAAGTATGTTAAATAAAATTGTTATTAAAGATATTACTTTTAATCATTTAAGTCCCCTTAGAAAAAATTTTAAAAATAAAAATAATAAACTTTCAGCTTTAGGCTATTATGAAAATAAGAAAGTGAAAATATATGAGGTATTTGATGTTAAGCAAGGACCTTTAAGAGAATTTATTTCTAAACATAAAATACTGTCTACTTATTTTCCCAAAATGATAGTTTATGATGAGAAGTATATTGTAGAGGAATGGGTAGAAGGTAAAACTTTAAAAGAAATTAACATAAGAAATTTAAAAAATATTCCTCAAACTCAAGAAGTAAAAAAAATTATAAAATTGATGTGGTCGATAAATTATAACATAAAAGTTTTTGACTATTTTGATCATATTCATAAAAGAATAGGCAAAACCAATAACTTTGATTTAAGTAAAATTCCAATACGAATTAATCACAATGACTTATCATTAGATAATATTATTATTTCTCCTGAGGGATTAAAAATTATTGATAATGAGTTTTTAGGTTGTAACTCAGGGTGGATATTAAATATAATTAATAGTTTTTTAAAAGAAGATCTCACTAATGAATATTTTATATCAACAGAAATATTTGCAAAGTTATGGGAAATTAGAAAAGAGTGGAGTAATTATACTTAAGCTAGATTATATAGAAAATTTAAGCTAATTCTTTAAATATTCACGTAAAAACTCCTAATTAAGGTTGTAAATCTAAACCATAATTTGTATAACCTCGCAAAATTATGCCAAAACTTAAAACAAAAAGCTCTGCAAAAAAAAGATTTAAGATTTCTGCAAGAGGTAAGGTAATTACTGCGCAAGCAGGTAAGAGGCACGGCATGATTAAAAGAACTAATTCACAGATAAGAAAATTAAGAGGCACAACTACAATGTCAAAACAAGATGGAAAAATTGTGAAATCGTATATGCCTTACAGTTTAAGAGGATAAAATGGCAAGAGTAAAAAGAGGTGTAACTAGTCGAGCTAAACATAAAAAAGTTTTAAAAGCTGTTAAAGGTCAATGGGGCAGAAGAAAGAATACTATTAGAGTTGCCAAGCAAGCAATGGAAAAAGCTATGCAATATGCATATAGAGATAGAAGAAATAAAAAAAGGGACTTCAAATCACTTTGGATACAAAGGATTAATGCTGGTGTGAGGGCTGAGGGCCTAACTTACTCTAAGTTTATTAATGGATTAAATAAGTGTGGAATTACTATTGATAGAAAAATACTTGCTGAAATTGCTTATGATAGTCCAGAGGCATTTAAAACAATAGTGCAAAAAGCTCAATCTGCTTTGAATTAATCCCTATTGTTTTTATTTCTTAAGTAAATAATCTACATATATGTCAGACATAAAAAATATTAAAGATCAGTTCATTTTAAAACTCAAAAATAATCTTAGTATTGACGAGATTAATGAAATCAAAACGGAGCTGTTTGGTAAAAATGGTTTAATTTCATCAAAATTTAAAACAATAGGATCAATTTCAGAGACAGATAGAAAAAAATTTGCATCAGATTTAAATCTGGCTAAAGATGAACTTCAGAATTTGATAACCTATAAAATCAATGAGATTGATGGAAAAAAAATAAATGAAAAATTAGAAAAAGAAAAAGTTGACATAACTTTACCCGAAAGACCTTTTGTAAGAGGTAAAGTTCATCCGGTTTCACAAACTATTGATGAAATTTCATCTATTTTCTCTGAAATAGGATTTAGTGTTGAAGAAGGCCCTGATGTTGAAAATGAATATAACAATTTTACTGCCTTAAACACACCTGATAATCATCCAGCAAGAGATATGCATGATACATTTTACTTAGATGAAAAAAAAGAGGTTTTATTACGAACTCATACATCACCTGTACAAATCAGAACTATGTTAAAAGATAAGCCTCCGTTTAAGATTATTGCTCCTGGCAGAACTTATAGGTCTGATAGTGATCAAACACATGCTCCAATGTTTCATCAAGTAGAAGGTTTGCATATAGATACAAACATTAATATGGGGCATTTGAAAGGATGTTTAAATTATTTCATTAAAGAATTTTTCGAAGTCGAAAGAATTAAAATGAGATTTAGACCTAGTCATTTTCCATTCACGGAACCATCTGCTGAAGTAGATATTGGTTATGAATTAAAAGATGGCAAAATAATTATTGGGGAAGGAGATAAGTGGCTTGAAATTCTAGGCTGTGGAATGGTGCATCCCAATGTTTTGAAAAATGTAAAAGTAGATCCTTCTAGATATCAAGGATATGCTTTTGGAATAGGTATAGATCGATTAGCAATGTTAAAATACGGCATTAATGATTTAAGAGCATTTTTTGATTCTGACTATAGATGGTTAAATCATTTTGGTTTTGATCCACATGATGTTCCATCAAATTATAGAGGCTTAAGCAGATGAAGATTACTTATGATTGGTTAAAAGATCATTTAAAAACAAGTGCTAAAGAAGACAAACTTATAGATAAATTAACAGACATTGGTCTGGAAGTTGAAAGTAAAGAAAATTTATCAGAGGGATTGGATTTATTTAAGGTAGCAAAAATTATTAAAACTGAAAAACATCCCAATGCAGATAGACTTAAAGTTTGTGATGTTGATATAGGCAAAAAAAATATTAAAAAAGTTGTTTGTGGAGCTGCTAATGCAAGAAAGGGTCTTATTACTGTGTATGCCCCACCAGGTGCAATAATTCCAAAGAATAAAACCAAGTTAGTAGTTGCTAAAATCAGAGATGTTGTATCTCATGGAATGCTCTGTTCTGAATCTGAATTAAATTTATCAAATGAAAGTGAAGGAATTACAGAATTGTCATCTCAAAAATATGCAAAAAAAATTGGAAAAAGTTTCTTTTCTAAATCAAGTTCTAATCTAATTGATTTATCGATTACACCAAATAGACCTGATTGTCTTGGTATACGGGGGATAGCAAGAGATTTATCAGCTGCAGGTTTTGGAAGCCTAAAATTATTAAAAGATAAAAAAATTAAATCTAATATAAAACAGACTTTAAAAGTAAAAATATTAAAAGAAAAAAATCAAGGTTGCTTATCTTTTGGAAGTTGCTTGATAACCAACGTTAAAAATAAAGAAAGTCCTCAATGGTTAAAAGAAAAATTAATTTCAATAGGTCAAAAACCTATATCAGCAATAGTAGATATAACAAATTATGTAATGATTGATATTAATCGTCCGTTACATGCGTATGATGCTGATAAAATTGATAAGGGAATAATTGTTAGAAATTCAAAATTAGGAGAAGAATTTACGGCTCTGGATAATAAAAATTACAAATTAGAAGATGGAATGTGTGTAATAAGCGATAATAAAGGAGTTTTAGGTCTTGGAGGAATCATTGGCGGAACAAGGTCTGGTACTGAGTTAGATACAAAAAATGTTTTATTAGAGTCGGCTTATTTTGATCCAATATCAATTAGAAAAACAGCAAAGAAATTGAACATCGATACAGATGCTAAATTTAGATTTGAAAGAGGTATTGATCAGCTATCTATTGAGGATGGATTAAATAAAGCAGCTCTCTTAATTAAGGAAATTTGTGGCGGCGAATTCAGTAAAATTGATATTCAAAAAATTGAGACTTATAAAAATAAAATAATAAAATTTGAACCAAAAATATTCGAAAAAATTACTGGTTTTAAAATTTCAACTAAAGAAATGATAAATATTTTAGATAAACTTGGTTTTAAATTAAAAAAAGAAAAAAAGTTTTTTAATTTATCAGTTCCATCTTGGAGACCAGATATTGTCCAAGAAATTGATATAGTAGAGGAACTTGTAAGAATTACTGGCTACGAAAAAATAAAAATAGAAAATCCTATTAAAGGAAGATTAAAAAATACATTAAATCAACCTCAAAAGTTGTTTCACTTTCTTCAAAGAGCTGTAGCATCTAAAGGGTATTTGGAGGCCATTACTTGGTCTTTTACAGATGCTAAATATAATGATCATTTTAAAGAGGCCAAAAAAGAAATTAAAATTATAAATCCAATAAGCTCTGAGTTAGGAGTATTAAGAAATTCAATTTTTTCAAATTTAATTATGTATGTAAGAAAAAATTTAGATAGGGGAATTAAAGATTTATCAATATTTGAAATAGGACCAATATTCTATGGTTCTCAACCTGGAGATCAGAGCACAATTGTTTGTGGTTTGTCAGCTGGAAAAAAATCTAGATTTTCATGGATTGAAAAAGATAGAAATATAGATGTCTTTGATATTAAAAGAGATGTTATCCAAACTTTAGTAGAAGCCGGCTATGACTCAGAAAAATTCTATTTAGATAATGAAAGCCCTAGTTATTATCATCCAGGAAAATCAGGTAGAATATTTTTAAATAAAGGAAAGGATAAAGTAGTTGCTTATTTTGGTGAAATTCATCCTAACATTATTAAAAAATTAGATATTAAAACAGAGTCTCTAGTAGGTTTCGAAATACTTATGGATAATTTAAAATTACCTAAAAAACCTTTAAAGGACCAAAAAACAAAATATTTAGTATCCGACTTCCAAAAATCTGAAAGAGATTTCGCATTTATTGTAGATAAAAAAATAAAGGTACAAGAGTTAGTAAAAGTAATATCTAGTATTGATAAAAATTTAATTTCAAACATTAAAGTATTTGATGTTTATGAGGGAGATAATATCCCTGATAATCAAAAATCAATTGCTATTAGCGTAACCATTCAATCATTAGAAAAAACTTTAACGGATAATGATTTAGAAAAAATAAATAATTTGATAATACAAACAGTTGAAAATAAAACTGGTGCTAAAATTCGTTCCTAAAAAGAAATAATGAGTTCTATTGATAATATAAGAAATTTTGCAATAATTGCACATATAGATCATGGAAAATCCACAATTGCTGATCGGATAATTCATAGTTGTGGTGGATTAACTGAAAGAGAGATGAAAGCTCAAGTTTTAGATTCTATGGATATTGAACGTGAAAGAGGAATCACAATTAAAGCTCAAACAGTTAAATTAAATTACAAAGCTAAAAATGGAAAAAATTATATTTTGAATATTATTGATACTCCAGGCCACGTAGATTTTAGTTATGAAGTGAGTAGATCTTTATATGCATGTGAAGGTTCAATTTTAATAGTAGATAGTACACAGGGTGTAGAAGCCCAAACTTTAGCGAATGTTTATCAAGCTTTAGACACTAACCATGAGATAGTTCCAGTTTTAAACAAGGTTGACTTACCTGCATCAGATTTAGATAGAACAAAAAAACAAATTGAAGAAGTGATAGGAATTGATACAGAAAATGCAATTCCATGTTCAGGTAAAACTGGAGAGGGAATAGAGAATATTTTAGAACAAATAATAGCATCATTACCCGCACCGAAAGGAGAAAGTTCCTCAGATCTTAAATGTTTATTGGTGGATAGCTGGTATGATACATATCTAGGTGTAGTAATTTTAGTGAGAGTAATTGATGGTAAGCTTTCAAAACACATGAAAATAAAAATGATGTCTACAAGTCAAGAATACATTATTGAAAAAGTTGGGGTTTTTACTCCAAAACCAGAAGATATAAATGAATTAAAAACAGGCGAAATTGGATTTATTACAACAGGAATCAAAGTTTTGTCTGAAACAAAAGTTGGAGACACAATTTGTGATGCTTCAAAACCATTAAAAGAGGCATTGCCAGGATTTAAACCTAGCAAACCAGTCGTATTTTGTGGATTATTTCCTGTAGATAGTTCTGAGTTTCAAAAATTGAAAGATGGTTTAGCTAAACTTCAATTAAATGATGCAAGTTTTTCGTTTGAACCTGAATCATCATCTGCCTTAGGATTAGGATTTAGATGTGGATTTTTAGGATTGCTTCATTTGGAAATTGTAACAGAAAGATTAGAGAGAGAATTTGATGTTAACTTATTAACTACTACACCTGGTGTGGTTTATAAAGTTCATCTTAATAAAGGAACCATAATTGATCTCCAAAATCCATCAAGCTTACCTGACCCAACTTTAATAAAATATATTGAAGAACCATGGATAAAAGCAACAATTATTAGTCCTGACCAATATTTGGGTTCAATTATAAAAATGTGTCAGGATAAAAGAGGAATACAAACTAATTTAAGTTATTCAGGTAATAGAGCTGTTGTAAATTATGAGCTACCATTAAATGAAGTTGTTTTTGATTTTAATGATAGATTGAAATCTATGACTAGTGGATATGCTAGTTTTGATTATGAAATCATTGAGCATAGAGAAGGTGATTTAGTAAAACTTGGTATTTTGGTTAATGGAGAACCTGTTGACGCCCTAGCAATGATGATACACAAAGATTTTGCACAAAAAACTGGAAGGGAGGTTTGTGAAAAATTGAAAGATTTAATACCTCGACATAACTTTATGATACCAGTCCAAGCTGCAATAGGAGGCAAAATAGTTGCAAGAGAAACAATTAAAGGTTTTAAAAAAGATGTTTTGACCAAAATCCATGGTGGTGGAGCAACTGATAGAAAAAGGAAACTCTTAGAAAAACAAAAAAAGGGTAAAGCCAGGTCAAAACAATTTGGTCGAGTAGAAATTCCACAAGAGGCATTTATAGGTGTTTTAAAAATAAAAAAAGAATAATCCATGAAAAAACTTAATTGGGGCATTATTGGTTTAGGCAAAGTCGCTGAAACTTTTGCAAATGGTTTTTCAAGCTCAAGTAATGCAAAATTACTAAGCGTTGCAAGTAAAGATAAATTAAAATTAGAAAAATTTAGTTCTATCTTTAAAATTGAAAAAAATTTTTTATTTAATAATTATGAAGATCTTATTAATTGCAACGAAATAGATATAATTTATATCGCCTTACCAAATGTATTCCATTATTTTTGGACAGCGAAAAGCATTCAAAACAATAAGAATGTCTTAGTAGAAAAACCGGCAACAATGAGTGTAATTGAGGCTGAAAATATAAAAAAAGATTTAATTAAAAAGAATATATTTTTTAGTGAAGGCTATATGTATAGATATCTTCCCCAAATAGAATTGATTTTAAAAATGATAAAAGATAATAAAATTGGTGATTTGGTATCATTAGAATCTAATTTTGGTATAAATATATTAACAAAAAAAAAATTTTTTATATTTAATAGAAAAAAAAAAATAAATCCAAATGATAGAAAATTTAATAAGGACCTAGGTGGGGGATGTATTTATGATTTAGGCTGTTATCCATCTTCTTTCAGTTTATTAATAAACTCCTTAAATAATAATAAGTCTAATGAATTCAAAATTATTGATATAAAAAATGAAATAGGAGAAACAGGAGTAGAAATTGACGCTAGTGCAAATATTTCATTTAATAACAGTTTTAATGCTAAATTAAACTCTTCATTTAAAAGGAATTTAGGTAGTGAAAGTACTATTAAGGGGACAAAAGGTTCAATAATAATAAAGGATACTTGGCAGGGAGATAAGGTAATTTTAAACTCTGATAAAAAAAATTATGATGAATTTAATTTAGGTAAAAAAAAAAATATTTATTCTTATCAAATAGAAAAATTAAGCGAAGATGTCATCAATGGAAAATTGCATCCAAATTATCCAGGGATGTCTATTAAAGATACTATACAGAATATGAAAATTATTCAAAATTGGAAAAATGAGTAAAAGAAAAATTATAGACTGCATAACTTTTTTTGATAACACTTTAATGTTTGAACTCAGGTTTAATATTTTAAAAGATTATGTAGATTACTTTGTAATTTGTGAGTCAAATTTTGATCATAGAAATAATCCTAAAAAATTGAATTTTGACTTGAAATTTTTACGAGAAAAAAAAATTAAATATATTGCAATGGAACGTCCATTTCCTAAGAATTCAAACATTTGGGAAAATCAAGCAACCCAAAGAGAATTTTTACTAAATTTTGCACAATCATTCGCTGAAGATAACGATTATATCTTTTTTTCTGACCCAGATGAAATACCAGCACCAGATATTTTACATAAATTTAAATTAAAAAAAAAATATGGAATTTTTTTTCAAAAATTTTTTAATTTCAAATTTAATCTTTTTAATCCATATGAATCACCCTGGGAAGGAACGAGGGTTTGTGAAAAAAAAAATTTAAAATCAATTGATTTTATGAGAGAAAGGGTGAGATCGAAAAATCTAAAATATAATTTTTTAAGAATTGACAAAGAAAAAAGTATTGAAATTTTCAATAATGGTGGGTGGCATTTTAATAATATTATGAAACCAGAAAAAATTTCTTTAAAATTAAAAACATTTGCTCATTCAGAATTTAGTACTGATAAATTCTCTAATATAGATACAATTAAAAATAAAATAGAAAAAAAGATTGATTTATTTGAAAGAGGACATCAATATAAAAAGGTTGTTTTAGATGACTCATTTCCAAAATATCTTATTTCTAACCGTGAAAAATATAGATCATTTATATTATAGGAATATGGAGAGGTGGCCGAGTGGTTGAAGGCGCACGCTTGGAAAGCGTGTAAAGGGGAAACTCTTTCATGGGTTCGAATCCCATTCTCTCCGCCATAAAAATTTTTTTATCTATTCTCAAAAAAAGTTATTGGACAAGTAGTTGTTCTATAGTTTTTCATAAACCAGAATGGCATAAATCTCTCAGCTAAAAAACCATAAATTCTTACTTTATTGTAACCAATTAAATTAGTATTTCTAAATTTTTTTTCACACGCAAAAAGCCAAGGAAAAATTTCTTCATAAAATTTAAATAAAATTTTATTATTTCTACAAATAAACATATTATATGGATACAACAAATGTCCACCCATAAAAGTTTTAAAATCTTTACGATATTTTTTGGGTAATAATTCTATTGCATTATCTAAATAAAATGAGCCATGAAAAACTCTAAATTGGTCTTCAAGTGAGTTTTTTTGAAATAACATTGAAGGTTTTTTAAGTACCTCAAAAATATTTTGTTTGATCAATTTTATGTTTTTAATTTTATTAAATTTTAATGGTTTTCCCAAAATTACATCAAAATTTTTCCAACTATTTTGAGGTTTCTTCAAAATGATATTTTTTAAATTATTGAAACTTTGAATTCTTAATCCCTCTTTGTATGTCCAAAATCTTCTATAGGAACAAAATCCAATCCAATTATAAGTTTTCAATTTTATCTTTTTATTTTTCCATAGATAATAATGAAAAGTATATTCCCCAAAAAATAAATTTTTCTGTGAAATATTTTTTCCACCTTTATCAGTGAGCCAAGTATTACTAAAATTAGTGTTGCCCAAACCTACAGGTACTAAATTAAGTTTTTTGTATTGTTCATAATCTTTATCAAAAATTGAGATACAGAAGATTTTCATAAAATTATTGAAACTAATATATTACAGATATAATCAATTTTAGATTAATATATTGATAATTAATGTTTTTAATTGGTCCAAATAGCAATCTATAAATACAATTGGAGTTTAGCTTAGTTGACTATAAAAAACCGTTGTTTTAGCGTGCTTATTCAACAAATTAAATTTGTAGTAATAATTAAATTTAAACAATTCTAATTAAAAAATGTTATAATTTTAATTTCCAAAATTTAAAAAATGACAAATAATAAAACATATCAAGCAGATTCCATAAAAGTTTTAAAGGGACTTGAGGCAGTTCGTAAAAGACCAGGAATGTATATAGGTGATACAGATGACGGAACAGGCTTGCATCATATGGTTTATGAAGTAGTTGATAACTCAATTGATGAAGCTTTAGCAGGTTACTGTAATAATATTTTTGTAAAAATTAATTCCAATGGCACAATGACTGTAAGGGATGATGGTCGGGGCATTCCTGTTGACATGCATAAAGGTGAAAAAAAATCAGCAGCTGAAGTTATTATGACCCAATTACATGCTGGAGGAAAATTTGATCATGACTCATATAAAGTATCAGGTGGCTTACATGGAGTAGGTGTCTCAGTTGTCAACGCATTATCTGAAAAATTAGATTTAACAATCAACAGAGATGGAAAGAAATACTTTATCGAATTTAAAGATGGTGAAGCATTAAAGCCTCTTAAAGAAATTGCAAAGTCAAAAGAAAGTGGAACAGAAATAACATTCTTGCCTTCAAAAAAAATTTTTTCATCAATTAAATTCAGCGGAAATATATTAATAAAAAGAATGCGCGAGTTAGCATTTTTAAATAAAGGTATAAATATAACTTTCGTTGATGATTCTCAAAAAAAAGAAAAAACCCAAAATTTCAAATTTAATGGTGGAGTTTTAGAATTTGTCGAGTTTTTAGACGATAAAAGAGAAAAATTACAAAATAAGAATGGAAATGACCTTTTTAAAAAACCAATTTATGTTGAGGGCACTAAAGGTAATGTGGAGGTAGAATGTTCTTTAAAATGGAATGGAGGATATTCTGAAGACGTTCTTCCATATACCAATAATATTTACCAAAAAGACGGAGGTACGCATGTTTTAGGTTTTAGAAGTGCTTTGACAAGAGTAATAAATAAATATGCTAATGAGCACAATTTACTTAAAAAAAATAAATTAGCTATTTCAGGTGATGATATTAAGGAAGGATTAACATGTGTATTATCAACAAAAATACCTGATCCGAAATTCTCTTCTCAGACAAAAGATAAATTAGTTTCTTCAGAAGTAAGAATGATTGTTGAAACAATTGTTAACGAAAAATTATCTATTTGGTTCGATCAAAATCCTTCAATTGCTAAAATAATACTTGCCAAAATTATACAAGCGGCAATGGCTCGAGATGTTGCAAGAAAAGCAAGAGAAAATGTTAGAAGGAAAGGTGCTTTAGAATTAAGTGGTTTACCTGGCAAGTTAGCAGATTGTCAAATAGGAAAACAAGAAGGGACAGAATTATTTATTGTAGAGGGAGATTCTGCAGGTGGATCAGCTAAACAAGGCAGAGACAGATCTAATCAAGCGGTTTTACCTTTGAGGGGGAAAATTTTAAATACTTATGTCGAAGATATTCAGGTAAAAAGAAATGGTAGCAAAGATGGCACAGAACAAAGAACGAAAGCATTATCTAAAATGATTTCCTCTAATGAGATAGTAACTTTAATCAATGCACTTGGTCTTGACCCAAAAGCACAAGAAATTGATTTAAAAGATTTAAGGTATGGGAAAATTATTATTATGACAGACGCCGATGTTGATGGATCTCATATTAGAGCATTATTATTGACGTTCTTTAATAATAAACCATTCAACAAATTAATAGAGCAAGGCCATGTCTATTTAGCTCAACCCCCTCTATTCAAAATAAATAAAGGTTCCAAGAGCGTTTATATAAAGGATGAGAAAGAATTAGAGGAATACATAATTAATAATAATAAAGAACTTAAAAAATATAAAAGAGGAACTAAAGAATACATAAAAGGGGTCGATATTGAAAAATCAAGAATGAATATTCAAAGATTTAAAGGTTTGGGTGAAATGAACCCAGAGGAATTATGGAGCACTACATTGGATCCTGAAACTAGAAATTTATTAAAAGTTCAATATTCTAAAGATCTTAAAAAGGATCAATATTTAATCCATACACTTATGGGGAATGATGTGGCACTTAGAAAAGATTTTATAATTTCAAATTCTATTAATGTACAAAATTTAGACGTTTAAAATGAAGTTTTTTGAAACTTCAAAATATTTTTCTTTTAAAAAATCAACCTACATTACGTTAAGATGGATTGGAATAATAGGTCAATTAATAGCAGTAAATTTTGTTTACTTTATTTTAAATTTTAAATTTGATTTTATTACTTCGAACTTAATTATACTTTTAGGTATCATAAGTAACTTATATCTAATTTTTGGATATAAAAAAACACAGCTATCTGACAGATCTGCTTTTTTATTCTTGATGATCGATATTTTCCAGTTAAGTGTTTTACTTTATCTTACGGGAGGAATTGTAAATCCTTTTATAATTTTTATTTTAATTCCAAGTGTATTTTCATCTTCAAATTTAAGTTTTAAAACTAATACTTTATTAGTCGTTGTGACCTTTTTAGTAATTTTATTTCTTACATTTTATTCAACTGACTTACCTGCACCCCTTAGTGATCATTTTCACATCAGTCCTTATTATTATTTCTCTATACCAGTAGCTTTAATAATAGCTTTATTTTTTTTTAATTATTTTGCGATGACATTTGGTTCTCAATCGAGACTTAGAAAAGAAGCACTTGCTAAAATGGAGGAAATTATGGCCAAAGAACACGAGCTTCTTTCTTTAGGAGGTCAAGCCGCCGCCGCCGCACATTCATTAGGAACACCATTATCAACAATTAAAATAATAGCTCATGATTTAAGCAAACAGTTTATAGGACAAAAAGAGATAGAGAAGGATATAGAATTATTATCTAGCCAGGTAGAACGATGTAATCAAATTTTGAAACGTTTAAGCATTAATCCTGTTGAAGAAGATATTTTTATTGATAAGGATATGTCTATAAGGGAATACTTAAGTGAGATAATTTTATCTTTCAAGGAAATAAGCAAAAAAAATTTTATTTTTAATTTTGATCAAGACTCAAATCCAAAAAAAATCACTAAATCGATTGAAATTGTTTATGGTTTAAGAAATTTTATCGGAAACGCTAACAAGTATGCTAAGAAAACGATATTTATTAATCTAAAAAGCGATAGTGAAAACACAGAAATTACAATTGAAGATGATGGACATGGTTATTCAAAAGATATTTTATCCAAAATCGGAGAACCTTATTTAAGATCGAATAACCCAACTTTTAAATCAAATAGTGGATTAGGACTAGGTTTATTCATTGGAAAAAATTTGTTAGAAAAAAATTTTGCCACCTTAAATTTTAGAAATTCTAAAACAAGAGAGGGAGCCGAAGTAATTATAAAGTGGAATAATAGAGATTTATTTAATATTTAATGATATTTTTTCTTAGTCTCAAATAAAGAACTTAACTGAGATATCATTACATCACCCAACTCATTAACATCAGTAATTTTTATAGCTTTATTGTAATATCTCGAAACATCATGGCCTATTCCAATTGCTAAAACTTCAATTTCAGTCTTTTCTTCAATAAATTTAACAATTTTTTTTAAATGTTTTTCTAAGAAGTCTCCAGAATTTACTGATAAAGTTGAGTCATCGACAGGTGCACCATCTGATATTACCATTAAAATTTTTCTTTCTTCCCTTCTTTTTTTTAATCTAGAATAAGCCCAATTGATTGCTTCTCCATCAATATTTTCTTTAAGCAAACCTTCTTTTAACATTAATCCAAGATTGTCTTTTGCTTGCCTGCATTGCGTATCTGCACTTTTATATATAATATGTCTTAGGTCATTCAATCTACCTGGAGTTTTAGGTTTTCCCTCTTTATTCCAATACTCTCTACTTTGGCCACCTTTCCAATTTTTTGTAGTGAACCCTAAAATTTCAACTTTAACTGAACATCGCTCTAATGTTCTTGAAAGAATATCTGCACAGATTGCTGCTATGGTAATTGGACGTCCTCTCATTGACCCTGAGTTATCTATCAATAATGTTACAATTGTATCTTTAAAATCAAGATCTTTCTCTTTTTTAAAAGACAAAGAATTATACGGATCAATAATTATCCTGGGTAATTTTGAGCTGTCTAGTAAACCCTCTTCTAAATCAAATTCCCAAGCTCTATTTTGTTTTGCCAATAATTGTCTTTGCAGCTTATTTGCTAGTTTAGTAACTAAATCTTGAAAACCAATTAATTGTTGATCTAATGTTTTTCTAAGTTTGTTAGCTTCATCTGAATTCTCTAAATTTTCTGCTTTAGTAATCTCATCAAATTGAGTAGTAAAAATTTTATATTCAATTTGTAAATCATTAAGTTTATTTTTTTTGATAATTTGTTCTGAATTTTGTTGATCTGACTCAACATTCATTGATTGTTCGTCTAATTTGTATTCATCTATATCGTATTCTGTATCTAAACTTGATTCTGCCTCTTGATCTTTATTTTCATCTTTTTGATCCTCTGTATCGCTTTTTTGGTCATCATTTGAAGGATTATCCAAGCCCTCCTCTTGATTTTCATTATTTGTTTGATCATTTTCATCATTTTGAAAAATATCCATTTCTTGAAGAATTTTTGAAAATCTAGATCCATAAATATTTTGATTTTCAAAATTGTCTTTCAGGAAACTAATATGTTTATTAATTGATTGATTAAATTCTTTTTCCCAAAAATTGAGCATTTTTGTAGTAGTTGGACTTAGTTCAATATTATGAAAATTTTTAAGCATATATAATTCAAAAGCCTCAGATACCGGCACATCGTCTTTAGTTTTAATCTGATTTTTTCTTTTGAGATTTACCAGTTGATTATAATTTTCTTTAAAGTTTTTCCTTATACCTCTTAGCATTTTACCGCCTAGTGTTTCGTACCTTATTTTTTCGGCTATTGCATATAAAGATTTACAGTTTGAATTACTTGGAAGGTTTTTTTTATAAATTTTCTCATCTGAGAACTTTTTTTTGAGAGCGGTAGAGTCTGCCTCTGCTCTTGCTTTTATAAAATCATTTTTACTATCTAAATTTTCTAATTCAAAAAAATCAAATTTTTTGGGATTTTTATTATCTTTAATATTTTTTTTAATCTCTAAATCTTCAGAAATTACTCTAATAGTAGATGCAAGTGCTTGTCTAAGTTTTTCTTTAAGATTCTCTGATTTATCACTCATCAAATTTGAATATTCAAAAGTGATTCTGGTAAATCTTCACCAAAACATCTCTGATAATATTCTGCTATTATGTTTTTTTCCATATCGTCGCATTTATTTAAAAATGTTACCCTAAAAGCATAACCAGTATCTTTGAAAATTTCTGCATTTTCCGCCCAATGCAACACAGTTCTTGGACTCATCACTGTTGAAATATCTCCTGCAATAAAACCTTTTCTTGTAAGCGAAGCAACTTTAATCATGTTAGCTACATTTTCTCTCCCTTTCTGATTATCTAAGTTTTTATTTTTTGCTAAAATGATATCCATTTCTCTTTCTAAACTCAAATAGTTAAGAGTTGTTACTATGTTCCATCTATCCATTTGTCCTTGATTTATTTGCTGCGTACCATGATAAAGTCCACTTGTGTCTCCAAGACCAACAGTATTTGATGTTGCGAATAATCTGAAAAATTTATTTTGTTTAATAACTTTATTTTTATCTAATAAAGTAAAACTACCTTCAGCTTCAAGAACTCTTTGAATTACAAACATTACATCAGGTCTTCCAGCATCATATTCATCAAATACTAGTGCAACAGGATTTTGGATTGACCACGGCAATATACCTTCATTAAATTGAGTAACTTGTTTTCCATCTTTTAATACTATTGCGTCTTTACCAATTAAATCAATTCGACTTACATGACTATCTAAATTTATTCTTATACATGGCCAATTTAATCTCGCAGCTATTTGTTCAATGTGTGTGGATTTTCCTGTTCCATGATAACCTTGCACTAAGACTCTTTTATTAAAAGCAAAACCTGAGATTATTGCGAGAGTTGTGTCTCGATCAAACTTATAGTTTTTGTCTATTTCTGGCACATGTTCATTTTTTTCAGAAAAAGCATTTATTTCCATATCAGACTCAATGCCAAAAGTTTGTTTAACTGATATTTTTATGTCCGGTTGTAAATTTAAATCAGGTGTCAATTTTTTCCCTATATGTATTTTTTAATTGAGTATAAGCTAATGTAATCTGTTTAAGTTTTTCCTCGTATTTTTTATTCCCAGCATTTATATCTGGGTGAAATTTTTTGACAAGGATTTTGAATTTAGCCTGGATTTTTTGCCATTTTAAACCTACAGAAACTCCCAAAATACTGAATGCTTTAATATCTTTATGATCAAATTTAAATTGACGCATATGATCGTAATCACCTTTAAATTTATCTTTATCTAACTCATCTCTAAGTGTATTGCTCCACAAAACTTTGAAAAAATTATCAGCTGAACTAAAGCTTTGAGTGGGTTTGTGCCAAATCATATCTGATTTTAAAAAATTTAAAACTTGATCGTCATTCATACCTGAAAAATAATTCCAATTTTTATTAAACTCTTTTACATGCTCTAAACATAACATTCGATATTTTTTACTATTATCTCTCTCTACAGGTGCTCGATATTCACCTATTTCTTTACAATTATTCCAGTCACAAATATTTTTCATGATATAATATTTATTATTTATGAATATAAATGATTTAATTGCAATCGTAAAAAAAAAATTAAGTAATGAGATTGTAATTGAAAAGATTGAGGTTCAGGATAAGTCATTTCTTCATAAAAAACATTCTGGTCATCAAGAAGGAAAGTTTCATTTAAAATTAATCATAAATTCACAAGAACTCAAAAACTTAAACAGAATAGAAAGTAACAAAAAAATTTATAAGGTTTTAAATGAAGAAATTAAAAAATATATCCATTCATTTCAAATTTTAATCAGATAGCTCTTTCTTTAAAAATTTTTTAATTTTTGATTTATTAAATTCACGGTTGATTACAGTTAAACCAATTTTCTTTAATAAAATTAAATTTATTTTTTTTGAAATATTTTTTTTATCTTTCATCATAAATTTTAAAATTGTATTTAAATTTTTATAAGAAAAATAAAATTTTATATCAGATGGAATGTCAATTTTTTGGATATTTTCTACAATTTTTTTATATTCTCTCGTATCTATTAACTTAATATCTAAACTAAATTTTAATGCAGTAATAATTCCTAATATAACTGCTTCACCATGATTTAACTTTTTAGAATAACCCAATGTTGCCTCAAAAGCATGAGCAAAAGTATGACCAAAATTAAGTATTTTTCTAATTCCTTTTTCTTTTTCATCTTTTTCAACAACCTTTTTTTTTATTTTACAACTTTCGTAGATAGCTTTTTCAATAAATGGACTTGTTAAACTAAAAATTTGTTTTGAGTTTTTATTAAGATATAAATAAAATTTTTTGTTTAATATTAGCGAGTGCTTAAAAATTTCTCCATATCCACAAATCAACTCTCTTTTGGGCAATGATTTTAAAAATATAGTATCACTAATAACCAGCTTCGGTTGATAAAAACTTCCAATTAAATTTTTACCTTCTTTTGTATTTACCCCTGTTTTTCCTCCTATTGAGGAATCTACTTGCGAGAGCAACGTAGTAGGAATATTAATAAAACCCAAACCTCTTTTATATAAACTAGCTGCAAAGCCACCAACATCTCCAGTAATCCCACCACCAACTGTAATTACACAGTCTAGTCTCGAAAAATTTTTATTAAGTAAAATATTTAAAATTTTATTGATACTGTTTAGATTTTTATTTTTTTCGTTAGAATTAAAATAAAATTTAAATATTTCCTTTTCCCATAAAGATTTTGAAATGTGAGATACCATTTTATTGGGTACTTTTTTGTCAATTACTAGGAGACATTTATCAAATTTAATAGAATATTTATTTAGATACTTAGATAAATTCTTTATTATATTTGAGCCAATTATTATCTTATAATTGTCTGAATTAGTCTTTATATTTAAGGTAGTGGGCTTCATAAATTTTTAATATATTTTTGGCAATTTCATTTTTTGTCAGATTTTCACAATCAATTCTATACATTGCTTTTGAATAAATGATAGAACGTTTTTTTATCAAATCTGTGAGCTCATTCTTTGATGCATTAAAGGCGACAGGTCTTTTGGGGCTATTTTTAATCCTATCAATAAGAGTTTTTATATCCCAATTTAACCAAAATGAAATATGATTTTCTAAAACTTCTTTTTTTATTTTATTGTTTAAAAAGGCCCCCCCTCCTAAAGAAATCACCGAATGACTCTTTTTAAGCATTTTAAGACTAACTATTTCTTCAATCTCTCTAAAATATTTCTCTCCCTTATTTGCAAATATTTTTGAAATCTTTAAACCTAATTTTTCCTCAATTTTTTGATCAACATCAATAAATTCAATATTAAGTTTATTTGATACAATAGAGCCAATTGATGACTTACCGGAACCCATCATGCCTAAAAAAACTAAATTTTCTTTTGATTTCATAAGTTTCTGTATTGAAAAAACACAAATATGTCTTAATTTGAATTTATCCAACGTTATATGCAATTTACAAGAAATACAAGTTCCAGCAGAAAAGCTGTAAGCTTAATGTTAAAATTAGGTCTAATAATAGTAATATTTTTTGGTGCAACATTTCTTCTAAGCAAATTAGATTTCCCAGCTCCTAAAAAAGAAATTGAGAAAATAATTCCAAATGAAAATTTTAAAATTGTTAAATAGTAATTATTTATCAATTATACTTATTGTTATTTTTACTTTTGTTGCTAAGGCAGAGGAAGAGCCAATCGATATTTGGAATGTAGGTAATGAAAACATCGAAAAAACCCAAACAGATATTAATCAAAACAATAATAACCAAACTTTTGAAGAAGATATAAAAGAGTCAAATATTTATAATATGCAGTCCAAAAAAACAGTTGATAGTGTTAAAGTAGAATCATCTTTAAGCTCAAAAGAAATAAGCATTATAGGTTTATATGATCCAGAAGATTTTGGATTAAAGATTGATATGTGGTCAAATTCTAACGGTGATCAATTAAAATATCTTTTTTCAAATTTATCAAAAATTAATTTGTCTAAAGATGCTTCAGATTTAATGAACATCGCATTGTTAACCAATTCATACTATCCCAATAATAATTTTACTGAGAGTGAATTTTTAAAAATAAAATCTGATTGGCTTATTAAGAATAAGAATAGAGATCTCATAGAGGAATATCTAATTAAAAATCAAATTTTAGATTTGCATCCGAAATTAAGTAGATATTTAGTTGATCAATATTTATCTGAGTCAAATATAGAGAAAGCATGTAGTTTATTTTTGCAAAATACAAAAATTATAAATGACGAATATCTATCAAAATTTAATTTATACTGTCTTATTAATGAAGGAAGAACCGAAGAGGCACAATTGATTTTTGATTTAAAAAAAGAATTAGGATTTAATGATGAATATTTTGAAAAAAAGATAAATTATTTATTAGGTTTTAATGATGAACCTGATAATGCTATTTTAGAAACATCTATTTTAGATTTTCATCTAGCGCATAGAACAAATCCTAATTTTATTTTTGAACCAGAAAAAAATACTAATCCACTAATATGGAAATATTTGTCCTCTTCAAATTTATTATTTAATATTGAGGAAATAGATGTTTTAGACATAGATAAAATTTCATTAATAGAAAAAGCTACTAATGATAAAAATTATTCTGAACAAGATCTATTTTCATTATATAAAAGATTTCAATTTAATATTAATCAACTTTTAAATGCAATCGAGTCGCATAAGTCTCTTTCTAACATAGAGGCACGAGCTTTAATTTATCAGAGAATACTTCTGGAGTCGGATGTGAGTAAAAAGCTCGAATTGATCAAATTGTTAAAAAATTTATTCGTAAAAGATAATTATGCAGATGCCTTTGATGAGGAATTAAAAAATTTTTTAAAAGCGATAGAAACTGACCAAGTACCATCCAATTTTTCAACATTTTATTTTGATAATTTAGAAAAAGAGAATAAGAAAATAAATAATATTAAATTTAATAAAGATATTCTACATCAGTCAAAATTAGTTAATTATTTTAATGGAGATTTTGCAAAAACTAAAATTGAAAAAGATTTAAATAATTATTTAAAAAAAATTAAGAAGGATAAAAAATATATTATATCTAAAAAAGATATAATTTTAATCGAATCTATAAAATCCGATGGAATAGAAATTTCGAAAAAATATGAAGATCTATATGAAATTAATAATTCTGAAATTCCTACAGATATTCAGGTAATGATTAATAATAAAGAGATTGGTTCATCGTTATTAAGAATAATTGAAGTCATTGGTCAGGACGATTTAGAGGCTCTTGATGAAGATACACTATTTTTTATTATAAGTGCTCTTAATCAATTAGATATTGACTATATTCGAAATAAAATTTTGTTAAAAGTTCTTCCTTTAAAAGTTTAGGAATTAGTTTATTTATTTACATCATGAGTATTAAAGAGATAATCACAGTTCCAGATGAGATATTAAAAAAAGTTTCAACTCCCGTAGAGAAAGTTGGAATAAACGAAAAAAATTTGATTAAAGATTTATTTGAAACTATGTACAATTCGAAAGGTATCGGACTTGCCGCCGTCCAAGTTGGGATTCTTAAAAGAGTCCTAGTTATTGACGTATCCACAAAAAACGGGGAAAAAAATCCAATGTGTTTTATAAATCCAAAAATTAAGAAACTGAGCAATGAGATGTCAGTCTATGAAGAGGGATGTTTATCTATTCCTGATACATTTATTGAAATCCAAAGACCAAAAATTTGTCAAATTGAATACATAGATATTAATGGTAAAATTAAAATAAAAGAATTTGATGGTCTCTTATCTACTTGTGTTCAACATGAAATAAATCACTTAGACGGAAAACTCATTATAGATCACTTATCAAAATTAAAAAAAGATATTATAATAAAAAAAATTTCAAAAATTAAAAAAGATTCTAATAGAATTATTGTTTGAAATGTCCAGAAAAATTATATTTATGGGTACACCTTTATTTGCAGTCCCAATATTAAAATCTTTATATCAAAATGGGTTTCCAATTACTCTCGTATATACCCAACCACCACAAAAGTCTCAACGTGGTCAAAAAATAAATAAATCTCCAGTCCAAGGTATTGCTGAAACTTTAAATTTAGAATTTAGAACTCCAATTTTTTTGAATGACAACAAAGAAGAATATGAGTACCTAAAAAAAATAGATGCTGATCTAGCTATCGTAGTTGCATATGGTCAGATTATTCCAAAAGAATTTTTAAGTTTAACAAAAAAAGGATTTATAAATATTCATGCTTCAATACTACCAAATTGGAGAGGTGCAGCTCCAATTCAAAGATCTTTAATGAATCTTGATAGACAGACTGGTATCAGCATTATGAAAATAAATGAAAAATTGGATACAGGACCTGTTTGTAATACTTATAAAATTGATTTAGATGATAATTTAAACGCTAGTGATGTTGCCGAAAAACTTTCATTAGTTGCAGCTGAAAAAATTTTGGACAACATTGATGATATATTGGAAGATAAAATAAAATTTTTTGAACAAGAGCATTCAAAAGCTACTTATGCGCCAAAAATTAACAAATATGAAGGGAAAATAGACTGGAATAAGTCTGCCGAAAGTATTATCGGCAAAATAAATGGTTTGTATCCCTCACCTGGAGCATTTTTTAATTATAAGGGTGAGAGATATAAAATATTAAAAGCTACAATAGGTAATAAAGTGGGAAACCCAGGAGAAGTTGTTTCAGATTATATGGAAATTGTATGTGGTAATAATCGGTCAATTAAAGTGGAAAAGATACAAAGACAGGGAAAGAATGTTCAAAATGTAGGTGAATTTATGCTTGGTTCACAAATTAAAAAGGGTACTAAAATCTGAATGTTAAGATATCAGTTGATAATTGAATATGTTGGTACAAATTTTAGAGGATGGCAAATTCAAAGAAAAGGGCAAACAATTCAAGGCATCATTCAAAAAAAAATTTCAAAACTACTAAAACAAAAAGTTATTTTATATGGATCAGGGAGAACAGATACTGGTGTACATGCTATTGCACAATCTGCTCATTTTGATTGTGATAAAGAAATTATTGATTTACATAAATTTTTAAAATCTTTAAATCATTTCTTGAATCAAAAAGGTATAGCAATAACTAATATTAAAAAAAGAAACAGTAAATTTCATTCAAGATTTTCTGCAAAAGAAAGAATATATAAATATGTAATATTTAATCGAATAAGCACACCAGTTATTGAAAAAGAAAGAGGTTGGCATGTTAGAAAACCTTTGGATATAGATTTAATAAAAAAAGGTGCTAAAAGATTAATTGGCACCTACGATTATTCAACCTTTAGATCGTCTAGTTGTCATGCTAAAAGCCCAATTAGAACAATAAAATCAATAAAAGTTAAATCATTAAAAAATAAAATTGAAATTGAGTTTCGTTCCAAATCTTTTTTACAACAACAAGTTAGATCAATGGTTGGTTGTTTAAAATTTTTAGGTGAAAAAAAGTGGGATTTTAAAACTTTTGAGAAGGTATTTAAATCAAAGAAAAGAGTTTTATGTGCACCACCCGCACCGCCTGAAGGACTTTTTTTATCTAAAGTTATTTATTAATTTTTTTTATTACTCATTGCAAATTTTTTGTTAATTCGCCATCTAGACTCTGCTCTAACAATATAACCACAGCAATTTTTAGATCTACATTTGCAGGGAAATTGTTTAAAATCTTTATCATAACCAAAACCATAATCACATGTAAGCTCTTCTCCTTTTTTTATATCTCTAATTGATGTTATCCAAATTTTTAATCCTTTTCCGTTATAGTCACAATTATTATCACACGAATGATTTATTAACCCAGCTGTATTCCAAGAAAAATCTCCATCAAGAGTATACTTTTTATTTAGTGTAAATAAGTAAATTGGCTTCTTGTTATCAAATTTACTTGATTCATCCACTTCTTTATTTGTTATTATTTTTCCAACGTAATCTATTATTTTTGTACCTTCTTTAATATCACGTGTCGCGTAGAGTCCTCGCCCTTTATTATCAATTTTAGATTTTTTAATTTTGTATAATTTCATACAGCTGATTTACAATGAAGTATTATTAATCAATTGAATTCAATGAGGGCATTAACATGTTTGTTGGCACTTTCAGCTAGAGCATTTAAATCATATCCACCTTCAAGTATTGAAACAACCTTGCCTTTAGTATACTCATTGGTGGCTATCAAAGTTCTTTTTGTTATCTCATAAAAATCTTCCGAACTAAGTTGAAATTGTGCTAATGGATCGTCTTTGTGGGCATCAAAACCTGCTGAAAATAAGAGAAAATCAGGTTTATATTGAACTAACCTATCTAAAACTCTATCAAAAGCATTGAAATATTGTTCTGAGTTTGTGCCAGCAGGCAGAGGAATATTTAATGAGTTATTAAAATCACCTTTATCTTTTTCTGTACCCCCTCCAGGATAAAATGGATATTGATGAGTAGAGATATATAGGGAATTTTTGTTATTACGCATAACATCATAGTTTCCATTTCCCCAGTGTACATCAAAATCTACACATGCAATCCTTTTATATTTATATTTAGTAACTAAATAGTTTGTTGCTACACCTGCATTGGATATACAACAAAATCCCATTGCCTTATTTTTTTCAGCATGATGACCCGGTGGTCTAGCTAAACAAAATGCATTTTGAAATCTCTTATTTTCAATCCCGTCTATTGCTCTTATAGTAGAGCCCGCAGCATCAAAAACTGCTTTTTTACTATCTGGTGACACAACAGTGTCCCCATCTAAAAACTCAAAACCTTTTTGAGGAAAAGAATTATTTAAATTATTTATATAGTCCTTTGAATGTGTCATAGATAATATATCAGTAGGCACATCATCTGGTTTTTCCCAGATGAGGTCTTTTCTTTTTTTTAATTTTTCTTTAATAGCAATTACCCTTTTAGGTTGTTCAGGGTGACCATCACCAGTATCATGTTTTTCAAAAGAGTCAGAATTTATAATTGCAGTTTTCATTTAAAATAATTTTTCAGAATATTAAAATAAATTTTTGTAAGATTTTTCAAATCTTTCAATGATACTGCTTCATCAACTTTATGCATGGTTTTTCCTACTAAACCAAATTCAAGACCAGGAGATATAGTTCTTATAAATCGCAGATCTGAGGTTCCACCTGTAGTGGATAATTTTGGTTTTATTTTAGTAATTTTTTTTATTGTACTTTGTATCATATAAGTCGTTTTGTTTGGTTTTGTTAAGAAAGCTTCACCAGAAACTCTATAATTTATTTTAAATTTTGATTTATTTTTTTTTGAAATTTTTGTAAAAATTTTATTAAGTCTTTTTTTAAGAGAGCTGGAAGAGTGTCTATTATTAAACCTAATATTAAAAGTAGCTTCTGCTAATTTAGGAATAACATTATCAGCAGTATTATCTATTTTTATTTGTGTAACCTCTAGGTTTGTTGGCTGAAAATCTTTTGTACCTTTATCAAAATTTACCTCTTTAATTTCTTTTAAAATTTTTATTATTATAGTTGAAGGATTATTAGCCCTTTTAGGATAAGCTACGTGGCCTTGCTGACCAAAAATAGTTAATCTACCAGTCAAACTTCCTCTTCGACCAATTTTCATCATCTCACCTAACTTATTTGGATTTGTGGGTTCACCAACTAGGCAAAAATTAATTTTTTCTTTTCTTTTTTTTAAGTATTCTACTACTTTTCTTGTACCATTTATTGCATCACCTTCCTCATCACCTGTAATCAATAAACTTATTGATCCATCAAATTTTTTATTTATTGACAAAAAAGTATTCACAGCTGATAGAAAGGCTGCAACAGAACCTTTCATATCATTTGCACCTCTTCCAATTAAATGACCTCTTTTAATAAATGGTTTAAACGGATTTACTGTCCAGTCTTTTATGTTCCCTGGTGGTACAACATCTAGGTGTCCAGCAAACATAAAATTTGGTGTTTTAGATCCTATTCTTGCATATAAGTTTTTTACAGGGTGAAATCCTTTTTCTTTAAATTCTAATATTTTTGTTCTGAAACCTAGTTTTTTTAATTTTTTTTCTAAAAATTTCATTATTCCCGCATCAACAGGTGTGATGGAGGGAAATCTTATTAGCTCTTTAGCTAATTGTAATTCATTTAACTTTTGCATGATTAATCTCTTAAAAGATCGTTAATTGATGTCTTTGACCTAGTTTTAGAGTCAACAGTTTTAATTATATGAACAGCGTAAAGATCTTTGTACGTACCTGGTACAACGACCGAATAGGGAGGTACACGACCTTTTATTATTTCACCATTTGATCTGTTAATGATTTTGGTACTTTGGCCTATATAGCAACCCATTGAAAGAACACTTCCCTCCTCGACAATAACACCTTCAACAACTTCAGACATAGCACCAACAAAAACATTATCTTCGATGATTGTTGGTAGTGCTTGAGCAGGTTCCAAGACTCCTCCAATTCCTGAACCAGCAGATATATGGCAATTTTCTCCAATTTGGCAGCAGCTACCAGCACGACTAAACGTATCCATCATAGTACCGGCTCCAATAAAAGCACCGATGTTTACGTAACATGGCATAAGAACAGCGTTCTTTCCAATAAAAGATCCTGGGCGGACAGGAGAGTTAGGAGTCATACGAAACCCTGCAGCTTCATGTTGTTCTCTGGACCAACCTGCAGTTTTACCTTTTAATAAATGTGCTTTGTCATACCAACTAGAATATGGGCCATTTAAATTATCCATTGGGTAAATTCTAAAACTAAGCATAATAGCTTTTTTTAGATGTTGATGAGTTATCCATTTTCCATTTATTTTTTCAGCAACTCTCGATTTACCACTATCTAAATCAGTGATTACTTGGTTAATTGCATCTTTTAAAGATTGATCCGAGTTAGGATTTACTTGATCTTTTTTTTCCCAAGCATCGTTTATAATTTTTTCTAAAGACATAACTTATTCGTTTTTTAATAACCTTATTTCCTTAAGAAATAAAGATAGATTTTCAATTTTGTGTGAAATAAAATCTTTATCAGCATCCATTTTACCGAAATGTTCATCATTGATTAACCAAACTGTTGTACAACCGCGTTCATAACCAATACTCAGATTCTTGGCAATGTCCTCTATATATATTGTTTCTTTAGGGTCAATTCCAAATTTTTTTACCATTAAATCAAAAGTTTTTGCCTCTGGTTTAGGAATATAGCCAGCATCTTGTATATCAAATATTTTTTCTCTACCAAATAGATCATAAACTCCAAGATGCGATAAAATATTTTTTGCATGTTCTGCGCTTCCATTTGTAAAAATAAATTTTTCCATATTTAATTGTTCAAGCTCACTTCTCATAATTGCATCTTCTTTCATAAAGGAAAGATCAATAGTATGAACATACTTTAAAAATTCTTGTGGCGGTATATCATGGTGTATCATCAGACCATTTAAACTAGTGTTATATTTATAAAAATAATTAGTCTGAAGTTTTTTTGCTTCATCCATATTTATTTTCAACTTTTCAGAAATAAATTTTGTCATTCTTTTTGAAACTTGACCAAATACTTTCTCTAATGAATAATTATTGTGTTTTCCGTAACAAACACCGTCGAGATCGAGTAAAAGATATTTTTTTTTTTTTAAATTCATTTTCTTATAAGCGTGCCTGATCCTTTATCAGAAAGTAATTCAAACAAAATTGAGTGATTTATCCTTCCATCAATAATCACAACTCCCTTTACTCCATTGTTAGCAACATCAAGGCAATTCTTGATTTTTGGTATCATTCCACCAGTTATTATTTTATTGTCTATTAATTCATTAATTTCTTGAGTGCTAATTTCAGAAATTAATCTTTTATTTTCATCTAAAACTCCCTCGACATCACTCATTATTATCAATCTTCTAGCATTAAGTTCTTTTGCAATTGCTCCTGCGGCAGTATCAGCATTTATATTATAAACATTATTTTTTTTATCTATACCCAAAGGGGAGATTACTGGCACTTTTTTTTCTTTGACAATATTATCAATTATAGACTTATCTATATGAGTTGGTGTACCGACATAACCAAGTTCTTTATTTTCTTGGATAACATTTATTATGTTATTCTCTCTATTACTTACAGTTTGACTATCACATCCTTTTTTTCTTAAGGCTTTTGTAATTTCTTTGTTGAAAATATTTAATACTTTTTCAACAATATTAATTGATTTTTCATCAGTAACCCTTAATCCATTTATAAAAATACTTTTTATCCCATTTACCACTAATTGTTTTGAAATTCTTTTGCCTCCCCCGTGCACTAGTATTGGAAAAAATCCTAAATTATGTAATATTGAAATATTATTTATAAAATTATCAAATAGTATCTTATCGTCTAATACACTTCCCCCACATTTAATGACTATGTACTCGTCATTATATTTATTTAAATATTTCTTAACTTCATCAAAGGAAGGTCCTTCATAGGGCAATATTTTCTTTATTTCCTCTTCTTTAATCTCTAACATTAAGTTGAAGTTTTAACTGTAGTACGCTTCATAATGAAGAGTTGTTGAGCCATTGTCAAAATATTATTAACAGTCCAGTAAATGACTAATCCAGCAGGAAATGGAGCTAATATAATCGTTAAAAAAAGAGGGAAGAACATAAATATTTTTGCTTGCATTGGGTCAGTAGGAGCTGGATTTAATTTTTGCTGAACCCACATGGAAACACCCATAGCAACTGGCCATGCACCAATTATCAAAAATGAAGGAACATCATAAGGTAGTAATCCAAATAAATTGAATATAGAGGTTGGGTCGCGTTCTGATAAATCTTGTATCCAACCATAAAAAGGCATTTGTCTCATTTCAATTGTCACAAACAATACTTTGTAAAGCGCGAAAAAAACTGGGATTTGAACAAGAATTGGCAAACAACCTGACATTGGATTAACTTTTTCTTTTTTGTAAAGAGCCATCATCTCTTGTTGTAATTTAACTTTATCTTCTTTATGGAGCTCTTTGAGGCGAACCATTTCAGGCTGAAGTGCCTTCATTTTTGCCATACTTCTAAAAGAGAAATTAGCTAGCGGAAAAAATACTAAACGAATACACACAGTAATGGCAATAATTGCTAGGCCATAATTTCCAAGCAATTTAAAAAAATAATCAATTCCATAAAAAAGAGGCTTTGTAATAAAATATAGAAAACCCCAATCTATTACTAGATCAAATTTATCAATATTTAATTTTTCAGCGTATCCATCGACCACATCAACTCTTTTTGCAGCTACAATAATTTGCATCTCATCTTCAATAAACGAATTAGCATTAAGTTCCATTGGCTGAGTGGTAATAAAATTTGCTCTATATTTATTTCTATAATCAAAAGTCGTTCTGAATTGTTTATTTCTAGGTGGAATAATAGAACTAATCCAATATTTGTCTCCAATTCCAAACCAGCCTTTATTTGCATTTTTAGTGAATTTTTCTTCCTTAATCTCGTCGTAATCTTCCTCGAAAAGTTCACCATCAAGCGCAGCTAACATCCCTTCATGAAGAATATAAAAATTAGAGAGACCTTCTGGCATCTTATTTCTTATAATTTGACCATAAGAATAAAAGTCATACTTTTTACTAGTTGAATTTGTTATCCTTTGTTGAATTGTAAATAGAAATTTATCATCCAAATAAATACTTTTTTCAAAAGTAATCCCCTGATTATTTGTCCAGGATATCTTTATTGGATTTTCTTTAGTTAATTTTTTTTTTCCTACAACAGACCATAAAGTCTCTGAATTTGGAATATCGATATTTTTATCAGTTGTAACAAAACCGCTTTCAATAAAATAACCATCTTCTATATTTCTAGGATTTAACAATATGACATTTTTATTACTTTCTAATTCAGTATCATAATTCTTAAATGTTAAATCATCAATCGTTGCGCCTTTTAAAGAGATTGATCCAACAATATTTTCATTTTCAAAAATCACTCTCTCATTTTGATCTATTGATTCATCGCGAGAAATTTTGACAAGAGTTTCTTCTTGATCCAAGCTTGGTGTATCTGAATTTTGTTCAGTTGTATTTTTTTCAGAAATGTTTTGAGTTTTTTGATTTTGTTCAGGTATAAAAAATAATGAATAAAGAACTATTACCGCTGCTGATAGAGAAATTGCTGCAATTACATTTTTTGTATCCATTATTTTTTAATCTTAATTTCTTTTTTTACCGGATCGTAACCACCTCCACCTCCAAGAAATTTAATAGGATGGCACGACAAAATTCTTTTTACACTTAGAAGAATACCCTTAAGACAACCAAAAGTTTTTATTGCTTCAATACTATACTCAGAACAAGTTGGTAAATAACGGCAGGAATTTCCCAAAATTGGACTTAGGAGAAAACGGTATCCTCTAATAATTCTTATAAGAATTTTTGTTAAAATATTCATTATCGTATTCTTTTTAAATCTCGAAATAAGGTTTCTTTTATAATTGTATAATTATTATTTAACATAGATGGCTTGGCAATAACAAGGTATGAATAATCAAATTTCAAAGAAATTTTTTTGACAGCATCATTGAATATATTTCTCAATCGTCTTTTTATTTTATTTCTTTTAACTGCATTACCAATTTTTTTCTTTGCAACAAAGCTTATATTTAACTTATTTCTATTTTTATTTATTAATTTTCCAAAATAAATAATTATGTATTTATTCGAAATTTTTTCCTGCTTGAGAAGGTATTTGAATTCTTCATTTTTTGAAAGAGCAAGTATTTTGCTTTTCATTTAATTATATTATTTTTTTTTAACTGTTGATGAAACAGTTAAGCTTTTTCTTCCTCTTGCCCTTCTTCTTTTAAGAAGTTTTCTGCCTCCTTTAGTTTTCATCTTTGAACGAAATCCATGCTTTTTTAATCTTTTTCGTTTTTTTGGCTGATAAGTTCTTTTCATAAATAGTGATAATATTTTAATAAATTCCGATCTTTATAGTAATTAAATATATAAATAGCAAATAGAAGATTTTATTATTAACATCTGAATTAATGGAAAAATCAAAAAAAATTAAAATATTTATTGGTCTATTTTATGTTTCTGCGGTTAGTTTGATTTTATATTTTTTCTTTTCAAAATTTAGCCTTCAGGAAATAACTAGTTATGAATTTATTAAAAATAATAGAGATTATTTTTTTGAACTTAAAAAGACAAATTTATTTTTATTAGGATTTTTATTTATTTTATTTGCAATTATATGGGTATTAGCTGCTGGTTTTGGATCACCTTTAGCACTAATGTCTGGTTTCATTTTTGGCAAATGGCTGGGTTTGTTTTTCGCAGTGATTGGAATGACTATTGGTGCAACTTTATTATATATTTTTGCAAACTCTTTTTTAAAAGATATCATAAGAGATAAATTTTTAAATAGATTTAGCAATCTTGAAAAAAAATTTAAAAAATCAGAATTTATATTCTTGTTAATTTATAGGTTTGTAGGAGGAATACCTTTTGCAATTCAGAATGTTTTACCTTGTATGTTCAATGTAAAGGTAAGAAATTATTTTTGGTCAACTTTGTTAGGGATTATACCATCAGTTTTTTTAACGACATCTATCGGAAATGGATTAGAAACAATAATTGATAAAAACTTAAATGCGCCAAGTGCTATTGATTTAATTTCTTCGCCATCAATATATTTACCACTACTTGGATTTTTAGCTTTATTAATAATTACAATTATTTCTAGAAATTTTTTTTATAAAAATTAATTTGGTGCTCCCACCCTGTACTGACCAGGGAACTAGTCATTACCAATGACTTGTTATGCCATTTAACTACAGGAGCATTAAATACCAATTATATTGTATTGATAATAAAGCATTTTTTTCAAATTATTGCCTTAATTTTTTTATCAATATACATTATATACACTAAAGGATTTTTTATGGGCATTCATTACGATTACAAATCTACAAAAAGTGCAAAACTTATGGAGAAGCAAGCTAAAAGAGAAAAAAAACTTGCTGAAAAAAAAGCAAAAAGATTAGCCAAAGAAGGTCCTAAAAAGAATGAGTCCAAAGCTCAAACGTTAGATGCTTCAAAACCAATAACATTAGATTTTTTAACTAATCCAGACAAAGAATGAAAGTAAAGGAAAAAAATGAGCGCTTAAGTATTGCGCTTAAAAAAAATTTAAAAAAGAGAAAAATTTTTCAAAAAAAAAATAAAAAGAAAATAAGATAATGTCGATTCAGCCTGATACTTGGATAAAAAAAATGTGTAAAGAGTATAATATGATTGAGCCATTTTTGGATCATCAAGTTTCAGAAGGAAAAATATCATATGGACTAAGTAGCATGGGTTATGATGTCCGAATTTCAGATGAGTATAGAATATTTACAAACGTGAATAGTTCATTAGTTGATCCAAAAAAATTTTCAGATGATAATTTTATTGAGAGAAAGGGACCCTATTGTATAATTCCACCAAATTCTTTTGTTTTAGCTAAAACAATAGAATATTTTAGAATACCAAAAGATGTTCTATGTATTTGTGTTGGAAAAAGTACTTATGCAAGAACAGGAATTATTTGTAATGTAACTCCAATTGAAAATGAGTTCGAAGGAAATATTGTTATCGAGTTGAGCAACACAACTCCTAATCCTGCAAAAATTTACTCAAATGAGGGAATAGCTCAATTTTTATTTTTTAAATCAGATACTCAACCTGAGACAACTTATAAATCAAAAAACGGTAAATATCAGGGACAAACCACCATACAGGTTGCTAAAATCAAAGAGTAATTTATGGATAAATTTCTGATTAATGGTCCTTGTAAAATCAAGGGTAAAGTTTCAATTTCAGGTTCAAAAAACGCATCGTTACCAATACTTGCAGCGACTTTATTATTTGACAAACCTGTAATTATTAAAAACTTACCAAGAGTTAGAGATATCAATACCATGCTTAATTTATTAAAATCTCTTGGTTCAAGAGTAATTTTATCTAAAGACAGAAAAACTGTAAAAATTACTAATTCAAAGAATATGAAAACATTTGCAAGCTATTCATTAGTAAAAACAATGAGAGGTTCAATATTAGTTTTAGGACCTTTAATTTCAAAATTTTTTAAATCTAAAACGTCTTTACCTGGTGGATGTTTAATAGGTGCTAGACCTGTGAATTATCATTTAGCTGCATTAAAAAAATTAGGAATGGAATACAAAATAAAAGATGGATATATTTTAGCAAAATCTAATGGAAAACTTAAGGGTCAAAAAATAAAGTTTCCAAAAATAAGTGTTGGCGCAACTGAAAATTCTATTCTCGCTGCATGTTTAGCTAAAGGTAAAACAATTTTAAAAAATTGTGCAGTAGAGCCTGAAATTAAAGATCTAACAAAATTTTTGAATAATGCTGGTGCAGATATTAAGTGGTCTGGCCGAACTTGCAAAATTATTGGGGTGAACTCCTTAAATCAAACAGTCCATACTGTGATGGCTGATAGAATAGAGGCTGGTACTTTTTGTGTAGCAGCAACACTTGCTAAGGGTGACTTAGAAATAAAAAACTTAGACCCTAAAATAATAAATACCGAGTTACAATTATTGAAAAAAGTTGGAGCACAAATAAAGACAGTAAATAATAAAATTTTTATCAAAGGACCTAAAAAAATTAAATCTTTAAGAAATATAAAAACAAAGGAGTTTCCAGGTATTCCTACAGATCTACAAGCTCAATTAATGGTGTTGATGTGTAAGAGTGTCGGGAAAAGTTCTATTACCGAAAGTATCTTTGAAAATAGATTTATGCATGTAGCAGAGTTACAAAGATTGGGTGCAAAAATTGATATTAAAAACAACAAAGCTTTAATTAATGGAAGTACAGAATTTATTGGCGCCGAACTCATGTCTAGTGATTTAAGGGCAAGTGTCGCCTTAGTCTTGGCTGCAATTGTAGCTAATGGCAAAAGTATTGTAGGCCGGGTCTATCATTTAGAAAGAGGATATGAAAATATAGAAAATAAATTAAAAAAAATTGGTGTTAAAATTAAAAGATTGAATTGATGAATAAATATTTGGCAAAAATAATCGCAAATGATCAAGAGGGATTACAAATGATTTCTGCTTACAGCTCTGGTGCAAAAGTAAAAGTCGCTGACATAAAATATCTTGCATCTAATAAGGTTTTTTTATTATCTGTAGAAAGGAAAAAAATTGAAGCTAATCAAGATAATAAGAAAATTAATAGTATTTGTAGATTTGATTTTGTAGATAAAGTTAGATCAAAAAATATTGATCAATCAAAGAAAGATTTAATTTTAGAATTAATTGGAATTGATTATTTGAAAAATAATGATGATTATGAAATAAATCTAATCTTTAATAATAATGCTCATATTGCTTTGACGACTGAGACTATAGAAGCTCGGCTTGAGGATCAAAATGAACTTAAAAAGTTATGAAAGTATTGAATAGTAAAAAAAATGATTTTGACAAAACTTTGGATAAGGCACTTCTTAAAAGAAGAAAAAATATTAAGTCTGATAAAGCTTCAGTAATTAAAATTATAAATGATATTAAAAAAAATGGTGATAAAGCCTTAATTAAATATGAGAAAAGATTCAATCAAAATACCAAAATTATACCTAGCTCCACACAAATTAATAATTTGATTAAATCTTTAAATCCCGTAGTCAAGAAAGCAATCGATATAGCTTACAACCGAATTTACAAATTTCATTCTCTACAAAAATTTAAAAATATTCTTTATAAAGATAAATTTAAAAATAAACTTGAGTATAAATATTTACCATTAGAGTCAGTAGCAATTTATGTACCGGGTTCAAAAGTTGCTTACCCATCTAGTGTTCTTATGAATGCAATACCAGCAATTGTCGCCGGTGTTAAAAGAATTATAATGATAAACCCAGGTTTTAAAGGAGAACAAAATCCTGCTGTACTTTATGCTGCAAGGAAATGTAAAATCAAAGAAATTTTCTCTATAGGAGGTCCATCTGCTATCGCAGCAGTTACTTATGGAACTAAAAAAATTAAAAAAGTTGACAAAATAGTTGGGCCAGGAAATTCTTTTGTTGCAACTGCAAAAAAAGAGGTTTTTGGAGATGTTGGAATTGAAGGTATGACTGCCGGACCTTCGGAAATAACAATTGTTTGTGATAAATATTCAAATCCTGAATGGGTAGCAAGCGATTTAATTGGCCAAGCAGAACATGATCCTCAAGCGCAATGTATTTTAATTTCAAAAGATAAAAACTTAGTAAATAAAGTTCAAACTGAAATTTCAAAACAGTTAAAAAGTATTCCAAGAGTTGCTATTGCAAAAAAAAGTTTAAAAAACTATGGAATTTTAATGCATGTAGCTGGAGATGATAAAATAATTAATATTGTCAATAAAATTGCTCCTGAACATTTAGAGTTGAATGTTAGAAACTATAAATATTTTGCAGCAAAAATTAAAAACTCTGGTTCGATATGTTTAGGCAAATATGCTGTTATGGCAATGACAGATTATAATGTTGGATCAAATCATATTTTACCAACTAATGGTTCGGCAAAATATTCAAGCGGAATAAGTGTTAATGAATTTTATAAAAGAATTTCTTATATAAACTTAACAAAAAAGGGTATTGAAAGTCTTGGCCCATCAGTTATAACTCTTGCAAATTACGAGGGGTTAGCAGGACATGCTTATTCAGTAAAAAAAAGAATTAGGAGAAAATAAATTTGTCAAAACAAGATCTACTTGAATTCAAAGGCAAAGTAACCGATTTGCTTCCAAATGCTATGTTTAGAGTTCAGTTAGAAAATGGACACACTGTGACAGCTCATACAGCAGGAAAGCTTAGGAAAAATAGAATAAGAGTTTTGCAAGGGGATAATGTCACAGTAGAAATGACCCCTTATGATCTCACTAAAGGTAGAATAATCTTTAGAGGTTAAAAGGCTGAGTAGCTCAGGAGTAGAGCAGAGCCCTGAAAAGGCTTGTGTCGGAGGTGCGAATCCTTCCTCAGCCACCACTAACTTTTGATCTTGAAATAATTTTAAAAAAAAATTAACCTTAAGCAATTAAAAACAACAAAAAAGGAATAAGAAACAAGATGAGTACAATTCAAGGTAAAGTAAAATGGTTTAATGGTAAAAAGGGTTATGGATTTATCGAAAGAGATGATAAGGAAAAAGATGCATTTGTACATGCCTCAGCAGTAAAAACTGCCGGTATGAGGTATCTAAATGAAGGTGATAAACTTGAATTCACGTTAGAAGATGGACCTAAAGGTCCTTCAGCAGTTAATCTAAAAAAAATAGATTAAATTTATAAAATATTATAAAGACGTTTATCTATTTAGATAAACGTCTTTTGACTTTAGGGTTGATTAATTCAAATTTTTCTCTAAAAGAACGCAAATGATTAAAGTAAATACTAAATTTGAACTAAGCAACTGTACTCTCAGATCTACTGTAAGAGGAACTAACAGAGGTGCGTACACATATCACCATGCTGGCTAAAGCTAGCAATAAATTTTATAATATAATTTTAAATTCAATCAAAATAAGATAAAACAGAAAAGGATATGCCTTGGTGGTGAAATAGCATCACGTCGGTTTGTGGATCCGAAGTCGTAGGAGCGTAACCTACCCAAGGTACCAAAAAATGAATAAAAAAAATAAATTAGTCCCAGGATTACCTCCTGGATTTGAAGACCGATGGGATAAAAAGCTTCTTTTAAAAAAAAAGTTAATAAAGACTATTGAGAAAAATTTTATTAAATTTGGAGCAGAGGCTCTTGAAACCCCATCTTTTGAGATAAGTGAAAATATAGGATCTTTTTTAGCAGAAGATGATGCTAATCCTATGTCTGATGTTTTCTCATTTAAGGATGGAGATAAAAACTTAACCCTTCGATATGATCTTTCTAGCCCACTAGCTAGATTTGTTGCACAAAATAATCAAAAACTTCCATCAATTTTTAAAAGATATGCTATTCAAAATGTCTTTAGAAACGAAAAGTCTGGCAATGGAAGATATAGAGAATTTATGCAAGCAGACTTTGATATAGTAGGAAATGTTAATCCTGGACAAGCTAATGCTGAGCTTTGTAACTTAATATCAAGTACTTTATTAGATTGTGGTTTAAAAAAAGATCAATTTACAATTAACGTCAGTAATAGAAAAATAGTTCAAGGATTAATCGATGATTTAAAAATATCAAAAGATAAACAATTAAAAGTAATTAGAGCTATTGATAAATTAGATAAACCAGGTTTTGGTTTAAAAGGCGTTGAAGACCTTCTTAAAAAAGAGAGAAAAGACACTAGTGGTGCGATAACTAAAGGTGCAGATTTAAATGACAAACAAGTCTCTCAAATACTTAATTTTTTAAAAATTAAAGAATTAAAAGAATTAAAAGAAACTCTAAAAAATCCATTATCTTTAGAGGGAATTAATGAATTAGAGGAGTTTTATAAAATACTTGGTTACGGAAAAAACAAAGACCAAGTAATGAACAACTTCTGTATAGTGCGAGGCCTTTCGTACTATGATTCTTTTATTGTTGAAACAAATCTAAATTTTAAAATAACAAATAACAAAGCTAAAAAGGTTGATATTGGAAGTATTTGTTCTGGAGGTAGTTATGCAAAACTAATCTCAAGGTTTAAAGGTGTAGATATTCCTGGAACTGGTATTAGTTTTGGCGTAGATCGATTTTTATTTGCTTTAATGCAATTAGATCAAATAAAATTAGACAACAAAAAACCAGTTTTAGTTTGTGTAATGGATGAAAAATATCTTAAAAATTATTATGAAATTTTAGACTTATTAAGAAACAATAATATTAATGCTGAAATTTATTTAGATACAAAGAAAAATTTAGGTAAGCAACTTACCTTAGCGAATAAACGTGATTTAAATGTTGCAATAATATGTGGAGAAAACGAATTTAATGAAAATGTGGTAACTATAAAAAATCTCAAAGGTACAAAGGGTGAAAATAATAAAACATTTCCGAAAGTGAATTTAATCGATGAAGTCAAAAAACTTATCTGAAAATATCCTTAGATCGGTAAAATCAAAGGGTTTTAAATATATTAATTTACCTTCAGTAATTGAGGCTAGTCACATTGTTCAAAGATCAGGAGAAAATTTTAGAAAGTTTATTTTTTCTTTTAGTGATCAGAATGGAAGTGAGTTATGTTTAAGACCAGATTTAACAATTGCATCGTGCTTAAGATATTTAGAAAATAATTTAAAGGGTAAGGAAAAAATTTTTTATAGCGGCCAAGCTTATCGAAAATCGCAAAACAAAAAAGACTCAATTATTAGAAATCAAATCGGATTTGAAATTTTGGGATCTAAAGATGAGAAAAACGACGATAAAGAAATTATAAATACGTCTCTCAAATCGCTTAAACACATTAGATACACTTCAGGAACTTTGACTATTGGTAATGTCGAAATTTTTAATTTATTAATCTCTAAACTGGATATTCCAAAGAGATGGAAGCTAAGATTATCTAGACACTTCTGGAGAGAAGAATATTTTAATGATTTGTTAAAAAGACTAGAAAGTAATTCTGATGTTGATCCAACAATTGTAGAAATAGACAAAAAGCGTTATGTGAAAATGCTTGAAAGAGATTTATCAAATGTTGTGGCAGGTAGAACAATAAGTGAGATATTGAAAAGATTTGATCAGAAAATTAAAGACCCCAGAAGAGCCAGTAAAGGGAAAAATGTTTCAAAAATAATAAAAGATTTTTTAAAAATAAAATGTCAAATAAATAAAACAGCTGTTGTTTTAAATAAATTTTTTAAAAAAAATAGAATAAATTTAGTTGTAGACCAAAAGTACTTTCCAATCTCTAATAACAAGGTATCAAAACTAAATGTAGTATTCTCAACATCTTTTGGTAGACAGTTAGAGTATTACACGGGAATGGTTTTTAAAATTGATATTAAATCTAAAGATTCATTAAAAAATATTATTAACGGTGGTCGTTATGATGGTCTAATTTCAGATTTAGGATCAAAAAAACAAATCCCAGCAGTTGGTGCTGCAGTAAATTTAAATTACTAATGACAAAAAACATTTTTAATATTGGGGTCCCAAGCAAAGGTAGGCTTAGAAAAGATGTTTTAAATATTTTTAAAAAGAAAAAATTAAGACTTACTTCAGAGAGAGGAGAAAGAGATTTGCTTGCATCTATTATAGGTAAAAAGAATATTAAAATTATTTATCTACATGCAAGAGAAATTATACAAAGATTAGGTGAAGGTTCTTTGGATTTGGGATTTTCTGGACTCGATTTATTAAAGGAAAGTGAAATTAATATTCAAAATAAAATTAGAGTTACTAAAAAATATAATTTTGGAAAAGCAACATTAGTTATTGCTGTGCCCGATGAATGGATTGATGTACAAACGATTGCTGATTTAGAGGAAATTGCATTTGATTTTAAAGAAAAAAAAAAGAAAAGATTAAGAGTAGCAACTAAATATCCAAATTTAACAAGAGAATTTTTGTTTTCTAAAGGAGTAACTCAGTTTAAGTTAGTAAGTAGCTTAGGTGCAACAGAAGCTTATCCTTTTACAGAATCTAGTGAGATAATTTCAGATATCACCTCAACTGGGGAAACATTAAAAGCTAATAACCTAAGAATATTAAAAGATGGAGAAATATTAAAATCAGAAGCCTGCATGATGGTTTCAAGATCATCTGTCAAAAAAAAAGCGTTGAAAAGTCTGACTAAATTACTTTCTAATAATTAAATCTTTCCAATAAATAAGGATAATTTTAATAATATCTAGGTTTTTAAGGACTGCATATAGGGCAATTAATATTCCAAGGCCTATAATTATTTTAAATATTAATAATAATTCCATAGCTTATTTTATATATGATATAAACTGATTCATGGAAGCTATATTTTTTGTTATTTTATTAGCATTGTTAGGAGTAGTTTCGGCAATTCTTTATTTAAATCTAAAAACAAAGCCAAAAGATGAAAATAAAGAAGCTGAAGAAATAACTAATTTAAAATCTGAAATTTCAAATTTAAAAGATACTTTAAATACAACAATTAATAATTCATTGGGTTCAATGTCTACTTCATTTAATGCATTATCTACAGGAGTAACAAAGGATATGACAGAGGCCCTTACAAAAGTTGATGAGAAGGTTGGAAATTTTAACCAACAAGTACAATTATTAAATCAAAGCCAAGAGGGTATTACTAAAATTTTAGCAGGAGTTAAAAAGTATGGAACGCTTGCAGAGTTTTCATTAGATTCGCTTATAAAAGATTTATTACCTGCCTCTCAATTTCAGACCAATGTAAAGATGAAAGAAGAAACCAGTGAAAATGTAGAATTTGCAATTAAACTTCAAGGAGATGTTTTAGTTCCAGTAGACTCTCATTTTCCTGTAGAAAAATTTAAGGCAATTACAGATGCTTATGATGCAGATGATAAAAAAGCTGTTGCTGATGCTAGAGTAAAATTAGCTAGTGCATTTAAAGTTAAAGCAAAAAGTGTAATGGAAAAATACATTGTCCCGCCAAAAACAACAGATTTTGCAATAATTTATGCACCAACTGAAAGTCTTTATAAAGAATTAACTGATTTTCAGGATCCAAGTACTAAAGAACTATTAATTCAAGAATTGATGAAAAAATATAAAATAGTAATTTGTGGCCCTAATACACTTTCAGCTTATTTACAGTCTTTACATATGGGTTTTCAATCTCTGAAAGTACAAAAAGGAGCTACAGAAATATATAATCATCTTAAAACAATTACCACAAGGTTTTCAAAACATTTTGATAATATAGTTGCACTTAGAAAAAAATTAGAGGAAGCCATGAGTGTAGTAGATAAGTTTGGCACTGATGCGAGATCAATAAGCAGAACTCTAGAAAATATTAAAGATCCTGAGCAAGTTGAGAAAGCTTTAAAAACGGAAAATGTAGAAAAATTTGTTGAGAGAAATAAACAGCTTAAAAATTAATTTCTTTTTTCCAATAATACCGATTATAAGAAATCAAATGCAGTGGAATAATAAATATATTTATCCAAAGTCTACGAGATCAATATTTCAAGGTTCAAGACATTACTCAGTAAACCGGGAAAATCTCCCATCTGTAACGACTATTTTAAAAGCAACTGAATCTGAAGAAAAAAAAGCAAAATTAGAGGAATGGAAAAAAAAGGTAGGTTATAAACAAGCAGAAGTTATTTCAAGAGAGGCAACTTCTCGTGGAAGTTCCATGCATGATTATTTAGAAAAATTTTTACTTGGAAAATTAAATATGGATTTACTCGGAGATAATACTCGTGAAAAAATGATGGCTGATCAAATTATAGAAAACGGATTAAGAAATAAATTAAGTGAGATTTGGGGATGTGAGGCAACATTATGTTATCCTGGAAAATATGCAGGTACTGCAGACTGTATTGGTATTTATGAAAATAAAGAAACTATTATAGATTTTAAACAAAGCAATAAACCAAAAAAAGATGAATGGATTGACGATTATTATTTACAGTGTGCAGCATATTCATTAGCACATAATAAAGTTTATGGTTCAAATATAACTCAGGCTGCAGTTTTATTATGTACTAAAGATAATATCTTTCAAAGATTCATAGTTGAAGATGAAAGATTAATAAATTATCAAAATCTATTTTTAGAAAAAGTTGAACAATTTTATTCACAAAGGATGGCAAATTGAATTATGTAGTTTGGGATATTGAGACAGACTCAGCACAACTTGATTGGGCTACAATGATTGAAATAGGTGCAATCCTGTTAGATGAAAATTTTAATGAAAAAGAGAGATTTACAGCTAGATGCAGGATGCCCCAAGATAGAGTTCCATCTGCGACCGCTTTATGTATAAATAAATCAAATGTTGATTTGATTACTAAAGGCAATTTAAGTCATTACCAAATGATTTCTCAGGTAGAGAAAAAATTTCGTGAATGGTCACCAGCAACATTTATGGGATTTAGCTCAATAGGATTTGATGATGAAATTCTTAGGCGAGAATTTTTTAAATCATTAAGAAAACCTTATTTGATCAATACCGAGGGAAATTCAAGGCATGATGCATTAAACATAATCAAAGCAGCGTTTGCTATTGATGAAAATGTCTTGAAAACAGAGCTTAATTCAAAGGGAAATAAGTCGATGAAATTAGAATCGCTTGGAAGGTTAAACGGTTTTGACTCTTCGGGTGCTCATGGAGCACTTTTTGATACTGAGTTAACAGTAAAAGTATTAGGTCTACTAAAAAGTAAGCAATCTGATTTGTGGCACGAATATTTAAAGACTAAAAGTAAAGTTGTTGTTGAAAATTTAATCAAACAAGAAAAAATGTTTACAATTAATGAGAATTTTTTTGGTAAAAATTATTTATTCTTAGTTGCTCCATTACACCCAAACTCATGTATGCATCCAGTTTATAAGTGGGGGCAAGTAGTAAATTTATCAGCAAATATTGAAGAATTACAAAAACTTAATTATCAAGATTTGAAAAAAGAAATGAAAAAATCACCTCGTTTTTATAAAACGATTAAATCTAACAAAGCTCCAATAATTTTAGATAAAAGTTTAGGTTTAAAAGTAGATCCATATAAAAAAATTGGAATTAATTTGCTTAATAAAAGAGCAGAATTGATGAAATCTAATGAAAAATTTTCTCTAGATATATGCAATATATTGAAGGAAGCAGCAGAAGAAAAAATGGAAACAGCATCACAAGAAGATGCTGAACCTGAGGAGACAATTTATTCTGGAGGTTTTGATACATTCAATAAAGATGTTCCATTATTTGAAAAGTTTCATTCTTCAGACTGGAAAGAGAGATTGTCAATATTAGATAAGTTTAAAGATGATAGATTGGTAACATTTGGTCATAGTTTAATATATAATGAGGCTCCAGAAATTTTACCAAAAGAAATTTATAAGAAAATCAAAAGAAGAATAGCATCTAGAATTTTGAGTACTAATAAAGAAAAATGGTGGACGGTTTCAGCTTTTTACTCAGAGTGTGACGAAATTAGAGAAAATGATGACAAAATGTTTTCATTTAAAACAGTGGATGAAAAGCTCAAATTTCTTGATGGAATTAATGATTATGTAATGAATTTAGAGCAAAAATATTCAGATGCTTAGTTAATAAATCGAAAAAAATAATTTTTGAAGATTGATTATTCATTTAAAACATTTATATCGATTATATGCTTGTAAATTTTAATGACGAAGATTTTGAAAGTAAAATTAAAAATGAAGATGTTTCAGTAATTCAATTTTCAGCTGAATGGTGTGGCCCTTGTAAAGCTTTAAAACCAGTAATGGATAAGTTATCAGATGAGTATAAAGATAAAGCGGGTTTTTATTATGCAGATATAGAAGATGGTGGAATTAACACTGGAAGTGCTGCGGGTATAAGAGGAGTGCCTACCGTTATTGTTTATAAAAAAGGTGTTGAAGTAGATAGAAAAGTTGGTGGAGTTCCTGAGGGCCAAATGAAAGAATTCTTAGAAAAAAATATCTAATTTAAATTTAATACCTCACCTGTGAGGTATAAAGAACCAGTTATTAATAAAAGATCGTTTTCTTTTAACCTTATCGATTTAATTGCTTCCTCTATACTCGATCGATATTGAACATTCATTTGATTTTTAAATTTATCTTTAAGTTCCAAACCACTAATAGAAGAAATTTGATTAGGTATGTCTATTGTTGTAATTGAGGAGATATCTTTAAAGTAGCTAATATATTCCTCATGAAGCTTGTTAGCCATCATCCCAATTATGACATGTTTATTACAATCTAAAGTTTGGAGATATTCATTTAATACTCTGGCACCATCAGGATTGTGATCTCCAGAAACTAAAAACTTATTATTTTTTACAAGTTCTTTTAGTTTACCAGATTTTATTTCTTGTAATCTTGCTAGATTATTAATTTTTTGAATACCTCGTCTTATATGCTCTGCTTTAATTCCAAGATCTAAAGTTCTTAAAGTTGCAATAGCAGTAGATATATTTTCTAATTGAAACTGACCAAGTACATTTGGTAATGGAAGTTTTAAACCACCAAATTGATCCTCATAAAAAAAGAAACCATTTTCTTTCATCGAATAGCTAAAATCCTCATTAAAATATAACTTATTGGAAGAGTTGTTTTTTATATTTTTTTTAATGCATTCTAAGGTTTTATTATTAATCTGTTTTGCAACAATAATATTTGAATTGAGTAGCGCTGAGGTTTTTTCGAATACAATTTGTTCTATTGTTTGTTTGTCCTTTGGCAGCCAGTCGAGATGATCTCTGGATATTGAACATACTAGACTAGCCAGGTTATTTTTTAAAATATTGCAAGCATCAAAACGATGAAACAAGCCTGTTTCCACTAGGTTGATATTGTCAGGATATTGAGCTGCCTTGTAAAAGAAGCAAGCTGTAAGCATTTCAAATACTGTAATTTTTTGATTATCATTTATATTTTGAACCTCTTCAAACAAATCAGCTAATTCATCATCATTTAATTCTTGGTTATTAAAAACAAATCTCTCATTGATTTTTTGGATATGTGGACTCGTATAAACGTTACATTTGAAATTAGCTTCTTTAAGAATTGCATAAGCAGCCTGGATTGTAGAATTTTTACCATTTGTTCCAACTACAGATATTGCTTTAATTGTATTCTGTGGGTTACCTAATTTTTCACAAAGGTTTTTTATTCGACCAAGTGATAAATCAATTTCTTTAGGATGCAACTTTTGAAAATTGCTGAGTATTTTCTGAAGTTTCATTTTCTTCAGCACTTATATCAGAATTTTTCTTTAACAATATCGATAATAAGCTTCCAATTTTTGAAGCTGTCTCCTGACGATTAACAATTAAATCTACAAAGCCCGTTTTTTGAACATACTCTGACTTTTGGAACCCATCTGGCAACTCTTCCTTTACAGTACCCTGAATTACTCGAGACCCTGCAAAAGCTACCAATGCACCTGGCTCAGCTAAAATTAGTGAACCGAGCATTGCGTAACTTGCTGTAATCCCTCCAGCTGTCGGATCTGAAAGTAAAACTATATAAGGAAGACCAGCAGCTTTAACTTCGTTAATTGCAAGTGTTGTACGTGTCATTTGTGATAATGAAATTAATGATTCTTGCATTTTCATACCGCCGCCTTGAGTAACAACTAGAAGAGGCTGGTGATTTTCAATAGCATGTTGAGCAGCATATAAAAACGCCTCTCCTTCAGCGGCTCCTATGCTTGCTCCCATAAAATCAAAATCAGAGGCTACAGCAGTGATTTTAATGTTATTAATTGAACCTGAGGCCACAACCATACTGCAATTTAGCCCAGTTTTTTTACGAGCACTTTTTAATCTGTCTTTATAAGACTTTGAGTCAGTCCATTCTAATGGATCATCTTTAGGAACTGGTGTTTTGAAAATTTCATAATTATTCTTCCCAAAAAGTATATCAAATCTTTGACTTGGTTTAATTCTATGATGTTTATTACAATCTGGACATACCCATAAATTTTTTTCTAAATCTTTTTTTAAAATGGGACCCTTACAACAAGAAGTCCAATCACTTTTCGCTATTTCTTCTTTAGAAGCTCTTTTATGTATAGCAGTTTTAATTTTTTCACCTGCTTTAATTATTTTTGTGATCCAATTCATTTAATTTTATTTTTTAAATTCTTTACAACATTAATAACATTTGTGACAGCATTTTGTCTTTTTTTAAGAGAAGTAGTAATTTCCTTACAAATTAAGCTTCCTACAACTAAACCATCAGCTTTCTTTAGGGATTTAATAGTTTTTTCAGTTATTCCAAATCCGATAACTATATTTTTACTCTTATCGAGTGATTTTATACTATCATATCTTTCAAGAATTTTCTTTGGCGCAACTTTTAATTTACCACCAGTTGTTGATAACATTGAGATGTAATAAATCATGTCATGACTATCTCTGATAATTTTACTCAATCTATCATTTGATGTGGTAGGTGAAACTAATTGAATAAAATTAATCCCTTTTCTTTTACATTTAGTAGCCAAAACTTTATTTTCTGGATAAGGTAAATCTACAACAATCAATCCATCAACTTTTGATTTTTTACATTTCTCTATAAATTTATTTTCATTGTATTGAAAAATCATATTATAGTAACCCATGAGAATAATAGGTTTATTTTTTTTTATTTTTTTAAAATCTTTAGCTATTGAGAATACATCATTAATTTTAACCCCATTTTTAATAGCGCGATAAGCGCTAGTTTGTATTTGACCACCATCGGCAATAGGTGTGTTGTGTGGAAAACCCAATTCACAAATATCAGCATAATTAGAAATTAATTTTAATATTTCCAAAGATTTTTTCTTAGTGTTGTCCCCGGCTACTGTGTAAGTAAGTAACGCTGGTCTTTTTTCATTTTTAGCTTTTTTAAAAGCTTGATTTATTAAAGAATTCATTATTTTTTAACTAATCTCTCTCTCAATATATCTCGATCTTTTTTTGCATCACCACATGAATTTACAATTATAATCGTATCTTTGCTTAATTTTGGTGCGATTTTAATTGCTTCTGCAAATGCGTGACTTGGCTCCAAGCTAGGATTTAAATTCTCATATTTAGTTACCATCTGGTATGCATTTAATGCTTCTTCATCTGTTGCGTATGTATATTTTGCTCTTTTAGTATCTTTAAGAAAACAATGCATAGGACTTACACCAGGATAGTCCAATCCAGCGCTAATAGATTCAGTCTCATTTATTTGCCCCTCTTTGTTTTGGCATACATAAGAGGCAGCTCCGTGCAATATTCCAATTTTAGTTTTGCGGCTTAGTGGAGCTGCATGAAGTTTTGATTTTTTAGATCCACCTGCTTCAACACCAATTAACTCAATCCTTTTTTTATCATAGTCAATAAACTCACTCCAAAATCCGTATGCTGAACTTCCTCCTCCCACACAGTTAATTAGTTTTAATTTATTTGGTATTTTATTAAATTCTAATTTTAATTGGAGTTTTAATTCCCTAGAAATTTGTGCTGTACTCCAGCCACAAATTTTAACAAATATATTTGGACCAACAGTGCTTCCAACACACATATGAGTGTTATCACAATTTGATACCCAATATCTCATACATTCACTTACAGCATCAACCAACGTTTGGCTTCCAGAGTAAACAGGAATTATTTCGGCCCCATTTTTTCTCATTGCATCACAATTAGGTTTTTGTCTTTTAATATCCTTAGCACCCATAAATATTTTACATTTAAGACCAAATTTTTTAGCTGCCATACTTAACATTTTTCCTGCATAACCAGCACCAGTATCTCCAACTATATATTTTTTACCCATTTCCTTACAAATAAGAGCATGAACAGTTGCATTATAAATTTTATGAGCACCTCCATTAGCCTCAGAGACAACTTTTGCCCAAATTTGAGCACCTCCTAATTGTTTTGTTAAATTATCAAGTCTTATAAGTGATGTAGGAGCTCCAATATAATTTTTAAAATAATAATCTCTTTTTTTAAGAAATTTTTTTTCTTTTCTCAGTTTTTTAAATTCGTTTGTTAAATCTTCAATAGGTTTTTTTAAAGTTTCAGGAATAAAACTTCCTCCAAATTTACCACCCCAAAAGCCATGTTGATCATGTTGATCAATTAACGGAATTCCTCTTTTAAGTTTCATGGTGTACCTGTTTTATCTTGTTTAAAAATATATCTATTTTGGATTTATCTTTTATCCCAGAAGTTTCTAGACCCCCAGATATATCTATAATATCTGCTATTTTTTTATAATATTCAAGATGGTCGTTTATCTTAATATCACCTGCTATCATTAGTGGTTTGTTAATCTTTATTTTTTCAATAAGTTTATGGTCAAATGCCATACTTTTTTCGTAGCCTTTACTATCAAATAAATAAATATCAGTAACTTCAGAAAACAAATGGTATTTTTGAACATCATTTTCATCTATCACTGTTAAAGCAGTAATTATCCTTTTATTATATCTATCTCTAATTTTTCTGATTTCCTCTGGAGTACAGTCATATAATTGGTAATAATCAAAAGGGAGATGTTTAATCTTTTCTAAAATCTTTTCATCAGGCTTAACCAAAACTGCCACAAAATTAGATTTCTTTTTATCCAAAGTTAATAGCTTATTTAATTTTTTAACATCAACATATCTTGAGCTCTTTTTATAATTACAAATAAAACCAATAAATTTAGGTGGATATTGATGATTAATTATAAAATTAAGAGTATCTAGATCTGAAATCCCACAAATCTTACAACCTTTCATTAGTTTAAATGATTAATTAATTTTTGAATGTTTTTTTTAATGCTACCTATAGTAATTGGCCTTCCAATTACTAACCAATCACTTCCATTTCTATATGCCTGTTTAGGAGTTAAAACTCTTTTTTGATCATCTAATTTTGAAATAAATCTTATTCCAGGTGTTATAATTTCTTTCTTAAATACTTTTCTAACTAATTTAACTTCTTGTGCGCTACAAACAATGGCATCTAATTTTGCTTTATTTGCCAATCTAACTTGTTGGTAAACTAATTCTTTAACATCTTTATTAAAACCAATTTCTTTAAGCGCTTTATTATCCAAAGAAGTTAGAATTGTTACTCCTACCAATTTAGTTTTACCAGAAGCTCGCTTAGCCGCCTTTAATGCTTCTAATCCTGAACTAATATGGATAGTACAATAATTAAACTTAAGATCTTTAATTGCCTTTATAGCAGAGGAACAAGTATTTGGGATATCTGAAAATTTGTAATCTCCAAAAGTTATTTGATTTTTTAATGTTGAAACAAACTTTCTGCCGTTTTTTGAATTTAAAAACTCTAATCCAAACTTGTAACCTATTTTTAATTTGGAAGTTTTTGATTTTTTTATTATCTCTTTGATTCTTGTAATATTTGTACTGTCACAAGCTATGAATATTTTATTCTTTCTCATTGTTTAATTTATTAAATAAGTCTCTTGACATTTTAAAGTGAATTGTTTTTTTTTCCGGGGTGTGAACTTTTTCACCAGTCTTTGGATTTCTTGAAATTCTTGCTTTTTGTTTATTTGTTGAAAAAACACCGAAACCTCTAAGTTCAACCCTTTCTCCACGTCTTAGAGTTCTTTGTATTTCTTTTAAAATAATTTCAGTAAATTTTTCTAGGTCTTTTTTAAGAAAATTAGGATAATTCTTTGATAGTTGTTTTAAGAGTTTGGATTTTACAACAGCCAAATTAATCTTCTTTTTTGTTAATCCTTTTCCTCATCTTTTTTTTTCAGATCCTCTGATAAAGATGAAAAAGGTAGATTTTTTCCTGAGCCCTCTGATCCATATTTTTCCAAAGCTTCTTTTTTCTCAATTTCTTCAAGAAGTTTAATGCTTAAAATTACTTTTCTCTTATCTTTGTCAAGCTCTGCAATAGCGCAATCAATTCTCTCTCCACCTGTAAACCTTGAAGGTCTTGCATCAGCTGCATTAATTGCAATTTGTGATTTTTTAATTTGAAAATCCATTTCACAACCTTCGGGCCTAACTGTTAATCCTTTATTGTCTGAAGTTATTATTTTAACTGTAATTGTCTGATTAACATTTTTATCTTTAAACCAATCGAATGGATCTGGTTTTGTTTGTTTAAAACCAACTCTAATTTTCTGTTCTGAAATTTTAATTTCCAAAACTTTTACTTTTATTTTATCGCCTTTTTTATATTTTGCTAACTCCTCTTCACCATTATTCAAGTAAGTCAAATCATTACAATGTAAAAAGGCATCAACTTCAAGACCCTCTACTCTTACAAACAGAGAGTATTCATTTTTGTTTACCACTTCTCCATCAACTTCCGTTCCAACAGGGTATTTTTTCTCAAAGGTTTCAAAAGGGTTTTCTTGAGTTAATCGATGAGATATTGCTACTCTTCTCTTTTCTTTGTCAATTTCTGTGATGACACAATCTATTTCATCTCCCACTTTAAACATCCTTTTTGCTGAGACTCCTTTTTTAGTCCAACTTAGCTCACTTGAGTGAAGTAAAGTTGTTAAACCTGGCTCTAACTCACAAAATGCTCCAAAGTCCATTATCTTAACTACTTTTACTTTATAAACTTTATTTAATTCATAATTTTCTATGTGCTCAAAAGGGTCTGGAGAAAGTTGTTTTATAGAACAACCAACTTGTAATTTGTCTTTATCCACAGAAATAACTTTTAAATCATGCTTCTCACCAATGTTAAAAACTTCATCTGGATGACTGACTCTCGAATACGAAATTTCCTGTAAATGTACTAATACGTCAAGCTCGTTATTTACATTAAAAAAGCATCCAAAAGAGCTGTAGCCTTTTACTTCTGCATTTTTAATAATGTCTCCAACTTTATATTTTTCTATTATTTTGGCTTTATCTTCTTTTTTGAAGGAAGAAATTATTTCTCTTCTTGACACACATGCGTTTCCTCTAACCTTATCTAATTTAATAAGTGCAAATTTTTGAGGTTCGTTCATTAAGTGGCTAATATCTTTTAAAGGTTTGTCGCTTATTTGGGATCCAGGTAAAAACATTAGAGATCCAGAATCTATGTGTTCAACAATACAACCACCTTTACATTTAGAGGTTATTTTACCCATTATTGTCTCATTTTTCTCGTAGGCCTCAACTAATTTATCCCAACCTTTTATTTTTCTTGCTTTATTTGCAGAAACTAAAACTTCCCCGTTTTTATCCTCAATTTTTTCTAAAAGGACTGGTATTGTCTCACCAATTTTAATCTTATCGGCTAAACCCATGCTTTTAAGTTCGTTTATATCAAGAACTGGCTCACTTTTTAAACCTTCAACAAATAAAAAAACAAATTTTTCAGTAATCTTATTAATCTTTCCATTTATTATTTTACCTTCTTCGATATTTACTTTGGAGAGCTGACTATTTAATAGTTTTTCAAATTCTTTTGTAGCGGGGTTAAGTAGATCTTTATATATTTCCATTTATAAGTACATTAATTTTTTTTTTTATAAAAAACATGACCTTTTAAATAAATTTATCATTTAAATCAATAGAAAATCCTAAATTGTAATTTTTGATTTTTATTTATTTTTTACTGTTTTATTGGGTTTTTTGTGCCTTAGCCATAATAAACCATTAGTAAATAAAATTAACTTTCAATTTTATTTATTATTTTTAAAAAAGTTGGAAAAGAAGTCTCAATGGAATCTTTATCATGAATAACCCATTCTCCACCAAATATTTTTGCTGCGATTACGCTGGTCATGAAAACTCTATGATCTTTTAAGTAATTTTTAATAATAATTTTTTTTATAATCTTTAGTTTTGGATTTCCAAAAATTTTGATCGAATCTTTTGTTGTAATTGTCTTAATTCCCATAAGTCTTAATATTCTTGATCCCCATTTTAATCGAGGACTCTCTTTTTGATTCAATTCAGATAATCCTTTGAAATAAGAAACTCCCTTTGCTTTTGCTGCTATTAAGAAAATTACTAAAAATTCATCAATTGCTGAGCTGTTTAGTTTGGTAGGACAGTTGATACTCTTTAAATTCTTAGCACTTTTAATAACTAAGTCTGAAATTCTTTCTCCTTTATAAACACTCTTATTTTTAAAAGTTATACTCACTCCCATCATTTTAAGTATTTCGATTACGCCGACTCTTGAAGGATTAATATTTACATTTTTGATTATCAATTCTGATTTTATTGATAAAGCAGTTAATACAATGAAAAATGCACTTGAACTGATATCAGCTGGAATTTTATAATCTAATGGACCTATTTTAGTTTTTCCTCTAATTTTAATTAAATCATAGTTTTTTTTATTAGTTACTCTAATCGGTATTTTTAGATTTTTAAAAAGGAGCTCAGTATGGTTTCTAGATTTTTTTGCTTTAATTAATGTTGTACCCTCAGTATTCAATGAAGCAAACATTATTGCTGTTTTACATTGAGCAGAACCTTTATTTTCAACATATTTAATTGGTTTTGCATTTTTCGTTCCTTCAACAATTATTGGAAGTTTACCGTTATTTGTAAAAAAATTTGCACCAAATTCTTTAAGAGGGATGGTAACTCTAGAAAAATCTCTTTTTGACAAACTTTTATCCCCTACAATTTTTATCATGGATTTTGAATGTACTAAAAAACCTAAAATTAGTCTTCCCAAAGTTCCTGAATTTCCAGCATTAAGTATAATATTTTTTTTATATTTAAATCCATTTATTCCTAATCCATAAATTATACATTTATTTTTAATTATCTTAATCTTAACTCCAAGTTTCTTAAGACATTTGAGGGTATTTAAAACATCTTCAGACTTTAAAATATTTATTGCCTCTGATTTACCTGATGCTTGGGAAGCTAGTAAGGCCCATCTTATAGATAAACTTTTGTCTCCTTCTATTTCTATTTTTTTTTTAAAAGGTTTTATGGTCCTATTAATTGAAATTAAATTACTCATTATTATTTTTTAGCTTATTTTAAAAGAGTCACCAAAATATACATTTTTAGCATCAATGTTCTGTATTAAACTTGATGGTGTTCCATGAGCTACTACTCTTCCGTTATGAATAATTGCAGCAGTGTCTACGCATGCTAATAAGTCTCTAGCTTGGTGATCACAGAGTATTATGGATATATTATTATTAGATTGTAAATTTACGATTATTTCTTGTAAAATTTTGATTGTCATTACGTCAAGGGCAGCAAAGGGCTCATCTAACAGAAGTATTTTTGGATCAGATATTAGAGCTAAAGCAATTACTAATTTCTTTTTTTGACCTCCTGATAAAAAATCAGCTTTAATGTCTCTTATCAAATCTAGTTCAAATTTAGAAATTAGTGAATTTATTTTTTCTTCTCTATAACTTAAATTATCAATTGTAATTTCTGCTATCGCCTTAAGATTTTCATAAACTGTTAAATCTTTAAAGAATCCTCCATTTTGAGGAACGAAACCAATTTTAAATTTAAGAGTTCTTTTATAAATTGGATACTCATTAATTTTTTCCGAATTAATATAAATTGACCCAAAATCTGGTGATAGTAATCCAATGATTAAATTAAAAATTGTCGATTTTCCTGCTCCATTAGGTCCAAGCAATCCTAAAATTTGTCCATTACTTAATTCTAAATTTAAATTATCTAGTATTATTTTTCTTCCAAATTTTAGAGATAATTTATCTAATTTTAAAATGATATTTTTACTTTTAAATGATTTTATTCTAAATTTTTTTATGTTCGACATTATCTGTTTTTAGTAAGTTCAACATTATCATTTTTATCATCCATATATATTTCTACTTTTTTTGTTATTAAATCAATCTTTATGTTGTCAGCTTTTAAAGTACTTCCTAATCCGATATAGCTGACGTTTTGAAATATCTTTACCATATTATTTTGGAAATTAAGGTTTATTTTGTCTGAAAAAATTTTATTATTCAGGTATTGAATTTGAACATTGTCGCTAAAATCGGTGTTATAATTAGAGTTATTGTACAACGCATAGTCAGATTTTATTGTCAGAGGTACATTATTTTGATCTAAAATTATCGCCTTAACATTTTGCATTTTGACTAATTCAACATCATTTACATAGGATATTTCACTTAAATTAGAAGTGATAATATATTGATTGTTTTTATCTAGTCTTACCTCATATTTAAGATTTTTTATTAAATTGTTATCAGTTTCTTTATTTAACTGATCTTTAGGAATATCAGTTTCAAGAATTATTTTTTCATTTTTTGAGAAATAAGTTTTGTTGAAAATAAATATAGTTATAATTAATAAACAAATAAGACTTAATTGAATAATTCTTTTCATTAATATTTTATTTTAAAGTTTTAATCAGACTATGAATATGAATTACTCCAATGGTTTTCTTTTTATTATCTTTATTATAAACACAAATATTAGTTATTTTACGTTTATTCATTTGGTATAAAATATCAGTAGCTAATGTATTTTTTTCGACTGTAAAAGGTTTTTTAGTCATAAATTTCTTAATCTTTAAATTATCAATAAACCTTTTTTTTTGTAAAAGTCTTTTAAGGTCACCATCTGTGAAAACTCCTGTATTTAAACCCTCCTTATTTATAAGGACTAAAAATCCAAGTTTTTTTAAATTTAATACTTTTAAAGCATTTTTCATAATTTCATTTTCGTCGACAAATGGTATCTTATTTTTGACAAGCATCAAATCAGCAGCTGTTTTCAGTTTGTTTCCTAAATTACCAGAAGGGTGAAATTTTTTAAAATCTAGCTTACCAAATTTTTTTTTTTTCATTAATGTAATTGAAAGTGCATCACCTAATGATAATTGGGCGGTTGTACTTGATGTTGGCACAATACCATAGCCAGATTCTTCGACTTTAGGTATGAAAAGTTTTATATTTGCAGATTTATACAAATAAGAATCTTTGTTTGACACAATACCAATTAAAAAAATTTTATTCATTTTAGCGTAATTGATTATATTTTTAAGTTCCTCTGTGTTTCCTGAGTAGCTAATTAATATTAATACATCTTGTTTTGAAATTTTTCCCAAATCACCGTGTGAACAGTCATTTGCAGATATAGAAAATGATGGTGTACCAACTGATGAAAGAGTTGATGAAATTTTTGATGCTATTTTTCCACTTTTACCAACTCCACAAACTATCACTTTTGATTTGCACCTAATAATTTTTTTGACTGCTTTATCAAAAGACTTATCAATTGAGTTTTTAAGTTTTCTTAAAGCTTTAATTTGTAAATCTATAACTTCTTTCCCAATTTGATTAATATTATTTTTCATTTTAATGTGACCATATATCATCTTTGAATGAGGCAAGATCAAGATCAACTCTTGTTTTTAAAAACTTAAGACAATTTTGATATAGCTCAACTCTGTTTTCTCTTATAAGAATTTTATGTAATTCCTCATGAATTTTATGTAGATAAATAACATCATTTGCACAATATTTTAATTGTGCTGGTGATAGCTCACCCCCAAAATCTGAATTTTGAAATTGTTTACTAATATCAATATTAATAAATTCTTTAATTAAGGTTTTTAAAGAATGATTATCTGAGTATGATCGAGCTAATTTTGAAGCTATCTTGGTATCTAAAATATTATTTGTATCAGTTTTTAAGTAGTATTTTATATGTGCTATATCTGCTCTTCCATAGTGTAGAATTTTAGAAACCTTTTGATCTGATAAAATTTTGACTAAATTAGGTGCATTATAATTTTTTCTATCAAGTTGTACTATATGAGCATCTGAATTTCCTGATGAAATTTGCACTAAACATAGAGGGTCTCTTTTTACATCTAAGCCCATAAATTCACCATCAACAGCTATAACATTGCCTAAATTTAAATCATCTGGTAAGTCATTTTTGTGAAGTTTAATATCAATATTCATTTTTAAACATATATATATGAAACCTAAGAATTGTCTAATTTTTGGCGGAAGCGGGCAGATTGGAAGACATTTAATAAGAAAATTAACAAGAAATAATATTAAAGTTACGGTTGTGACTCGTAGTATTCATCAAAAAAGTTATATAATTAAAACTCAAGGAAATGCTGGTTATATAGATATCGTAGAATCAAATATTTATGATGAAAAAAAAATTAGGAAACTTTTTTCAAATGCAGATATTTGTGTAAATTTAGTAGGTATATTATTTGAACAAAAAAAAGGAAATACTTTTTATAATATTCACACTCTTTTTCCGTCTATTTTGGCAAAATTAGCAAGGGAATATAAATTAAAAAATTTTATTCATTTATCAGCACTTGGTATAAATGAAGCAGTTGATAGTGAATATGCAAAAAGTAAACTAGAGGGGGAGAAAAATATAATTAATAATTTTCCTCTCGCAACCATTTTGAGACCTTCAGTTGTTTATTCAGTGGACGATAACTTTACAACTAATTTTATGACACTTTTAAACAGACTACCTTTTTTTCCATTATATTATTCTGGTAGAACAAAGTTTACACCCATTCATTGCTCTGATCTATCTGATTTTATTTACTATGTAATATCAAATAATATTAATTCTAAGATAGTTGAGTGTGTTGGTCCAGAAGTTATAACTTTAAAGAATATTTTAGAAAGACTATTAGTTCTTATCGATAAAAAAAAATTTTTGATTCCAATGCCGTTACCTTTTGCATTTATGTCAGCCAAAATATTTCAATTAATGCCAAATCCATTACTCACTGAAGATCAATTAAGATTACTTAAATATGATAATATAGTATCAAAAAAATATAAAAGTAATTCTGAAATTGGAATGCCTAGTAAAAGATTTTTTAATGAAGAAGTTAAAAAATATTCATATATGTGGCGTGAGGGAGGACAATTTTCTACAGAAAAATATCTTTCTAAAAATGATAGTGATAAAAATAATAATTAAGCTGATTTAATTTTTTTTTCAATAAATTCTGGAACTTCTTCTTTATCAACAGCCTCCTCTTTTTTACCTTTTGGTTGATAAGCGTAAAGTAAATGGAGTTTGCAGTATGAAAAATCTTTTAGTGAGGATCTTCCACAAAAGTAAAAATTTTTTTCATCAGGATGTCCTATTGGCCATTTACAAGAGTCTTCAGTTAATTCCTCTAGCTGTTTTGGTTTCTCTGGTTCAAAATCTTTTTCAATTACCAATGATTTAAATTTACTCTTTCTCCCTCTTCTAGATCCTATTGTGTTCCTCTCAACTGAAGAATCAAAATTTTTGTTAGATGTGGCAGTCCTTGTTTTTATTTTTGCCGATAAGTTTAGTCTATGAGCTTTCCCAATTACCGCATTTCTACTAATTCCACCTATAATTTCAGCAATTTGGCTCGCTGTATTACCTTTTCCCCACAGTTCTTTTAATTTTGTAACTTTTTCATCTGTCCAACTCATAATTAACAATATATAGTATAATAATTATTATTAAATACTATATACTGTTAAAAAAAATCAATTAACAAGCAAATTTTAAGACTTATCAACAATTTTGAAAGTCAGTTATTATGATTAAAGTACAATCGTTAATTGTATCTATTTACTTTATTTGTATGAGAATTATTAAGACTATTAAATTTAAAATTTATTTATGAGTTATTTGGCAAGCAATTATAAGAGAAGAAATATATCCTTTAAAAAGGGAAAAGGATCATACTTAATTTCTACCAATGGAAAAAGATATTTAGATTTTTTGAGTGGTATTGCAGTGAATACCTTAGGTCACTCTAATCCAAAATTGATAAAAGCTTTAAATTTACAGGCCAAAAAAGTTTGGCATGTTTCAAACTCATTTCAGATACCTGAGGGAGAATTATTAGCCAAAAAACTAGCAAATAAAACCTTTGCGGATAAAGTTATCTTTGTGAATTCTGGAGCAGAGGCTAATGAAACTGCAATTAAAATTGCTAGAAGGTATTTTTATTCTATAGGAAAACCTAATAAAAACAGAATTTTATGTATTAAAAATTCATTCCACGGAAGAACACTAGCTAATATTTTCGCAAGTGGGTCAAAGAAAATGACAGAAGGTTTTGGACCTAAAGTAAGTGGATTTGATCATTTTTTATATTCTGACTTAAACTCACTCAAGAAAAAAATTACCAAAAGAACTGCAGCCATTTTCTTTGAGACTGCGATGGGCGAGTCTGGAATTAAGGTACATTCAAAAAAATTTTTAAAAGAAGTAAAAAAAATTTGTGATAAAAAAAATATTCTATTAATCTTGGATGAAGTTCAATGTGGTATTGGAAGATCAGGAAAATTTTTTGCTTACGAATATGCAAATGTGAAACCTGATATTGTGCCTATCGCAAAAGGTATAGGTGGAGGATTTCCAATTGGAGCAGTTTTAATGACAAAAAAAGTATCAAACTGTATGGTTCCAGGTACTCACGGTAGTACTTATGGAGGAAATCCCTTAGCAATGACTATTGGTAATGTTGTAATAGATGAAGTTTTCAAAAAAGGATTTTTAGGTAATGTGAGAAAAAATTCAAAATATTTTTTGAAGGAATTAAATAATCTAAAAAAACACTATCCTAAAGTAATTAAAGAAATAAGAGGAATAGGACTATTAATAGGAATACAAGTAAATGTAGATTTAGCAGACTTTATAAATAAACTAACTCTAAACAGACTCTTGACTATCAGGGCCGCAGAAAATGTGGTGAGAATATTACCACCTCTAAATGTTAAAAAGAAAGAAATAGATTTAGCACTTAAAATAATTAACAAAGTGTGCTCTGAATATTAATCAATGCGACATTTCATTAATTTAAAAGACATTCCTTTGAGAGATTTGAGAAGGATATTGAATGATGCAAAAAAAAGAAAAAAATTGAGAAGTAAGTTTAATACTCTAGAAAATGATACAAAATCTCCTTTGAAAGGAAAGCTATTAATACAAATGTTTGAAAAACCAAGTTTAAGAACAAGATTAAGTTTTTATTTAGCTATAAAACAACTAGGAGGCGGTACAATTACACTTAGATCAAATGAACTACATCTTGGGAAGGGAGGTGAGTCCCTTGAGGATACGGCAAAAATTTTATCTACTTATGGGGATGGATTCATACTTAGAACAGATAGTGATCAAAAGATTGATAATTTCAGACAATTTTTATCTATACCAATTATAAATGGTTTATCTCCATCATCTCATCCTACACAAGTTTTATCAGATGTATTTACAATTGAGGAAATAAAAAAAAAACCGATCTCAAAATTGAATATTTCTTGGATAGGTGATTCCAACAATGTTTTAAATAGTTTAATTGCAGCCTCAGTTAAGTTTTCATTTACACTTAACATTGGCTGTCCAAAAAATTATGAGCCAAAAAAAATAATTTTAGATTGGGCAAAAAATAAAAATAAAGATATTAAAATTTTTAATGATCCAAAAAAAGCAGCTTCAAAAGCTGATGTGATTTTTTCAGACAAAGTGATATCTTTAAATGATAAGACTAATAAGAAAAAGAAGATAAGTGATTTTAAAAAATTTAAGATTAATAATGAGTTAATGAGTAAAGCAAAAAAAGATTGTATTTTTTTACATTGTCTTCCTAGAGGAACAGAAGTTGAAGATAATATATTTAAAAGCAATAAGTCAAAAGTTTGGTTACAAGCTTTGAATAGAGTTCATGTTCAAAAGAGTATTCTATTATATTGTTTTAATAAATTAAGGTAACGGAAGAGGATTATCAGAGTTTTGATTTAGATACTTGATTACAGAAGCTCTATCTTTTTCCTTTCTTAAACCAGCATAAGCCATTTTTGTTCCTTTTATCCATTTAGCAGGTTTAATTAAAAAACCATTTAACTCTTCAAAACTCCACTCTTTTTCATAAGCAATCAATGCTTTAGAATATTTATAATCTGTCAGCCCTCCAATTTTTCTTCCCACGACATTATATAAAGCTGGACCTATATTATTTTCTCCCCCTTTAACAATAGAATGGCAAGCTGCACATTTTTTAAAAATCTTTTCTCCTGAAGTAACATCACCCATTGCCATTAAGGCTGCTATATCAACTTTTTTTTCTTCCACCATATCAGAGCTTAATGATATTGCTGCTTGTTCGACATCTACTTTGTAACCTGGTATTTCAGGTTTTTCTACGTAAAAAATTAAATCAGAAAGTTTACCAATCCCTATTACTAATAATGCTACTAAGAGCACTGCCGCAACTATTTTATTAATTTCAAAAGAATCCATTTTAGAATTTATTTAGAACCTATATCATTTATATTTTAAAATTGCTTATATTTTACTGTACAATTTTGCCTCTCTTTATAATCTCCTCGATATAAAAGAATATATGAAAACGCTAATAATTATACCCTCAAGAATGTCAGCAACACGATTGCCTGGTAAACCTTTATTAAAAATAAATGGGCTTTCAATCATTTCGCATGTTTTTAAACGAGCAGAAAGCGCAAATATAGGAGAAGTTATAGTTGCAACAGAGGATAAGGAAATAATTGATGATGTAAAAAAAAACGGTGGAAATGCAATTTTAACCTCTAAAAGTCACAAAACTGGCACTGACAGAATTTATGAGGCTTTGAATATTATTAACAAAAAAGACATCGATTATATAATGAATATACAGGGCGATGAGCCAGATATAAATACTGATGATTTAAAGATCTTAGACTCAAAAATGAAAATCAATAAAGCAAATTTAGGAACTTTAGCAGCAATAATTCACAACGAAGATACGTATAATAATGAAAATATAGTAAAGGTAAAAATAAAGGAGTCCTTTAAAAACAATAAATTTCCAGAAGCTAAAAATTTTATGAGAAAAACAAAAGATAAGGTTAATATATTCCATCATATTGGAGTTTATTGTTATGAGATAGGAATTCTTAAAAAATTTATTTCATTAAATCAGTCAAAAAATGAGCTAGAAAATAAACTTGAACAGCTGAGAGCGCTAGATAATAATATTAATATAAATGTAGCTCTTGCTAATACTTCTCCTATTGGTGTTGATACTAAAGAAGATTATCTGGCTATAAAAAAGATAATGAAATATAAATAATTATGGGCAAAATTTATTTTCAAGGTACTTACGGGGCTTACTCTCATCTAGCGGCAATCTCAATTGAACCAGATGCAAAAATATACCCTTGCAAAACTTTTGATGAATGCTTCATAAAGGCCTCTGGTGAAAAAAACTCAAAAATTGTAATACCAGAGTCTAATAGAATTACAGGAAATATTGGCATAGAGTATCTTATATTTAAATACAGATTAAACATTTATGCTGAGTACTTTCAAAAAATTGAGCATAATTTACTTGGTCAGCCTGGTGCAAAAATATCAGATATTAAAAGTGTTTTTTCTCACGCTCAAGCATTATCTCAGTGTTCAAAATTTATTAAAAAGTATAATTTAAACGAACATGTAAGAGCAGACACAGCAGGATCTGCAGAAATGATTTCAATTAAAAAAAAAAAAGATGAATCTGCTATAGCTTCAACTTTAAGTGCTGAAACTTATAAGTTAGAAATAATACAAAAAAATATTGAAAATGAGCCAGGTAATTTGACTAGATTCTTAGTGATGGGAAAAGATGTATCTCAACCAGAGTTTGGTAAAAAAAAATATATAACCTCATTTTTATTTAAATTAAAAAGTAAACCTGCAGCTTTGTATCAATCTCTTGGTGGTTTTGCTATAAACGGCGTTAATTTAACTAAACTACAAAGCTACCCTGAAAAAAATTCTTTCGACTCGTTCTTTTTTTTATGTGATCTTGATGGACATATTGAAGATCCAAAAGTTCAAAAATCACTCGAAGAGCTAGGACTTCATTGCCAGGATTTTCATGTTCTAGGTGTTTTTGATGCAGACCCTGTAAGGGAAAAAAAATTATAATCTTTTCTTGTAGATTAGAAAACAATACTGCTATAATACTTCTGGAGGCTAGAGGTGGATGCTGCTTGAACCCGACCAGATCTTAACGGAAGCAGTCGTAGAGACAGTTATTCAGGTTCTAGTCTCCTAAAAATATAAAATGAACAATAACTCTAAAGTTTTAGCGCTTAAATATAGGCCTCAATCATTTAAGGATCTTATTGGTCAAGAGGTTGTAGCAGAAACTATTCTAAATTCTATAAAAGCTGACAAGATTCCAAATGCTTATCTTTTTACAGGGATCAGAGGTGTAGGAAAAACTACAATTGCAAGAATAGTTGCAAAATCTTTAAATTGTTTAAAAGGAATTGATGGTTTATGTGAAAATGATTTGTGTGAAAATTGTGAGTCAATTGTTAACTCAAATCATATAGATGTTCTTGAGATGGATGCAGCGAGCAAGACAGGTGTGGATGATGTTAGAGACTTAATAGAATTTTCGAGATACGGACCGACATCGTCTAAGTATAAAATTTTTATAATAGATGAAGTTCATATGCTTAGTAAACAAGCTTTTAATGCGTTATTAAAAACTTTAGAAGAACCACCAGCATATTTAAAATTTATTTTTGCAACAACTGAAATTAAAAAAATCCCGATAACAGTAGTCTCAAGGTGTCAAAGATTTGATCTCTCAAGGATAAAATCATCTGAATTACTAAATTTTATTAAAAAGATAAAAGAAAAAGAAAATGGAAAAGCTACTGATGAAGCATTAAAGTTAATTGTTAAAATTTCAGAGGGATCAGTCAGAGATGCCCTCTCTCTATTAGACCGGGCCTTAATAAGTTTAGATGATAAAAAAGAACTAGACTTAAGTACTGCTCAGAAAATTTTTGGTTATTTTGATAAATCACAACTAATAGATCTATTTAATCTAATTTTAAAAGGAGAGGAAAATAAAGTAATTGAAAATTATAGAAAAATTTATGATCAAGGTATTGAACCCAAGATATTCATAAATGATTTTCTAGAAATTTTATATTATTTTAAAAATATAGAATCTCTTACTCTTGAAAGTACAAACTTTTCATTAAATGACGAAGAGTTTAATAAGATTAAAGAAATTTCAAAAAAAATTGAAACAGATGTGCTAATCCTTTTTTGGCAATTTACAATTCAGACTTTAGATGAATTAGATATTGTTTCTAATCAACATTTATCAATTGAAATGTTTTTATTAAGACTTATTCATCTTAGAGATTTTAACTTTGAAAAAAAAACGACTGAGGAAAGTATTAAAATAGAAAGCAAATTTAGAGAAGACCAAAATAATTCAACCTCAAAATTTGCAGAGAAGGAGACCATCAATCAAATAAAAAATATTTCTCAAGAAAAAACAATTAAATCAGAAACACAAATTAAAACAAAATCTTTAGATCAAGTTTCAATACAGTCCTTTGATGAACTGTTGGATATTTGTTTACTCAAAAAAGAAATGAAGCTTAAGTTTGAACTTGAAAAAAATGTAAATTTAGTAAAATTTGAATATGGTAGAATCGAGATTTCATTTAATGATAATTTAGATAAAAATTTTGTTAAAGATTTGTCAAGCAAACTTTTAGAGTGGACTAATCAAAGATGGATAATTAGTTTTAGTAAAAACGAGGGGGAGATTTCGATAAAAGATAAAGAAATTAATAAACGGAAAGTATTAATTGAAAATGCTAAAAAATCTGAAATGTATAAAACTACATTAAAGTTTTTCCCTGATGCAGAATTGATTGATGTGAAACCACCAAAAAAAGATAAATAATAATGACTGATTTTACGAAAATTCTTGATAAAGCTAAAGAACTTGAGGCTAAAATGAAAGAGAGCCAAGAGAAAATTAAAAATATTCGAGCTAAGGGAGTTTCGGGCTCTAATTCTGTTAAAATAATTTTAGATGGAGAAGGTGAAATGCAAAGTATAGAAATTTCAAATGAAATTTTGAAAGAAGATAAATCTATAATTGAAGATTTAATTGTTGCAGCACACAATAATGCAAAAACTCAGCTTAAATCTAAAACAACAGAAGAAATTTCTAAGACCACTGGAGGTTTAGGTATTCCTGGATTTAAGTGGCCACTATAATCAATGCAAAATATTAACGAAATAGAGGATTTGATTAAATTAATCTCTAAATTACCTGGTTTAGGACCAAAGTCTGCCAAAAGGATCGTATTAAAATTAATTAATAATAGAGATGAAATCATTAAACCAATGGCAAATACTTTGGCACAAGTATATAAGAATGTTACTCGTTGTAATTCATGTGGCACATTAAAATCAAATGTAGAAGGTTGCTTTAATTGTGAAAATGTAAATGAAAAATTTAATAAAATTTGTGTAGTAGAGGATATAGCCGACCAATGGTCTATAGAAAATTCAAATATCTATAAAGGCTACTTTCATATTCTAGGAGGAACGATAGCCTCAGCAGGAAATAAAAAAGAGGATCTTTTAATTAGCTCATTAGTGCAAAGAGTTACAAAAGATAAAATTGAGGAAGTTATTTTAGCTACCAGTGCTACTGTAGAAGGTCAAACCACAGCTTACTACATCCAGGAAAATTTAAAAAAAACTAATGTTAAAATTACTAAGTTAGCTCAGGGCTTACCTGTTGGAGGTGAAATTGAAAGTTTAGATGATGGAACTTTAATTTCTGCTTTTAAAAACAGATCAAATTTAATTTCTAATTCTGATTAATTTTTTTTTTTAATCTATTGTAATGTAAAAGAGGTTCTGTATAACCTGAAGGTTGTTCTTTACCTTTGAAGATTAAGTCACATGCTGTTTTAAATGCTCTTGATCTATCGTAATCATCACTCATATTAATATATCTTTTGTCATCTTTATTTTGTTTATCAACAATTTTCGCCATATCTTTCATAATTTGTAAAACTTTAATTTTCTTAGTTATCCCATGGTGTATCCAATTTGCAATATGTTGAGATGAAATCCTTAATGTGGCTCTATCTTCCATAAGACCTATATTATTTATATCAGGAACTTTAGAACATCCAATTCCTTGATCTATCCATCTAACCACATAACCCAGCAAAGTTTGTGCTGAGTTAGAAATTTCTGTGTTTATTTCTTTTTCAGACCATTTTGGCTTGCTTTCTATGGGTATTTTCAAAAGATCATCTAATTTAGCTTTTTTACGCTTTTTAATTTTTTTTTGTTCTTCGAAAATATTTATTTGATGATAGTGTAAAGCGTGTAGAGAGGCTGCTGTTGGTGAAGGAACCCATGCACAATTAGCTCCAGCTTTTAAATGATTTATTTTATCTAGCATCATTTCTTTCATCTTATCTGGCATAGCCCACATCCCTTTGCCAATTTGAGCTTTTCCTGAGAAACCACATTTTAAGCCAACATCAACATTATTGTCTTCATATGCTTTAATCCATTTTGAAGATTTCATTTCTCCTTTTTTAATCATTGGTCCTGCTTCCATGGAAGTGTGCATTTCATCACCAGTTCTGTCTAAAAAGCCAGTATTTATAAAAAAAACTCTATTTTTTAAAGTTCTTATGCATTCCTTAAGGTTGACTGAAGTTCTTCTCTCTTCATCCATAATTCCAACTTTGCATGTATATCTTTTTAACCCAAGAAGATCTTCAACTTTTGTAAAGATTAAATCTGTAAAAGCTGTTTCATCAGGCCCGTGCATTTTTGGTTTTACAATGTAAATTGATCCCTCGCGTGAATTTTTTTTGAGTTTTAAATCATGTAAAGCTGCCGCAGTAGTAAAAAAAGCATCCATTATTCCTTCAGGTATCTCACTACCATCTTTCAGAATAATAGATGGATTAGTCATAAGATGACCAACGTTTCTAATTAAAAGCAAGCTTCTTCCTTGCAATTTTAAGTTTTTACCCTCTTTAGAAACATAACTTCTATCTGGGTTTAATTTTCTTTCTAAATTTTTACCATTTTTTTCAAAGCGTGTTTTTAAATTGCCTTTCATTAAACCAAGCCAATTTCTATAGCAAGTGATTTTGTCACTTGAGTCTACTGCCGCAACACTATCTTCGTTATCACAAATTGTGGAAATAGCCGACTCAATTATAACATCGCTTATTCCAGCAATATCATGTGCTGCACTAAATGCCTTGGGATTTATGATAATCTCAAAGTGAAGATTATTATTTTTAATTATAATCGCACTTGGTTTATTGACATCACCTCTATGACCGATGAATTTCTCTTTATGCTTTAATTTATATTTGTAATCATCTTTACAAATAATTAAATCATTATTTTCTACTTTTAGAGCAGCAATATTTTTCCAACTTGTTCCCTCAATTGGAATATGTTGATCAAAAAATTCTCTAACATATTTAATTACTTCTTGACCACGTAAAGGATCATACCTTTCACTCCCACCTTCGTCTGACTCAATTATATTTGTACCATACAAACTATCATACAAGCTAACCCACCTAGCATTAGCAGCATTAAGAGTATATCTTGCATTCATAATTGGCACAACAAGTTGTGGACCAGCAACTTGTGTTATTTCATCGTCAACTTTATCCGTATTAATTATGAAATCCTTACCTTCATTTTTTAAATAACCAATTTCTTTTAAAAATTTTTTGTATTTATCTAATTTAATTTTCTTACCTCTATTTTTAATATGCCATCTATCAATTTCATTTTGTAATTTTTCTCTTATTCGAATTAGGTCTCGATTCTTTGGTGCCAAGTCATGTACAACATTACTAAAACCTGACCAGAATTTTACAGGATTAATTGAGGTATCTTTTAACAGCTCATTATTTACAAAATTGAGAAGATCCTCTGTAACTTTAAGATTGTTAATGCTTTTATAGTTAGTTGACATGTATATATGCTAAAACTCATGCAAAATTAAGTCAAATAATTAATAGTAGCACTGACATTTTATTGTCATTTTTCATGCTTATGTAGTAATAAATTTTAGAATGAAAAATTACTTAAACTTTGAAACAGATATTAAAAGTCTAGAAGAAGAATTAGAAAAACTTAAAGATCCTTATAATCAGGGTGGTCTTTCAGAGGTGGACACAAATAAAATCTCTCAGACTCAAAATGAAATAGATAATAAACTTAAAGAGATTTACTCTTCATTAGATCCTTGGCAAACAACAATGGTTGCAAGACATGAGGACAGACCAAAATCTAAATTTTTTATAGATAACTTATTCCAAGATTTCATATCTTTAGCAGGAGATAGATATTATGGTGAAGATAAATCAGTAATTACTGGTTTCGCAAAGTTTAATAACCAGTCTGTTTTAGTCATAGGTCAAGAAAAGGGTGAGAATTTAGAGTCTAGAATTGAGAGAAATTTTGGAATGATGAGACCTGAGGGTTATAGAAAAACTATCCGCTTAATGGAGTTAGCAGATAAATTTAAGATACCAATTATATCCTTTATCGATACTCCAGGTGCATATCCAGGAGTTGGAGCTGAGGAAAGAGGTCAGGCAGAGGCAATAGCAAAATCAATAGAGTGTTGTATGAAATTAAAAGTTCCTACTTTAGCAATAATTATTGGTGAAGGAGGATCTGGTGGAGCTATAGCACTTGCTTCTTCAAGTAAAGTAATAATGCTAGAAAATGCAATTTACTCTGTAATATCTCCAGAGGGATGTGCAACAATTTTGTGGAGAGATCCAAAAAAAATGTTGGATGCTGCAAAGGCGATGAAATTATCTGCGAAAGATCTTTTGGAATTAAAGGTTATTGATGAAATAGTTCAGGAGCCTTTAGGTGGTGCTCATAGAGACAAGAATCTAATATTAAATAGTGTTAGAAAGACTATTTCTAAAAATCTTAACATTTATCAAGAAATGTCTGGAGAGGAAATTCTAGAACAAAGAAAAAATAAATTCTTAAAAATTGGTAGAGGTAAAGGCTTTATAACTAGTTCAGAAAATTTGAGCGTATTAGATAATAAAATTAACAGTATCGATCAGTATTTAAATAAAAAAAACTTCATTTATGCAATAATTTTTTTAATTCTTGCAACTATTTTGTTGATATCCTTATTATAAAGCACCACAACAGTGTTTATATTTTTTTCCTGATCCACAATGACAAGGTTCATTTCTTCTCATTTTTTTTCCTGAAAAAATAGGAATAGTTTTTTTTGTTTCATCTTCTTCTTTTTTATCTGATTGCTCTATTATTCTTAAATTCATTAAAACCGTAATAAAGTCTAACTTTAATTTTTCTAATAAGTTTGAAAAAAGATCAAATGCCTCTTTTTTATATTCAACCAAAGGGTCTCTTTGACCGTAAGATCTAAGACCGACTACTTGGCGAAGTTGTTCTAGGTATTGAATATGAGACTTCCAATTCATATCAATTGATTGTAGTAAAATTCTTTTTTCCAACTCTCTTGATTGATTTTCGCCTAAGATTTTTATTCTTTCATTTCTATTAACATTAAATTTTTCTAAGATTTGTTCTCTAAAATGATTCTCCTTGAGAGAAGTAAGTTTATTTAATTCCTCATCATCTATACTTTTTCCCATTAATATTTTTAATTTTTTTACAAAATTATTATTTTTTGGATTTGAAAGATTTTGAATTTTTAATTTCAGTAAATCATCAATAATCTCGTTTATGAAATCTTCAGAATATGAAAAAATTTCATCACTATTCATCGCATCGTTTCTTTGTGAAAAGATTACATGTCTTTGATCGTTAAGCACGTTATCAAATTTTATTAGTGTTTTTCTTATATCAAAGTTTCTCGACTCAACTTTTTGTTGTGCTCTTTCCAGTGCCTTATTAATCCAAGGATGATCTATACTTTCACCATCTTTAAGTCCTAGTTTTTGAAGGATATTATTCATTGACTCAGAGCCAAATATTCTCATCAAATCATCTTCAAGACTCACATAAAAAATTGAGCTTCCTTCGTCCCCTTGTCTACCAGATCTACCTCTTGCTTGATTATCTACTCTTCTTGACTCCATTCTTTCAGTACCAATTACAAACAACCCGCCAAGAGACTTAATTTTATCTTTTTCTATCTTTAAATTTTCCTGAGGAATTGATCCTTTTTTACCACCTAATTGAATGTCGACACCTCTCCCAGAAATACTTGTAGTAATAATTACTGAACCTTCTTTACCTGCATTAGCAATAATTTCGGCCTCATTTTCATGATTTTTTGCATTTAAGACAACATGCTTTATACCCTCTTTTAATAATAATTTTGAATAAACTTCTGATTTATTAATACTAGAGGTAAAAACTAGCAGTGGTTGACCATTTTTATTACAATCTTTAATCTTTTGAATAATTGCTATATTTTTTTCTTCCTCAGTTCTAAATATTTGGTCATTGTAATCATTACGGATCATCGGTTTGTTAGTTGGAATCACAACTACTTTAAGATTATAAATCTCGAAAAATTCTTCAGCCTCTGTTGCAGCAGTTCCAGTACAACCTGATATTTTCTTATATAGCTTAAAATAATTTTGATAAGTTATTGATGCCAATGTTTGATTTTCAACTTGAATTTCTACTTTTTCTTTTGCCTCTAAAGCTTGATGCAACCCATCTCCGAATCTCCTTCCTTCAAGAATTCGACCAGTTAACTCATCAATTATTTTTAAGTTATTATCTTTGATAATATAATCTTTGCCTTTTTCAAAAAGATGATTAGCTCTTAATGCTTGATTTACATGATGAACCAATTCTAAATTTGATGGATCATAAAAGTTATTATTTTTTAAAATTCCAGCTTTTGAAAAAATTATTTCAACATTATTAATCCCCTCATTTGTCAGAAGAATATTTTTTTCCTTTTCATCAATTTCATAATCATCTTTATTTAATTGATTGACCAATTTATCGATTGCCAAATATTGATTTGTTTTATTTTCTGCTGCACCCGATATTACCAAAGGTGTTCTTGCTTCATCAATTAAACAAGAGTCGATTTCATCTACAATTGAATAAAAATGTTCTCTTTGAACTTTTTCATCTTTAGAATATTTCATATTATCCCTAAGGTAATCAAAACCTAATTCACTATTAGTGGCATAAGTAATATCACAAAGATAATTTTTCTTTCTTTCAATATCATTTTGGTCATTATTAATATATCCAGAAGTTAAACCTAAAAGATTATAAATTTTTCCCATTTCTTGAGAGTCTCTTTTTGCCAAATAATCATTCACTGTTACAACGTGAACACCTCTTTCCTCTAATGCATTTAGATAAGCCGATAAAGCAATTGTCAATGTTTTACCCTCACCAGTTCTCATCTCTGATATTTTGTTTTCGTGAAGCACTATTCCACCAATTAGTTGGACATCAAAATGTCTTTCATTTCTTGATCTGATAGATGCTTCTCTAACTAAAGCAAAAGCTTCAGGCAAAATTTCATCTAAAGTTTCTCCATTTTTAAGCCTATTTTTAAACTCAAAAGTCTTTTGAGGAAAATCCTTAGCTGTAAAATTCTTAAAATCTTCTTCTAAGTTATTAATTTTACTTACGATTTTACCCATTCTTTCTAGCTCTTTTTTATTAGCAGATTTGATAAATTTTGAGATAAAGCTTAAAGGATTAAACATTGGTTTTGATATATAAATTAATTATAACTCTAATATAAGTATTAAATAACTATTTTAAATAGTATGGGAATTAATATATCGAATTTTTTATATTCAAAATCAAAAAATCGTAAATTAATTGATTTTCAAGATTTGGATCATCTTGATGGATTATCAATATCTGCTGTTAGTGCGAATCTTTACAAGAACGATAGAGATGATTTAGTAATGTTTTATTTTAGGGATGGAGCTAATTTCGCTTCTGCTTACACCAAATCAAAGATTGTGTCTGAGAATATAAAGTGGAATTTAAATCAAAAAACTAAAAAAATTTTTTCTTTGATGGTAAATACAAAAAATGCGAATTCATTTACGGGAGTCCAAGGATATAAAAGTATGCAAAGTATTGCTGAAATTGTTTCACAACACTTAACTGAAAAACAAAAAAAAGATGAAGATAGTCCAAAAATAATTAAACCTTCTAATATAATGTTTGGTTGTACAGGCACTATAGGTGAAACATTTCCACTTGAGAAAATTAAATCAAAATTATTAGATTTAGTAAAAAATATTAAATATACACAAAATAAACTTATCTGGATGAAAGCTGCACTTGGGATTATGACTACTGATACCCAACCTAAGATGGCCATGGAGGAATGTTTGATAGGACAATCATCCATTAAGATTTATGGAATTGCAAAAGGCTCAGGTATGATACATCCAAATATGGCTACAACTTTAGCATATATTTTCACGGATGCAGAAATACCAAATGAAATATTGAAAAAATTATTAAAAAAAAATATTGAAAATACATTTAATGCAATCAGCTGCGATGGAGATACCAGCACTAATGATATGGTATCGATTTTTTCTACAGGAAAAGCTAAACATGGCAAAATCAAAAGTTTAACTGATAAAAAATTGAAAGATTTTGATCAATCTTTAAATAAAGTTTTAATAAATTTGGCTAAAAGGGTAGTAGCTGATGGTGAAGGTGCATCTAAATTTATTACTATTAAAGTTCAAGATACAAGATTAGAAACTGATGCAAAAAAAATTGCATTTTCAATTGCAAATTCACCATTAGTAAAAACTGCGATTACTGGACAAGATCCTAATTGGGGAAGAATAATTATGGCAATTGGAAAATCAGAGGTAGAGATAAATTTAGATAAATTATCAGTTAAATTTGGAGATATTATTGTTGTACAACGGGGAAAGATTCACAATTCTTACAATGAAAAAGAAGTTGCTGAATACATGAAAAATTCAAATATTGAAATAAGTGTTAGCGCTGGTAGTGGAAAAAAAAATTTTACCGCTTATACTATGGATTTAACTAAAAAATATATAGAAATTAATGCTGATTACAGAAGCTAGCAATATTGAAATTTTTAATATAATTATTACTTAAACAATATGATTAAATATAGCTTAATTTGTAAAGATTGTGATCTAACTTTTGAAAGTTGGTTTGCAAGTTCAAAAGAATATGAAAAATTAAAAAAAAAAAATTTTCTAAATTGTCACAATTGCAACTCTTTTAATGTTATTAAAAATCTTATGGCACCCAGTTTGATTAACAATAAGTCAGAAAAAAAGATTAATCAGGAACTAAAAAAATATAATGAAATAAAAAAAACAATCACTAATTATCAAAAATTTATTAAAAATAATTTCGAATTTGTGGGTAAAAATTTTGCTTATGAGGCTAGATCAATTCATTATAATGAAAAAAAGAAAGGCAAGAATATCTATGGGACAGCATCTAAAAAAGATTTGCAGGAGCTAAAAGAAGAGGGAATAAATGCTCAGATGATCCCTTGGATTGAGGAAAATAATTAGTTTTTAATAAATTTAGCAATATAATTTATAGATTTATCATCACTTATATACCATTTATCAGTCATCAAATTAAATTTCATTCCATCAACTTTTTTTACATGAATATCATTTTTTTTTAGTAAACTAATCAGTTCATCAGGTTTAACAAATTTTTCCCATTCGTGAGTTCCTATTGGCAACCAACGCAATATATATTCAGCACCAACAATTGCAAATATATACGATTTTAAAGTTTTATTTAAGGTTGCAACAAACATTATTCCATTCTTTTTTAAAAGTTTAGAACATGATTTTAAAAAAAAATCTATATTTTCAACATGCTCAACTATTTCCATATTTAATATTACATCAAATTTTTTATTAGAATTAAGTTTTTCTGGCGAACTGCAGATATAGTTTATTTTTAAATTATTTTTTTTTGCATGAATTCTTGCAACCGTAATATTTTTTTCTGAAGCATCAATTGCAGTAACTTGTGCACCTAATCTGCACATCGGCTCAGATAATAATCCTCCTCCACATCCTATATCAAGTAACTTAACCTTATTTAGAGGTGTTTTTTTTTGTTTAATTTTGAATGTTTTAATTATATTTTCTTTGATATATGAAATTCTTATTGGATTAAATTTGTGTAATGGTTTGAATTTTCCATCAGGATCCCACCATTCTTCGGCGATTTTTGAAAATTTTTCAATTTCTTTAGAATTAATACTACTCATAAATATCAGATATTTGACATAACAATTAAGATGCAATTTATCAAATATAAATTAAATTAATTTTTTAATAAAAACCATGAAAACAATTGTACTCAAATTTGGAGGAACCTCTGTTGGTTCTTTAGATAGAATTAAAAAGGTAGTTCAAATTATATTAAAATATAAAAAGAAAAACAATAGAATCATTGTTGTTTCGTCTGCTATGAGCGGTGTAACAAACGACCTAATAAAAAAAACAAAATTAATCTCTAAAAATTTTGATAAAGCTGAATATGATGTACTTGTTTCTTCAGGTGAGCAGATCGCATGCGCCTTAATTGCAGGTAGACTGAACCATGTAGGTCAGAAGGCAAGATCATGGATGTCTTGGCAAATACCAATTTTCACTGATGGCCCATATACAAGCTCAAGGGTGGAAAAGATTATTCCAAAGAATTTATTAAATTATTTAAATTCTGGTGGAATACCAGTTGTTACTGGTTTTCAAGGAATTAATAAATTTTTAAGATTAACAACAACTGGAAGAAGTGGTTCAGACGCTTCAGCTATAATGATTTCAAAATTTTTAAAAGCAGATGAATGTATAATATATACTGATGTAGAAGGAATTTATACAACAGACCCTAGACTTCACAAAAAAGCGAAAAAAATTAACCAAATAGAGTACGATGAAATTTTAGAAATGGCCTCTCTTGGATCTAAGGTAATGCAACCAACATCAGTTCAGGATGCTAAATTAAACAACATAAGTATTAAGGTGAAATCGTCATTTAATAACAGGCCAGGGACTCTTATTACACAAAGTTTTAAGAAAAAAGATTTCAGTAATCAAATTATAACTGGAATTTCATCAACAAAAAATGATGCTAAGATTACAATTGCAGGAGTAAGAGATAAACCAGGTGTTGCAGCGCATATCTTTGAACCTTTATCTAGAAATTTAATTAACGTAGATATGGTAGTTCAAAATATTTCATTAGATGGAAAAGAAACAGACTTAACATTTACGATTAAATCTGAGGATGTAAAAAAGACTGAAAAAATAATTAGAGAAAATAAAAACATATCTTATAGAAAATTATCTTTTGATAAAAACTTAGCAAAAATATCTATCATCGGTGTTGGAATGATTACAACACCTGGTATTACTTACAGAATGTTTAAAGCTCTAGCCTCCAAAAAAATTAATATTATGGTAATATCAACATCTGAAATTAAAATTTCAGTTTTAATTTCTTCTAAATTAATAAAAAAAGCTATAGCTGTTTTACACAAAGAGTTTAAATTAGACTAAATAAATGAGCATTAGACCTTTTAGGAATATTAACCGACGTAAAACCAAAGTTATAAATGTTGGTGATGTTAAAATTGGTGGGGATAATCCTATCTCAGTACAATCTATGACAAATACTTTAACAACTGATGTAAATGCAACTATTAAACAAATTAATGATATTGCAAAAGAAGGTGCGGATATAGTAAGAGTTTCTTGTCCAGATGAAGAATCTACCACAGCACTTAAAGAGATAGTAAAACACGTGCCAATTCCTATCGTTGCAGACATCCATTTTCATTATAAAAGGGCAGTTGAAGCAGCTGAAAGTGGAGCTAAATGTTTAAGAATAAATCCAGGAAACATAGGTGACAAAATAAAGATACATGAAGTTTTGAGCGCAGCAAAAAATAATGATTGTTCAGTAAGAATAGGAGTTAATGCAGGATCTTTAGAAAGAGATATATTAGAAAAATACAAAGAACCTTGTCCCGAAGCTTTAGTTGAAAGTGCTTTAAGAAATATAAAGATTTTAGAGGATCAAGATTTTTTCAATTTTAAAGTAAGTGTTAAATCCTCTGATGTTTTCTTATCAATTGCTGCGTACCGTCAGCTTTCAAAAGCAATGGACTATCCATTACACCTTGGAATTACAGAAGCTGGAAGTTTTGTATCAGGAAGCATAAAGTCATCAATAGGATTGGGCTCTTTATTAATGGACGGAATTGGAGATACAATCAGAGTTTCTTTATCTGATGATCCACCAAAAGAAATTAAAGTTGGAAATGAAATATTAAAATCTTTAAATTTGAGAAACAGAGGTGTAAAAATTATATCTTGTCCTTCTTGTGCTAGACAAGCGTTCAAAGTGATAGAAACTGTTAAAATTTTAGAGGAAAAATTATCACATATCGAAACTCCTGTTACTTTGTCAATTATTGGATGTGTTGTTAATGGCCCTGGGGAAGCTGCAATGACAGATATAGGTATCACAGGCGGTGGAAAAGGTAACAACATGTTATATTTATCTGGCGTTCAATCATCAAAAGTTTTAACAGATGATATAATAAATAAAGTTGTTTTAGAAGTTGAGAAGAAAGTTTCTGAATTACAAAACAAATAAATGATCCCAATTAAAACAATTGAAGAATTAATAAAAAAGCATTCCTTATTGGAGAAAGAACTCTCCTCAGGGTCAACAGATAAAAAGATTTTTGCTGAAAAATCAAAAGAATATTCAGACCTTAATGAAATAATTGAGGATGCTAAGAAATATATTTCATACGAAGATAATAAATCAGACCTCCAAAGAATTCTAGATGACAAAGAATCAGATGATGAACTAAAAATTATGGCAGAAACGGAATTGAATGACCTTAATTTAGAAAAAGAAAAAAATGAAAAAAAATTAAAACTCTTTTTATTGCCTAAGGATGAGGCAGATAAAAAAGATGCTATCATTGAGATAAGAGCTGGGACAGGTGGATTAGAAGCAAGTTTATTTGCAGCAGATTTATTTAAAATGTATGAAAAAGTGAGCCATAAAAAAAAATGGTCTGTAGAATTGATTTCTATTTCTAGAAGTGAGGCTGGAGGTTTAAAAGAAGTAATAGCTTCTATTAAGGGAAATAACATTTATTCCACGCTTAAGTATGAAAGTGGAGTCCATAGAGTTCAAAGAGTCCCGGATACTGAAACACAGGGTCGTGTCCATACGTCTGCAGCCACAGTGGCTGTATTACCAGAGGCAGAGGAAGTTGATTTAAAAATTAATGAGTCTGATCTAAGAATTGATGTTTTTAGAGCAGGAGGGCCAGGAGGACAATCTGTTAATACAACTGATAGCGCCGTAAGAATTACCCACATTCCCACTGGACTTTCAGTTTCTCAACAGGATGAGAAGTCTCAACATAAAAATAAGGCAAAAGGAATGAAAATTTTAAGAGCACGACTTTATGAATTAGAGAGATCGAGAATAGACCAAGAGAGATCTCAGGATAGAAAAAGTAAAATAGGAACTGGCGATAGATCTGAAAGAATAAGAACCTATAATTTCCCACAAGGTAGAGTTACAGATCATAGAATAAATCTTACCATTCATAAATTGGAGGAATTTTTAGAGGGAGAAGCATTTGATGAAATGATAGAATCTTTAACATTACAAGCTCAAGAGGATAGTCTTAATAGTCTAAATTAATTATGAAATTAGAAAAAGCTATTAATAACGCATATCAAACTTTAAAAAAAAATAATATTCAATCTGCTTTATTAGATTGTGAAATATTATTATCAGAGGTAATTAAAAAAAGTAGAGAATTTATTATTTTAAATTCTTACCATGATATAAGTTATGAGGAAAATGCACACTTTCAAAAAATGATAAGTGAGAGAGCCAAAGGCAAACCTATAGCTTACCTTACTGGTAAAAAATTTTTTTGGGAAAATGAATTTTATATAGACGAAGGAGTCTTGATACCAAGGCCTGACTCAGAGGTAATAATAGAGCAAGTTTTGAAAATTTATAAAGGTAAAAATAATATTAATTTTTTAGATATTGGTTTTGGTTCGGGATGTATTCTACTTTCAATACTTAAAGAACGAAAAGATTTTAGAGCAACAGGCGTGGATAAAAGTAGTTATGCATTAAAAATATGTGAAATAAATGCTAATAAATTAGGAGTAAAAGATAGAGTTAGATTATTCAAATCAGATATTGACAAATTCTTTAATGGGAAATATGATTTAATTATATCTAATCCTCCTTATATTAAAAATTTAGATTTAAAATATTTGGATAAAAATGTAGTTAACTTTGAGCCAAAGATAGCTCTAGATGGTGGTTTAGATGGTATATCAGAAATCAGAAAAATTATAAAAAAATCATCTGAACTGATAAAGAATGGTGGTAAACTAATTTTAGAAATTGCATTCAACCAAAAAAAAGAGGTTAAACAATTATTAAAGGAAAATAGTTTTTATATTAATTCAGTTGTCAAAGATCTTGCAAACAATGATCGATGTATAATCAGCACGAAAATAGATAAGTAATTTATGGTGACGTTCAGAAATAATAACAATAGGAGAAATAATTTTAGAAGAAACGATAGAAATTTTAAATCTAATGGTGAAAGACCAAAATATGGTTCAAATTTTTCTAATAATCAGAATTTTCAAAGAAAAATTCCAGGTAGAAATAATCATAATGCCTCAAAGTTAATTGAAAAATACAATAATTTAGCCAGGGAGGCTTTATCTAGTGGGGATAAAATTTTATCTGAAAATTATTTCCAACATGCTGATCATTTTACTAGAATTTTAAGTGAGCAAGAAAGTTATAGGAAATCAAAATTTTCAGCAGTTGCTGAAGAAAGTGATAAAGTAGTTGATGAGGAAAGTTCTGATCAGAATATAAAAAAAGAAGATGGTGAAGTAGATGTTATCTCCCCAAAATAATTAATTCAAACCGATTATTTTTTCTGATTTTAATACATCAAGCTTAATTTTTTTTGTTTCAAAAATTTTTCTCTCTTCTCCTTTGAGAATTTTCCCAGAAGGTAACTTTAATTTTTGAGAATTAACTTTTTTTCCATTAACAATAACTTCATAATGTAAATGGGGACCAGTAGATTTGCCAGTTGAGCCCACATAGCCAATTGTTTGGCCTTGTTTAACTCTGACACCTTTTTTTATTCCTTTAGCAAATTTAGACATATGAGCATAAACAGTTTTATAAGTTGAATTATGTTTTATTACGACACAATTTCCTCCGCCCCCACACCATCCAGCTTTTCTAATTGTGCCAGAACCTGAAGCCATTATAGGAGTTCCCATTGGAGCAGCAAAGTCTGTACCTCTATGCATTTTATTAAATCCATCAATTGGATGTTTTCTCATACCAAACGGAGAAGATAATCTAGCTCCATTAATAGGAGTTTTCATTAATGCTTTTTGAATACTTTTTCCATTTTTATCATAGTGACCTTCACTTCCTTCCTTATCAAAATAATAAAGAGAGTTGTCTTCACCACTAAGAATTAAATTGGCAAACAAAATATTTCCTGCCTCAATTATTTTTTCTTTTTCATCAATGAATATTTCGTACATAATTTGAAATCTATCTTGTTTTCTTATATCTCTTTGAAAATCTATCTGAAAACCATATATTCTTGCTAATTCTAAAATTGTATTAACTGGTATTTTTTTATCTGTAGCTGATTTATAGAGGCTTTGAAGAATGATATTTTCTTGATAAATAATTCTTTTATCTAATTTTGTCAGTAAAATTTCTTTATTAAAATCATTATCATCATCATTTCTTGTTAAAAGTATTCTTTCCTTATTTGAAATTTGAAATATAAAGTCTTTAATTGTATTATTTGATTGATCGATTGTTAGGTAAATCTTTTGGTTTGTATTAAGTTTATTTAAATTTATTTTTTCTGAAAGTTTGTTTTTTAAACTTTGAATTTCTTTTTTATTAATCAAATATTGACTTAGAATACTATCAAATGTTTCTCCAGTAACAATGTTATGTCTTATCTTTTTAAATTTTGGTTCTAATTTGTTAAAAAAATGTTTTGTAGTTTTTTTGAAATAAATATTGTTTATTATTTCATTATAATTATTTAAAATATTCTTTTTGGTATAATTATAATAACTTGTAAATACGATGGTTATTACAAATAATAATACTAGAGCTAAAATTTCATTTTTATTTTTTATTCTTAGTTTGATTTTAGTAAACATTCTCAGATTTTAAATATTGCAATTATTAGTTTAGTATTTGAAAAAATCAAAAAAAACCCACAAAAATTAAGGGTTTTTTGCATTTTTTTTATTTCTAAATGCTTGATTTCCTTTAATTTTAGCCTATAAGCATCGAACTTTCTCATTAAATTTTAATATATCATTAAATTAGTGAGTATTATTGAGCCTTTTTTGCTCAATTAGCTATTGAAAAAGTAAAAATTTAAGAAGAGAAGTGTGGACGGTTAAGGTTACCAAAATTTGTCGTACACACTTCAACATCATATAAATTTTATTCTTAGAATTTATATGGAAGCTAGTGTGCGCCGTTTTTAAACTTGAGAGTTTGATCATGGCTCAGAACGTACGCTGGCGGCACGCCTAACACATGCAAGTCGAACGAAGTAGCAATACTTAGTGGCAGACGGGTGAGTAACATGTAGGTATCTACCCTTTGGCCCGGAATAACACGAGGAAACTTGTGCTAATACCGGATAAGTCTTTACGGAGAAAGCTTTATGCACCATTGGATGAGCCTGCACTTGATTAGTTTGTTGGTGGGGTAATGGCCTACCAAGACTTTGATCAATAGCTGATTTGAGAGGATGATCAGCCACATTGGGACTGAGACACGGCCCAAACTCCTACGGGAGGCAGCAGTGGGGAATCTTGCACAATGGAGGAAACTCTGATGCAGCGATGCCGCGTGAGTGAAGAAGGCCCTTGGGTTGTAAAGCTCTTTCGTCGGGGAAGAAAATGACTGTACCCGAATAAGAAGGTCCGGCTAACTTCGTGCCAGCAGCCGCGGTAATACGAAGGGACCTAGCGTAGTTCGGAATTACTGGGCTTAAAGAGTTCGTAGGTTGTTGAAAAAGTTGGTGGTGAAATCCCAGAGCTTAACTCTGGAACTGCCATCAAAACTTTTCAGCTAGAGTATGATAGAGGAAAGCAGAATTTCTAGTGTAGAGGTGAAATTCGTAGATATTAGAAAGAATACCAATTGCGAAGGCAGCTTTCTGGATCATTACTGACACTGAGGAACGAAAGCATGGGTAGCGAAGAGGATTAGATACCCTCGTAGTCCATGCCGTAAACGATGTGTGTTAGACGTTGGAAATTTATTTTCAGTGTCGCAGCGAAAGCGATAAACACACCGCCTGGGGAGTACGACCGCAAGGTTAAAACTCAAATGAATTGACGGGGACCCGCACAAGTAGTGGAGCATGTGGTTTAATTCGAAGATACGCGCAGAACCTTACCAACACTTGACATGTTCGTCGCGACTCTAAGAGATTAGAGTTTTCGGTTCGGCCGGACGAAACACAGGTGCTGCATGGCTGTCGTCAGCTCGTGTCGTGAGATGTTGGGTTAAGTCCCGCAACGAGCGCAACCCTCACTTTTAGTTGCCATCATTAAGTTGGGCACTCTGAAAGAACTGCCAGTGATAAGCTGGAGGAAGGTGGGGATGACGTCAAGTCCTCATGGCCCTTACGTGTTGGGCTACACACGTGCTACAATGGTATCTACAACAGGAAGCAAGACGGCGACGTTAAGCAAATCCTTAAAAGATACCTCAGTTCGGATTGCACTCTGCAACTCGAGTGCATGAAGCTGGAATTACTAGTAATCGTGGATCAGCGTGCCACGGTGAATGCGTTCCCGGGTCTTGTACACACCGCCCGTCACACCATGGGAGTTGGTTCTACCTTAAGGCAAGGCTTAAAACCCTTGACCACGGTATAGTCAGCGACTGGGGTGAAGTCGTAACAAGGTAGCCGTAGGGGAACCTGCGGCTGGATTACCTCCTTTCTAAGGATGAATAAAAATAAAATTTTATTCTAAATAATATACATAGGTAATGTTGACCGTCCTCATTTCTCTTCTTAAAATAGTGTTTCTCTTGCATGGGGGCCGGTAGCTCAGTTGGTTAGAGCACACCCTTGATAAGGGTGGGGTCGAAAGTTCGAGTCTTTCTCGGCCCACCAATTTAGATTAAGGGGGATTAGCTCAGCTGGGAGAGCGCCTGATTTGCATTCAGGAGGTCAGCGGTTCGATCCCGCTATCCTCCACCAAAACACTTAGCTATATAAAATGTGAATAAATAATAATTAATATCAATATCTATATCCGAACATTAGAAATGTTATTAACTAATGTTCAATTAAAAATTTGATTCAACACAGAATTTTTTTCTGTGCATAAATCAAGCGTTTAAGGGCGTGTGGCGGATGCCTTGGCACTGAAAGCCGAAGAAGGACGTGATATACTGCGATAAGTTTCGGGGAACTGTATGTAAGTTTTGATCCGAAAATTTCCGAATGGGGAAACCCACCACTTTATGTGGTACTTTAAACTGAATACATAGGTTTAAAGAGACAACCTGGAGAACTGAAACATCTAAGTAACCAGAGGAAAAGAAATCAATTGAGATTCCGTTAGTAGTGGCGAGCGAAAGCGGATTAGGCCAGTAGTTTTGTTGAAAAAATTTGAATAGTTTGGAAAAGCTAACCACAGAGGGTGATAGTCCCGTATGAGTAATGTTTAATAAAATTCTTGAGTAAAGCGGGACACGTGAAATCCTGCTCGAATATAGGGGGACCACCCTCTAAGCCTAAATACTCTTCAGTGACCGATAGTGAACTAGTACCGTGAGGGAAAGGTGAAAAGAACCCCTATTAGGGGAGTGAAATAGAACCTGAAACCGCATGCCTACAATCAGTCGAAGCTCTTTTTAGAGTGACGGCGTACCTTTTGTATAATGGGTCAGTGACTTAATTTATAAAGCAAGCTTAAGCCATCTAGGTGTAGGCGCAGCGAAAGCAAGTCTTAATAGGGCGACTAGTTTTATGAATTAGACCCGAAAACGAATGAGCTTACCATGAGCAGGTTGAAAGTAAGGTAACACTTACCGGAGGACCGAACCAGTTGACGTTGAAAAGTCTTTGGATGACTTGTGGTAAGGGGTGAAAGGCCAACCAAATTCGTAGATAGCTGGTTTTCCGCGAAAACTATTTAGGTAGTGCGATGAATAAATAGACGTTTAGAGGTAGAGCACTAAATGGGCTAGGGGGAAGAGATTCTTACCAAACCTAATAAAACTCCGAATGCTAAATGTTGTTCTTCATCAGACAGACTGTGGGTGCTAAGGTCCATGGTCGAGAGGGAAAGAGCCCAGACCACCAGATAAGGTCCCCAAATTATGATTAAGTGTGAAAGGATGTGGAAATTCCTTAACAGCCGGGAGGTTGGCTTAGAAGCAGCCATCCTTTAAAGATAGCGTAACAGCTCACCGGTCTAATAGAGTTTCTGCGCCGAAGATGTAACGGGGCTAAAATCATATACCGAATCTGTGGGTTTATAAAGTTTTCGAACTTTATAAGCGGTAGCGGAACGTTCTGTAAGCCTGTGAAGGGATACCTGCGAAGGATCCTGGAGGTATCAGAAGTGCGAATGCTGACATAAGTAACGATAAAAGAAGTGAAAAACTTCTTCGCCGAAAATCCAAGGGTTTCTGCGCAAGGTTAATCCGCGCAGAGTTAGTCGGCACCTAAGGCGAGGGCGAAAGCCGTAGTCGATGGAAATAAGGTTAATATTCCTTAACCAGATGGTAGTGACGAATCTTGTAAGTTGTGAGTTCTTAATGGATTGAACTTGCCGCGAAAAGGTTCCAAGAAATAGCTCCATCATAAGACCGTACCCTAAACCGACACAGGTGGATTAATAGAGTATATTTAGGCGCTTGAGAGAATGATGTTGAAGGAACTCGGCAAAATGCTTCCGTAACTTCGGGATAAGGAAGACCTTTTTATAGGCAACTATAAGAGGGTGGCACAAGCCAGGGAGAAGCGACTGTTTATCAAAAACACAGGGCTCTGCTAACACGTAAGTGGATGTATAGGGTCTGACGCCTGCCCGGTGCTGGAAGGTTAATGCGGTTGGTGCAAGCTAACTTCTGAAGCCCCAGTAAACGGCGGCCGTAACTATAACGGTCCTAAGGTAGCGAAATTCCTTGTCGGGTAAGTTCCGACCTGCATGAATGGCGTAACGATTTCTCCGCTGTCTCCAACATCAACTCAGTGAAATTGAATTCTCCGTGAAGATGCGGAGTTCGCGTAGTTAGACGGAAAGACCCCGTGCACCTTTACTGCAACTTTACATTGGTGTTAGGAAAAACATATTTAGCATAGGAGGGAGACATTGAAGCAATGGCGTCAGCTTTTGTGGAGTCACCAGTGAAATACCTCTTTTGTTTTTCTTGATATCTAACTGATTGCCGTTATCCGGCATCAAGACATTGTATGGTGGGTAGTTTGACTGGGGCGGTCGCCTCCCAAATAGTAACGGAGGCGTGCGAAGGTAGGCTCAGAACGGTCAGAAATCGTTCGGAGAGTGCAATGGCATAAGCCTGCCTGACTGTGAGACTGACAAGTCGAGCAGAGACGAAAGTCGGTCATAGTGATCCGGTGGTTCTGAGTGGAAGGGCCATCGCTCAACGGATAAAAGGTACGCCGGGGATAACAGGCTGATACTGCCCAAGAGCTCATATCGACGGCAGTGTTTGGCACCTCGATGTCGGCTCATCACATCCTGGGGCTGGAGCAGGTCCCAAGGGTTTGGCTGTTCGCCAATTAAAGTGGTACGTGAGCTGGGTTCAGAACGTCGTGAGACAGTTCGGTCCCTATCTGCTATGCGTGTAGAAGAATTGAGAGGAGTTGACCCTAGTACGAGAGGACCGGGTTGAACATACCACTGGTGGACCGGTTGTAGCGCCAGCTGCAGTGCCGGGTAGCTAAGTATGGACGAGATAACTGCTGAAAGCATCTAAGCGGGAAACTCACCTCAAAACTAGTTCTTCCTATAGAGCCGTGGTAGACCACCACGTTGATAGGCTGGATGTGGAAGCGCAGTAATGCGTGCAGCTGACCAGTACTAATAGCTCAATCGGCTTGATTTATGCACTGAAAAAAATTTTTATAGTATTTAAAATTGAATTAATCATTTAAGATATTTTTTTTTATCGTTAATTTCTAATCGACATATATAATATCATTTTGAAATGAAGAAAATTGTAGTTCAAGGCCTAGGCTATGTTGGTTTAGCCATGATGACTTTTTGTGCTGGTGCTAAAAAAAATAATAAATATTTGTATAACGTAGTTGGTGTTGAAAAAAATTCCAAAAAAGGGTTAGAAATTTTAAATAAAATAAATTCTAAACAGAACCCAAAAATAGTTGATGATAAACATTTTTCAAAATTCTATTCTAAATTATTAAAAGAAAAGAGAATTAAAGCATCAACAGATAAAAGAGAATATTCTGATGCAGATGTAATATTTGTTTGTTCAAATTGTGACTATAATTTTTCTAAGAATAAAGTTGATTTAGAGAATTATGTTAAAAATATTGATCAAATTTCAAATAGGATAAAAAGTGGATGTCTAATTATTATCCAATCGACTTTACCACCTGGTACAACTGATAAAATTCTGGAACCATTAATCAAAAAAAATTTAAACAAACGTAGAATAAAAAAATTTTTACTTTGCCATTCTTTTGAGAGGATTACACCAGGGAAAGATTATTACGTCTCAATGAATAATATAGAAAGAATAATAGGATCTAAAGACAAAGCAGCACTTAGGTATACAAAAAAAATTTTTAATGATGTTTTTAAACTTCCCTCGAGTAAAATTGTTGAATTTAATTCTCCAAGTGAGTCTGAAACTTGTAAAATTATTGAAAATAGTTATAGAGCGACCAATATAGCTTTTATTGAGGAGTGGAGAAAATTTTGCTCAATAAATAATCTTGATTTAGAAAAAATATTAAATTGTATAAGGCAGCGTCACACACACAGTAATATAATGAGGTCAGGTGTAGGGGTTGGTGGGTATTGTTTGACAAAAGATCCATTATTTGCAGGCGCTTCATCAAGACAAATTTTAAAAAAAAATTTTAATTTCCCTTTAAGTAGCAAAGCTGTCGAAATAAATCAAAAAATGACATTTGATGTCATGTCAGAAATTAAAGCAAAATTTGGTAAAAAAATATTATCAAAAAAAGTTTTGCTTATAGGCGTGAGTTATCGAGAAGACACCAATGATACTAGAATGTCTCCTGCTGAGGGAGTTTTTAATTTTTTTAAAAATATGCAATGTAAAATAAACTTTTATGACCCAATTGTTAATTATTGGAAATACTTAAATAGTTTTTCAATTAAAAAAGAAGATTTAAGAAATTTCGATATTTATGTCTATTTAATTAAACATCAATCATTTAAGAATTTAAACATTAAATATAAAAACAAATCTTTGATTATTGATTTAAATCATGTTCTTGAAACAAAAAAAAGGATAAAAATTTTAAAAAATAAAAATTATCAAAGTTATTTTATTGGTTCAAAATAAGTATGAAGTATTTAATCACAGGAGGTGCAGGGTTTATAGGCCTAAAATTAGCGGAAGAATTATTGAAAAATAAAAAAAATAAAGTCTTCATTATTGATAATTTTTCCAAAAATTTTGGAAGCAAGAATTTAAAAAAAATATTGAAAAATCGCAGAGTTAGATTTTTAAAGAAGGACCTTAATAATATAAAAGATTATCCTAAAATATATAACTTTGATTATATTTTTCATTTTGCCGCTATATTGGGGGTTAAAAAAGTAATAGACAATCCATTTGTTACTTTAAATGAAAATATTTTATCATCAATAAATATAATTAATTACTCAAAAAAACAAAAAAGATTAAAAAAAATTTGTTTTGCATCTACTAGTGAAGTCTATTCTTACAGTTTAAGAAAAAAATTAGTTAAATATCCTACGCCTGAAAACATAGATCTATTAATATCAAATGATTTTAACCCGAGAACTTCGTATTTTTTATCAAAAATTGTTGGAGAATATTTGATTAATTACTCTAACTTAAATTTTGTAATATTTCGACCTCATAATATTTTTGGTCCAGATATGGGATTTGCACATGTGATACCGCAATTGACTCAAAAAATTTTAAAATCTAATAAATCAAAAATCATTATTAATAACCCAAATCATAGAAGAACTTTCTGCGATGTAAAATTTGCAACCAGATTAATTATAAATATTTCTCACGCGAAAAATTCAAACAAAAAAATTTTTAATATTGGATCACCTGAAAAAGATATATCTATTATGAAATTGGCTCAAAAAATTAATAAAATTTTAAAATTAAAAAAAACACTCATATCTTCAAGTTTACAAAAAGACAATTCTCCAGAAAAAAGAAGACCAGATATGAGCAAAAGTTTGAGGTATGCTAAATCAAAACATAATTTTGAAAAAGGATTAAATGAAACAGTATTATGGTATAAAAAATATTTTAAATAAATGAAATTATCAGTTCCACATATTCACAAAGATGACATAAGCTATATAAGGAAAGTTTTAAAAAGTCAGTGGATTTCAACTTCTTCAAAAACAGTCAATAATTTTGAAAATAAACTTTCAAGTTTCTGTAAAACAAAGTACTCCGTGGCCTTGAATTCTGGCACATCTGCAATTCATTTAGGATTGAAAATCTTAGGTGTGAATCATACTTGTGAAGTAATAGTTCCTTCCTTGACTTTTATAGCCACTGTTAATCCCATTCTATACCTAGGAGCTAAACCGATTATTTTTGATGTAGATCGATATCACAATCTTAAAATAAACGATGTAATCAATTTTATTAAAAAAAAAACAATATTTAAAAATAACAAAACAATTAACAAAAAAACTAAAAAAATTATCAAAGTCATAATAGTCGCGCACATGTGGGGAAGAGCATGTAATTTTTATGAGTTAAAAAAAATATGTAAAAAAAGAAATATCTTTATATTAGAAGATGCTGCGGAAGCTTTAGGTTCATATGTGAAAAAAGACAAATATAAACATTGTGGAAGTATTGGTGATTTAGGGTGCCTTTCTTTTAACGCAAATAAAATAATCACAACTGGTTCTGGAGGTGCAATAATCACTAACAATAAAAATTTCTACCTTAAAGCGCAGTACTTAGCAAATCAGGCTAAAGACGATACCTTTAACTATATTCATAATGAGTGTGGATATAATTATAAAATGAACAGTATATGTGCTGCTTTAGGAATATCTCAATTGAAAAGATTAAGAAAAAAAATTTCACTTAGAAAAAATATTTATAAAAGATATGTTTTGAATTTTAAAAAGACAAAAAACATCGAAATTCTATCCTTTGAAAATAACACTAAAAATAATTATTGGATGAATGTGATAAATTTTAAAAAGCTTGATTTTAAGCAAACAGAAAATATCAGTGTAGGCCTTTCTAAAAAAGGAATTGAGACAAGAAGAATATGGAGACCCCTTAATTTACAAATATATTTAAAAAAATTTCAAAAAGTTAATATTTTTAATGCAAATAATTTTTATTCAAGTTGTCTTTGTTTGCCATCTGATGACAATATTTCTAAAGCTGACGTAGATAAAATTTCAAAATATATAAAAAAAATATATGAAACTATTAATAATCACTAATTATAATCATAATGTTTCAAAAAAACTTATAAAGTTTCTGAGATTAAAAAGAATAAGTTTTGATTATATTGACAGTAGTAAAAAAAAAAAGATAAAGATTTTAAAAAAATATGATTATCTAATTTCATTTCTTAATTCAAAATATATCAATAAAGAAATAATTGAGAAAATACGAAATGAGTCATTTAATTTTCATCCCGGGCCCCCAGAATATCCAGGTTTTGGATGTTATAATTTTGCGCTACTTGATAAAGTAAATTTTTATGGAAGTACGATACACATGATAAATGATAGATTTGATAATGGTAAAATCATAAATGTAAAAAAATTTAAAACATCTTATAAAACACTAAATTTAGATAAACTAATATCTATGACGCATAAAAGTATTTTTGAACAAGCTAAAAATTTTATAAGTTCTTTGATTAAAGGACAAATAAAAAAAAACGATAATTTTAAATGGAAAAGAAAAGCTTATAGTAAAAAAGAATTTGAAATTGCTAGAGAAATAAAATTAAAGGATACAAAAGCAAATATTAAAAAAAAAATAAAAGCCTTTACATATAAAAATTTTGATTGCGTTTATATAAATTTTAGAGGATTTAAATTTGAGTTTAAAAAAAAATAAAACAATAATTATTGCTGAGGCAGGAGTTAACCATAATGGTAGTATTAGTTTAGCAAAAAAATTAATTGATGTAGCATCTAAAGCGGGCGCTGATTATGTTAAATTTCAAACTTTTAATGTAGATGACCTTATACTAAAAAATACCAAAACCGCTGATTATCAAAAAAGAAATTTAAAAAATAATACTTCTCAATATTCAATGTTAAAAAAATATCAATTAAGTGAGAATAATCATAAAGAATTGATAAAATACTCTAAAAAAAGAAAAATTAAATTTTTAAGCACTGCCTTTGATGAAAAAAGTTTGAAATTACTCCTTGAATATAACTTAGACTTTATAAAAATACCTTCTGGAGAAATAACAAATTATTTATTTTTAAAAAAAATTTCAAAATTAAAAAAAAAAATTCTTCTTTCAACTGGCATGGCAACCATCCAAGAGATTAGACAATCTCTAAAGGTTCTAAAGAAAGGAAAAAAAGATTTAATTATTTTACATTGTACATCAGATTATCCTGCAAAACTAAATGATTTAAATCTTAATTTTATAAAGAAATTAAAAAAATTTGGATATGAAGTAGGTTACTCTGATCATTCAGCAAGTATCATTACCCCATCAATAGCAATTACTTTAGGGTGTAAAGTAATTGAAAAACATTTTACATTATCAAAAAAATTTAATGGTCCAGATCATAAAGCAAGTCTTGAACCTCAAGAATTATTCCAGATGGTTAGATTTATAAGAGATACAGAAAAAATTTTAGGTTCATATGATAAAATAATTACTAAGAGTGAAAAAAAAACAAAATTATTAGTAAGAAAATCTCTAGTTGCAAAAAATGACATCATGATTGGCGAAAAATTTAGTGAAAATAACGTAACATCCAAAAGACCTGGTACGGGAATATCTCCTTTTAAATTTCAAAAGTTTTTAGGAAGAAAAAGTACAAAAATGTATAAAAAAAATCAGTTATTAAAATAATTTATGAAAAAAATATTATTCATTTCAAGTTCAAGAGCAGATTATGGTTTACTGAGAAATGTTATATTAGAGGTAAAAAAAAATAAAAAAGTAAAAGTTTTTGTGCTTGTCACAGGATCTCATTTAAGTAAGGAGTATGGAAATACCTTTAAAGAAATTGAAAAAGACGGACTTAAAAATAATATTTTTAAGAAACAACTAATTAAAAAAAGTTTTACAGAAAAAGATATCTCAAATTATATTTCTCAATCCATAACAAATTGTTCAAATATATTATATAAATTAAAGCCAGAAAAAATTGTAATTTTAGGTGATAGATATGAATTATTAGGTTGTGCTATAGCCTCAATGTCTCATAGAACTCCAATTGTTCACATTCATGGTGGCGAAGTAACTTTAGGTGCAATAGATGACTCTATCAGGCATTCAATATCTAAATTATCTCATTTACATTTCCCTATTCATGATGATTATAGAAAGCGGTTGATCCAATTAGGTGAAAATCCAAAAACAATCTTTAATTACGGAGGATTAGGAGCATATTCCATTAAAAATACAAAATTTAAATCAAAATTTGATTTAGAAGATGAATTAAAAATAAACCTAGATAAAAAAATCTTTCTTATCACATTTCATCCAACTACACTTGAAAAAAATAGTGCAAACTATCAAGTTTCAAATTTAATCGCTGCACTAAAAAAATTTAATGATGTGATAAAAATTTTTACATCTCCAAATTTTGATCATGAAAATAAAGAAATAAAAAAAAAAATCTTAAATTTTACTAATAGGAATAAAAATACTTTTTTTTATTCATCTCTTGGACACTTAAATTACATATCTTTAATGAAACTTTCAAATGTTGTAATTGGGAACTCATCAAGTGGTGTTCTTGAAACACCTAGTTTAGGAATACCAACAGTCAACATCGGAAATAGACAGAATGGAAGAATAATTTCCCAGAACATAATTAATTCTAAATATGAAAAAAATAATATAGAAATAAGCATTCGAAAAGCTTTAGCTCTTGATAAAAAAAAACTTTTTAAAGCAGGAAGTCCTTTTTATAGACAGGGTACACCACAAAAGATTGCAAAAAAAATTATTTCTTTTAAATGTGATTTAAAAAAAAATTTTCAAGATTTGAAGTAACTTATATAATCTGAATTTTTTTTCCTAATTTATTAGATTTTCGTATTCCTTCAATTATTTGCATAGTATGGTAAGCTTCTTCTCCAGTACAAAGGTTACTTTTTTTATTATTAATTAAAGCCCAAAATTGTCTTAACTGAGTAAAATATATATTGTTGAAGTTGTAATTAAATTTTTTTTCAAAAGCTTTTTTCTTATTATTATAAAATATCTTTATCTTATTAGATGCTAGTGAGCCTTCAATAACTCCTTTAGTTCCAATTATTTTAAATGACCTTGATTTTTCATACTGCAAAAGATCTAGGTGCACATGCCCAATTATTTTTTCTTTTTCAAAATTTAAAATCGATAACGCCAGATCATCACTAGTAATTTCAAGATCTGAAAATTTTCCAACAAGACCTTGTAAACTTTTTACTTTACCAAATAATCTCTGCAGATAATTTATTTCGTGACTAGTATCCAATAAGACACCTCCACCTTGACTTTTATGAGCCATATAAAATTTTCTGTAATCCTCCCATGGATGCCAATTTGGTAAATAAAATCCACACTCTGCTCTTACAAAAATAATTTTACCGATTGCTTTTTTTTTTATTAAAGACTGCACTTGAAGTATAATTGGATGGTTGACAAGCATATAACCAACACCTACTTTTTTTTTGATTTTCTTTATTTTTTTTAAAGTTTTTAAACAGTCCTTAATTTCACTTGATAAAGGTTTTTCAATGTAAAAGTGACATTTAGTATATTTCAATATTTTGTTAATTGTTTGATTGTGAAGGTGTGTGGGCACACAAATAAAAGCAACATCGCAATTTTTTGCAGCTTCTTCAAGATTTTGAGTAAATGTAAAATTTTTACTATCTCCTAAAAATTTTTTTTTGTTTTTTGTGTCGTAACTAAAAATTGAACTAATATTCAATTCTTTTCTAAGTTTTATTAAGTTAGTTAAATGTCTTAAACCTATTGATCCTGATCCAAATACTGATATTTTCATTCGCACTTAATATAACCTAATGGTAATTATTACAATTAAATTATGCAAATTTTAATTAACGAAAGTATTAGACGAGCAATTAAAATCTTAAATAAATATGGATCAAAAACAATAGTCGTTGTTGGAAAAAATAAAAAGTTAGCTGGGACTTTAAGTGACGGAGATATAAGAAAATCAATTATCAAAGGATATAGGTTAGATAATTCAATAAAAAATATTTATAATAAAAATCCAATTTTTGTTTACGAAAATCAAATAGAAAAAAAAAAATTAAGAAAAATTTTTTTGGAAAAAAAAATTTACTTAATCCCTGTTGTTAACACGAAAAAAAAATTAATAAAAGTTTTTCACCTTGAGGATGTAATTGAAAATGAAAATTTATCCGATGATATAAAAAAAAATTCAAAAAATTTGGGAGTGGTAATAATGGCTGGGGGTGAAGGTGTAAGAATGCAGCCGTATACAAAAATTTTTCCTAAACCTCTTTTACCTATGGGAGATGAAACAATAATTGATTTAATTGTATCTAATTTTTTGAATCATAATATAAATAATTTTTATGTAACAACAAATTATAAGCATTTAGCGATTAACAACCATTTTAAAAAAAACAGAGCAAATATTAATTATAAGTTAATCAAAGAAAGTAAAAAATTAGGGACAGCAGGTGCCCTATCTTACCTAAAAGATAATAAAGAAAATTTATTTTTTGTTTCTAATTGCGATGTTCTTATAAGTATAAATTATAAGAAAGTTTTAAAATTTCATAATGAAAATAAAAATGATATCACAATTATTGTATCAAAAAAATCGATTAAATTCCCATACGGAGTATGTGAATTAAATAAAAAAAATAATTTTTTTGCATTTAAAGAAAAACCAAACTATGACTTTTTGTTTAATACAGGTGTATATTTGATTAATAGAAAAGAATTTAAGATTATAAATAAAAATAAGAAATTAGATATGGATACATTTATTCTGAGACTCAAGAAAAAAAAAAAGAAGATAGGTGTTTACCCAGTTAATCATAACAAGTGGCATGATCTTGGTAATTGGAAAAGTTATAACAATTTTATACAAAAAAAATAAGCAATAAATTGAATATCAAAAAAAAAATAATACCAAGACTAGAAATTAAAGATGGCAAGCTCATTAAAGGAATGAGAATGGAGGGCTTAAGAGTTGTATCTGCCAATTTAGAGCCAATAATAAAAAGATATCTTAATATGTCAGTTAAAGAAATTTTTATTGAAGATATAACGACCTCAATTTTCGATAAAAAAATAGATTTTAAAACAATCAAAACTTTAAGCTCGTTCATCGATATACCAGTATCTTATGCAGGTGGTATAAAAAACTTAAATCACATTAATAAATTATTTAAAATAGGCGTGGACAAAATATATATTAACTCAGCTTTAAATAATAATTTTGATCTAATAAATCAAAGCTCTGAAATTTATGGGTCTCAAAGCATAGGAGTATTAGTTCAAACAAAAAAAGTTTTCAATGATTGGTATATCTTTTTTGAAAGTGGCAGGATACATCCAAAAATCAAGCTAAAAGATTGGATATTAGATATAAAAAATAGTCAAGCAGGTGAGGTAATAATTAGTAGTATAATGAACGATGGAATGTTTAATGGTCCTGATTTTGAGCTATTGAATTATGTTCAAAGTTTAAAAATTTCAATACCTATCATTTATTCTGGAGGAATAAGACATACAAATGACATTAAAAAAACTTTAATGAAAAAAGTGAATAGTGTAGCAATATCTCATTCGCTTCATTTTGAAAAATTTTATTAATATATTTATGAAAATAGGAATTATTAATTATGGATGTGGAAATATCTTTAATATTAAAAAAGCTTTTAATAGGATTGGAGTTAATTGTGGATTAATTGAAAAAAAAAAAGATATGATTAATTATGAAAAAATTGTTTTACCTGGGATGGGATCAGCATCTCATGCAATGAATATCTTAAAAAAAAATAAATTAGATCTTGAGATTAAAAGATTTAATAAAAATCTAAACCCAATATTAGGTATTTGTTTAGGATTTCAATTATCTCTTCAAAGTTATGAAATTACTAATAATAAAAAAATTAGATCTTTGTCTTTAATAAAAGGAAATGTAAAAAAAATTGAAAATACTTCAATACCTTTGCCAATAATTAATTGGCTTAAATTAAAATGTAAAAATAAAAAAAAAGATTTGAACAATAAATATTTTTATTTTGCTCATAAATATTATTGTAATTTAGATACAAAAGAAAAAAATGTAACATTTGTTGAAATAAACGGTAAAAAGATTATCTCCTCTTATGAAAATAAAAATCTATATTTTTATCAGTTTCATCCCGAGCTTAGTGGAAAAAATGGTTTAAATTTATTAAGGAATTTTAAAAAGTTATAAAATGAATAACGAAAAAAATATTGTGGTTCATTGCAAGTCCTGTCTATTAACCAATCAAAAACCTCATTCTATGAATGAAACAAAAAATCAATCATCCAACCAAAAAAAATCAACTTTAGAATTTGATGAAAAAGGAATTTGCTCTGCATGCAGAAATATAGAGAGAAGTAAAAAAATTAATTGGGAACTTAGAGAAAAAGAGTTGTGGAAAATTTGTGATAAATACAGATCCAAGGATGGAAAATATGACTGCATCATATCTGGGTCTGGAGGTAAAGACAGCATGTTCCAGGCTCATATTTTAAAATATAAATTCAAAATGAATCCATTAACAGTTACTTATAGCCCAATTCTTAAAACAGATATGGGAATGAAAAATTTAATAAATTGGGTAAATGTTGGAGGTTTTGATAATTATACTTTTAATCCAAATGGAAAAGTTCTGTCGGTTCTTACTAGAGAAGCATTTAAAAATATTTTACATCCCTCTCAACCTTTCAAGATAGGAATAAAGACTTATGCAGCTAAAATGGCTAAAATTTTTGGAATTAATTTAGTTTTTTATGGAGAACATTATTCTGACTACGGGAGTTCCACTGTGACAGATGCCTATTTTCCTTTAGAATGGCTTACAAATGATGATGAATTAGATGATATACATATCGCAGGATTAAAAGTTAAAGATATTAAAAAAAAATATAATTTTTTAAGAGATCAAGATTTTATACCTTACAAACCTCTAAAAAATAAAGATCTTGAGAAGATGAATTTAAATATTTTATTTCTAGGATGGTTTTTAAAATGGGATCCACAGGAAATATATTATTATACTACTAAAAATAGTGGTTTTACTTTAGATGATTATAAATCAGATGGGACTCATGGCCGTTATGCTTCTGTAGATGATAAAATGGAATATCTCCATTTTTATTGTTCTTATATAAAGTTTGGGATAGGAAGATGTAGATTAGATGCATCACAAGAAATAAGACATGGACATATTACTAGAGAAGAGGGAATAAACCTTTGTAAAAAGTTTGATGGTGAATTTCCTAAGAGGTATGCAAAAGATTGTTTTGAATTTATGGGATACTCCACAAAAGAAGCTCTTGAAATTATTGATAAATTTAGACCTAATCATCTTTGGGAGAAAAAGAAAACTAAATGGATAAGAAAACAAGAAATATTTTAAATTTTTTTTTTAGTTTTTGCTTAAAAAATATTATTAAATTTAATAAAGTATGAATGAAACTCTAATATTTATTCCTGCTAGATCTGGTTCAAAAAGAGTCAAAAATAAAAATACGAGAAAAATTAATGGTAAGCCATTAATTTATTGGACAATTAAATATGCAAAAAAATACGCAAAAAAAGAGGATATTTACGTGTCAAGTGACTCAAAAATAATCCATAAAATTTCAATTAATGAGAAAGTAAATTTTTTCAAAAGACCTAAAAATATTTCAGGAGATTATTCTAAAGTTTATTTTGCAATTGTTCACGCATTAAAAAAAATCAAAAACTTCAAAAGATATAAGTACATTGCCTTATTGCAACCAACCTCACCTATTCGACCAAAAAATATTATATCTTCAGGTATTAATATATTGAAAAAAAACAAAAAATTTGAAAATCTAGTTCATCTTGAAAGACTTTACTTGAATATTGGAACCATATATAAAAAAAAAGAGTGGAAACCAATGAACAAAAAAGTTGCTCGCGGTCAAGATATTGCAAATCAATTTAGACCATCAGGATGTCTGTTTCTTTACAAAATTAAGGATATAGAAGATTATAGAAAATTTATAAAAAGAAGAAATTATGGATATTTTTCAAAAAATAAAATTGAAACTGTTAATATAGATAATGAAGTTGACTTTTTAAAATTAAATTTTTTAATAAAAAATAAAAAAATCAAATTAAATTGATTTAATATGATACTTAAGAATACTTAAATTTTAAATGAATATATATATACACCTAGAAAATGTAACACGTGAATTAGATAGTAAGCTTCTCTTGGGAACATTAGCGGCTTCTAGAGGACATGATGTTATTATATCGGATACAGAAAGTATTGAAAAAGGCATGAGAAGAGGTGTTCTTGCACCTGGAATATTTCATACAAAATCTCTCACACCAGCTGCACAAAAAATAGCCAGACATAAAGCTCTAATAAAAAATGGCAATCTTATTACAAGTATTGACGAGGAAAATAGAATTAGCCATCATGGTTTTGATAATTTTGCAAGAAAAAGATTTTCTGAACAAACCATAAAGGACTCAGCTGCAGTTTTTGGATGGGGTCCAGATGATCATGAAACTTTAAAAAAGATATATCCAAATCAATCTTCAAAGTTTTATAAAACCGGTTCACCCCGTGTTGATTTATGGAAACCTATTTTATCAAATTATTGGAGCTATCCAAAGGAAGCTCCTAAAAAACCTTTCTTGTTGGTAATTTCTAATATGACTTATGCCAATTATGCTATGCCATTTAAAAATTTAATTTGGAGAGAAAGGGAGAATGGACATTATGAGCGAGAGCCAAGTTTATTAATTAACAACTTTCTTATTGCAGCAGAACATTATCGTATTACGGCATCATTTATGGATGCAATAATTCATTTGGCTAATAATAACAAAGGCTACGAGATAGTTTTGCGCCCACATCAAAATGAAGATATGCAATCCTGGAAAATTTATCTTAAAGGTGTTCCAAATGTACATGTAGTTCGCGAGGGTTCAATAACTAGCTGGGTTAAAAACGCATTTGCGATAATGCATAATGGCTGTACTACAGCACTTGAGGCCACAATTTCAGACAAACCACTCTTAACATATGTACCTTTTAAACAAGATTATGGAAATGAGTTATCAAATGATTTGGGATATTTAATTAGATCTAAAGAAGATCTTGAAAAAAAAGTAAACTCTGTACTTAATGAGTCAAAATTAAATATGGAAAAATTTTCAAAAAAAGACTTACCTGACCTTGTTTCCAAAAAAATTTATATTGATGATGATGAGTTAGCTTCTGAAAAAATGATCAAAGTATGGGAAAATATTGCTAAAAATAGAGAAAATTTATCTAAATCATCAAATTGGAGATCATTTGAGTTACTTCTCAAACTCATGAAAGTTAACGGGTTAGTTAATAAAATTATCAAAGGCATAATCAGTGGCAAATTCAATTCTGATAGAAAAAATTTTAAGTTTCCGCCATTGGAATATAATTATATTAATATGAAAGTAAAAACGATCCAGAATACACTGGGATTATCCAAAAATATTAAATGCAAACTTCTTTCTGATAGAACAATTTTAATTAAAAAAACATAAATTAAAGATTGTAATAAAGTTCTAAATATATAAAAAGTCCCCGATGTCAATTGATGATAAAAAATTCAAATCTTTTTTAGAGTTTTATTGGTTAAGACCTGAAAATGCTGCAGTCAAATATTTTCAGAGTAGTACTTGGGCAGATATTAAGTGGAGAGGTAAATCGATAGATATTTGTTGTGGAGATGGTGTCTATGTTTTCCTTCATCAAGGTGGTAAATTCGATAATTCATTTGATTGTTTTACAGATACAAAAAAAAATTTTTCACACAATAAAAAGTTTGTAGATATTTATAATTCTTTCTCAAAAAAATACGTGCCTAAAATAATTAAGAATCCTATAAAAAATTTTGATGTAGGAACTGATTGGAAAACAGGTATGTTGGCAAAATCAAAAAAGCTAAAAATTTTTAAAAGATTAATAAAACATGATAATAATATTTTACCTTTACCATTCAATGACAATGAATTTAACTTTTTACATAGTAATGCATTATATTGGACTAAAAATGCTCCCATTTTATTAAAAGATGTTAATAGAGTTTTAAATAAAGATTCTTATGCAGTTTTAGAATTTTCTACAGAGAAACTTTTATCAACCATATTTGAATTAAAACCATTTCTAAGCAAAGAGGCTTTTAAGATATTAGATAGAAAAAGGTCAGTAGAGATGAAAGGCATTAAGTATAATACTAAAGAATGGATCAACCATATAAAAAAAGCAGGATTTATTATTGAAGATATTCGAGTAGCTTGGCCAAATAAAATAATTGTAGATTTTTGGAATACTGGATTAAGACCTATATCTCATTTATTAATTGAAATGGTTAATAACCTGAATAATAGAAATAGAAATAAAATTAAAAAAGAATGGGTAGATATTATGTTTAAAATACTTAAACCACTGTGTGAAAAACCAAAAAAATTTAGTTTAAAAGAGGCCTCTTACATAACATTCATTTTAAGAAAAATGTAAGATTAAAATTAATCATTTTACAATATTTATCTTAAATGGACAATCTATTGTAAAATTTCTATAGAAACTTAATACTCTTAGAAGTAAAGTTTTAAGATATTACCTAGATTATGACACAATTTTATACTTTAAATAATTTAATTGAGTTTTAAAATTAATGCCAAAAATTAAGAAAATCTTATATCTGCTAGATCCAAGTGATCAAAAAAAGTAATCTTAATTTTATTAATGGTATTAATAATGGCTTTGCTTGAAATGGTCGGTGTAGCATCGGTAATGCCGTTTATTTCAGTTTTAGTCAATCCAGAATTAGTGGATACTAATTCAATTTTAAAAAATCTATTTCAAGTAACAAGTATAATTGGAGTTGAAACCAAACAACAATTCCTTTTTTTTCTAGGAATTTTGTGTTTCTTTTTACTAGTTACTTCAATTGCTTTTAAGGCTTTAACTATATACGTTCAAACAACATTTAATACAATTTGTAGACATAAAACTGCTAAAAGAATTATGGAAGGGTACCTACAACAACCCTATAGTTGGTTTTTAAATCGTCATAGTGGAGAATTAGGAAAGAATATTTTATCTGAGGTAAAATTAGTTATTGATAGAGGTCTAGGTTCAATGATTAATTTGATTACACAATCTGCAATCAGTATTGTACTTCTTACTCTTTTATTATTTATAGATTATAAATTGACATTGATTGTAGGCTTATCGCTAGGTACAGTCTATTTTCTTATTTTCAAATTTTCTAAGGGTTATACTGCTCGAATAGGCAAAGAGCGTCTTAAAGCAAATGGACTTTGTTTTACTGCCTTAATCGAAGCTTTTGGTGCTTTTAAAGAAGTAAAAGTAGGTGGTTTGGAAAAAGTTTGTGTTGACCGTTTTAGTTTCCCATCCCACACTTTGGCTCGACATTCTGCATCAATAGACATTATTGGCAAAATGCCTCGTTTAATTATTGAGGCAGTGGTTTTTGGTGGGATTATTTTAATAATTCTTTATTTAATGATGCAGAGCGGTTCATTATTGAACGCTCTTCCAGTCATATCACTTTATGCTTTTGCGTCATATCGTTTAATGCCAGCTCTCCAAGGAATTTATTATTCTGTAACTCAAATTATTTTTACTAATGCTGCAATTGATAATATGTACGATGATTTAAAAAGTTTACAATCGTATAATCAACCTCTTGATCAAAACAAAATTTCATTGAAAAAGAATATAATTTTAAGAAATATAAGCTATCAGTATCCTGATGCATCACGAACAGCATTAAAAAATATAACTATTAACATTCCTGCTTATTCAACAATTGGAATAGTTGGTGTAACTGGAAGTGGCAAAACTACTACAGTAGATATTATTCTCGGATTATTAGAGGCTCAAGAGGGCAAATTAGAAGTAGACGGTGAGGAAATAACGAAAAAAAATTACAGAGCTTGGCAAAGCATTATCGGTTACGTACCCCAACAGATATATTTAGCCGACACTACAGTTTCAGCCAACATTGCTTTTGGTGCTAAATTAAAAGATATTAATTACAAATCTGTTGAAAGAGCCGCAAAAATTGCAAATATACACAAGTTTGTTGTAGATGAATTACCGTTAAAATATGAGACTACAGTTGGAGAAAGAGGAGTAAGACTTTCAGGGGGCCAACGTCAGCGAATAGGAATTGCTAGAGCGCTATATCATAATCCTCAACTACTTATTTTAGATGAGGCGACGAGTGCATTGGATAATCTTACAGAACAATCAGTTATGAAAGAAATTCATGGGCTTAGAAAAGATTTGACTGTTGTTATGATTGCGCATCGTTTGAGCACAGTAAAAAAATGTGATAAAATCTTCTTATTGGAAGATGGTAAGCTAAAAAAACAAGGTACATTCGATGAAATTATTTCTATTAATGGTGGATTTCAAGAGACAAATACCAATGTTTAAAAGTAAAAGTTATTAAAATCATTCATCTTAATTTGATGATAAAATTATTTTAGTTTGGAAATTAAGATAAAATAATTGATAAATTTATGAAAAAAATAAATTATATTACTTTTTCTTCAATTCCTTCATCATTACCAAGTTCGTTACAAATTATAAAAACCTGTGAGAGTTTGTCCAAAAATAATTATGACATTACTCTTGTAAAGCCTGGAACTGGAAACAAAAAATCTTCTATAAAAAAATATTATGGATTAAAGTATAATGTAAATATAAAAGAGTTCGAAAGATTTCAAACTTTTCCAAGGGGTATAAACTTTTATTTATATTGTTTTTTCTGTTTATTTTTTATCTTAAAAAAGGGCAAATCTATTACAATCACTAGAAATTATTTTATATGTTATTTATTAACATTATTTCAAAAAAAAACAATTTTAGAGATTCACCATGATACTCATATTGAGGGAAGAATAACAAAATTTATTTTAAAATATTCAAATTTTTTAAATAGTAAAAATTTAATTAATATTGTAGCAATTACACATTCTGTAAAAAACTTATTTGTTAGAAAATATCAAGTCAAATCAAATAAAATAACGGTTCTACCAAGTGGAAGCTCAATTAAAATTAATAAACTGCCAAAATTTTCAGACAATAAAAGAATGAAAATTGGATATTTTGGATCAATTACAGCCTCAAAAGGAATTTATACATTAATAAAGTTGTCAAAAATAGATCCAGATAATGATTATTATATATATGGAGGTATTAAGAGGGAAGTTTATAAAATAAAAAAAGGTAACAAAAATTCAAATTTAATTGTAAGAGAAAGTATACCATATAATGACATACCAAAAGTGATGTCAGATATGGACATTTTAACAATTCCATATACAAAAAAAGTAAAATCTGCGGGCGAAGTTGATGATATTTCAAAATATACTTCCCCATTAAAACTTTTTGATTATTTGGCTGTTGGAAAAGCAATTATCTCTTCAGATTTAAAAGTTTTAAGAGAAGTAATAACCAATAAAAACGCATATTTTATAAAAAATAATGAGAATATATTTGAATGGAAAAAA
>CACOLA010000001.1 GCA_902627935.1 uncultured Pelagibacteraceae bacterium | reverse complement strand
TTATGCAATGGGTGAAAATGAAAAAGATGTCTCCAAACCATTTGTAGGTGTTGTATCAACATGGAACGAGGCTGCTCCATGCAATATTGCCTTAATGAGACAAGCTCAGTCAGTTAAAAAAGGTGTAAGAGCCTCAGGAGGAACTCCAAGAGAATTTTGTACGATTACGGTTACTGATGGTATCGCAATGGGTCACGAGGGAATGAAGTCCTCATTAATCTCAAGAGAAGTAATAGCAGATAGTGCCGAATTGACTGTAAGAGGTCATTGTTATGATGCATTAGTAGGTATCGCAGGTTGTGATAAGTCTTTACCAGGTTTAATGATGTCTATGGTACGTTTAAACGTACCAAGTGTATTTATTTATGGTGGATCAATTCTTCCAGGAAAATACAAAGGTAAAGACGTAACTGTGGTAGATGTTTTTGAAGCTGTTGGTAAACATTCATCTGGTCAAATGTCAGCAAAAGAATTGAGAAAATTAGAATTGGTTGCATGTCCCACAGCTGGGGCGTGTGGAGGACAATTTACTGCAAACACTATGGCCTGTGTGTCAGAAGCAATTGGTTTAGCACTACCTTATTCTGCAGGAACACCAGCACCATATGAAGAAAGAGATAAATATGCAAAAGCAAGTGGTCGAATGGTAATGGAATTACTCGCTAAAAAAATTAAACCAAGAGATATTGTTACAAGAAAAGCTTTAGAGAATGCTGCAACAATAGTTGCTGCAACAGGTGGTTCAACTAATGCTGCATTACACTTACCAGCTATTGCAAACGAAGCTGGAATAAAATTTGATTTAATGGATGTTGCAAAGATATTTAAAAAGACACCTTATCTTGCTGATTTAAAACCAGGTGGAAAATATGTTGCAAAAGATATGTGGTTAGCAGGTGGTGTACCTATGCTTTTAAAAACTTTATATGATGGTGGTTATATTCATGGTGACTGTATGACAGTTACAGGTAAAACAATGAAAGAAAATTTAAAGGGAATTAAATTTAATCCAAAACAAAAAGTTTTAAGAGCTTATAACAGACCATTATCACCAGATGGAGGTGTTGTAGGATTAAAAGGTAATTTAGCTCCAGAAGGAGGGATTGTTAAAATTGCTGGACTTAAAAAATTACAATTCACTGGAAAAGCAAGGTGTTTTGATAATGAAGAAAGTGCAATGAAAGCTGTTCAAAGTAGAAAATATAAAGATGGTGATGTAATCATTATTAGATATGAAGGACCAGTAGGGGGACCAGGTATGAGAGAAATGCTTTCAACAACAGGTGCAATTTATGGTCAAGGTAAAGGTGAGAAAGTTGCTTTAATAACTGATGGAAGATTTTCAGGAGCAACAAGAGGATTTTGTGTAGGTCACGTTGGACCAGAAGCAGCTTTAGGTGGACCAATCGCTCTTTTACGTAATGGAGATGTTATTGATATTGATGCTAAAAAAGGAACAATTAATGTTCGATTAACAAGAGCACAATTAGCTTCAAGAAGAAGAAAATGGAAGGCTAGAAAATCTGATTTTGGATCAGGAACACTTTGGAAATACGCACAAACAGTTGGACCTGCATATTTAGGAGCACCAACACATCCTGGTAAGAAAAAAGAAGTTAAAGAATATTCTAAAATTTGATGAAAATTCGCCCAGTTATTTTATGTGGTGGAGCTGGAACAAGACTTTGGCCTAACGCTAAAAAACACCAAGCAAAACAATTTATAGATTTCGGTAATTGGACTTTATTAGGTAAAACTTTAGAGAGAGTTAAAGCATCGATATATGATACTCCAATTATAAGTACTAATGCAAAATATTTAAAACAAGTAAAACAACACTTAAAAAAACATAAGATAAAAAAATTCAAGATAGTTTTAGAACCAGCTAAAAGAAATACAGCACCAGCTATTTTAAGCACGGCATTAATAAAGGATATACCTAACGAACAACCATTAATGTTCTTGGCTGCTGATCATTTGATAGAGAAGGTCGCATTATTTAATAAAGCAATAAAAAAAAACCAAAAGAAACTTACTCATAATAATATCTTTATCTTTGGAATTAAGCCTACAATGCCTTCAAGTGAATTTGGTTATTTTTTAACAAAAAATAATAAAGTCTCTAGATTTGTAGAAAAACCAAAAGAGGCTAAAGCTAAACAAATAATTAATAAAAAAGGTTGTTGGAATTCTGGAATGTTTTATTTGAGAAAAGATTCAATAATTAATAATTTCAAGAAATACCAACCAAATATTTACCGAAATTGTAACAAAGCTGTAACAAAAGCAAAATATAAAAGTAATGTGTATTATTTAAATAAACAAGCATTCACCAAAGCAACAGCTAAGTCTTTTGACTATGCAATATTAGAAAAAACTAAAGATATAAATGCAATCAAATTAGATATTCCATGGTCTGATTTAGGTTCTTGGAAAGAAATCTGTAAGATGTATGGAAGAAATAAAAGACATTATTATAAAAAGAAGAATGTATTTCATAGACCTTGGGGTAGTTATGTAAATCTATTTAATGGTAAGGAATTTTTAATTAAAGAATTATATGTAAAACCAAAAGGTATATTAAGTCTTCAAAAACATCATCACAGAGCAGAACATTGGGTAGTTACGCATGGTAAACCTAAAATTACATTAAATAAGAAATATTTTACAATGAAACCTGATGAAACTATCTTTATTCCATTAGGTGCAATTCATAGAATAGAAAATCCCTATAAAAAACCAGTAAAAATTATTGAAGCTCAAGTAGGTTCAATTTTAAAAGAAACAGATATTGTTCGATATCAGGATATTTATGGGCGTGTTAAATAATTAACACGACCACAAAAATATATTTAAAACCAATTATTTGGTATTATTATATAATGTATTGCAAGTACTATACCTACTGAAACAGTTAAGCCGAATACCATTTTTAGGAAATCTTTTCCAATTAATGGAAAGACGTAACCTAACTTATATTCTTTGTTCATGGTAGCTATAGCAAGTTCTCTTCCACATAATAAACCAACAAAAACCCATGTCGTAGACATAGGCAAATCGTTTAGTTCTTTAAAGTAGAATAAGACACCAGCATATATTACGTTAATAATTGTCGCCGATCTTGCATATCTAGTTCCTGTTTTTTCAAGAACAACTTTTTGAATTGGTCCACCTTGAATGTAGAAAATATAGAATAACAGTGCTGTAAAGTAACCCATTACTATTAAAAGCAATGTTAAATCTAATTGTCTAGGTAGATACACAGCAATATTAGCCACGTCGTGTGACAACCACACCCACCATAACCAACCAGAGGAAATCCAAACACTATTTCTCCAGAAGCCTACCCATTTTTCGTCTACTTCATCAAATTTTTCATTAATGAATTTAGAAACACCTATCCAGGCGACGTAAGCAACCATTGCTGCTAATCCATAGCCAACAACACTTTTCATAAGCATTTTTTCAAGCACAACCGTTGAGGCAAATGCTGAGAGAACTAAGAAAGTAGTAGATACTGGTATTCCAATTCTTGTTAACAATAATAGTATTGCAGGTGCTACTGCGTGATACCATTGAATTTCTTGATAAGGTATTCTAGTTAATCTTCCATAAGAAATATCACCATCATACGAATACCATCCCCATGCTAACGCTATAATCATAACAGCTGATGCAGATCCAGCAAGGGTATACCATTTAAACCACTTCTTTTTTGAAGCTATAAATGTACCTAGTGTTTGAATTGAGTCGTTAGCGATAACGCTATAACCGGCAAGGGCAAACCCTATAACCGTGTAAATTAAAGTCATATCCATTTTTATCTCCTTTATATTATTGTTTTCGGTTCCTATCGATTCATGACTTAAGACCTGTGTAATGTGATAATAAAAATAATTCTATAAAAGAATGAAATAATACGAGAATTAGGAGGGGGATTCGTCAACTAATAAACTATTAAATATTGATGTCTACTTTTAAATATTTTTTATTTCTCAATAAAGTTGTATTTATTTAATTAATTTCTTAATTAAATATACAGCTATAAGAGCTCCCAAAAATTCAGCTAAAATATATGTAGGCGTATTTAAATAATTAATTCCTGTAAAAGAATCAGTAAAAGTTCTAGCTATTGCAACAGCTGGATTTGCAAAAGATGTTGATGATGTGAACCAATAACCAGCCATAATATATGTTGCAACACTAGCAGCTATTGTTATTTTGCCATCTTTTTGAGTAGCAAAAATAATAAAAATTAAACCAAAAGTAGCAATTATTTCAGATAAGAAAATATGAAAACCATCTCTATTTTTTGTCGATAACTCAAGAATAGCGTGTTCAAAAAAAACATTAGCCAACATAACACCTAGCAAACAACCAAGTATTTGGGCAGGAATATATATAATGAGAAGTTTTCCATTGATTTTTTTTCTTAAAAACATCGCTAAACTCACAAAAGGATTGAAATGTGCACCTGAAATATTTGCAAAAGCAGTTATTAAGACGAATAGGCCAGCACCAGTTGCGAGTGTATTAGCTGTTAATCTCAAAGCATTATCATTTGTGAGATTTTCAGCCATTATTCCAGACCCAACAATAACCATTACTAAAAAGCTACTTCCAATAAATTCACCTAGAAATATTTTGTTAGTATTTTTCACTAGATAATAATCTTATAAATTCCTATTAAGAATAATGGTATTTGTAGTCCAAAATTAGTTAGTATTGCTTTATCTTTACTAATAAATCCAGCTATAGTCCATCCAACAACACCTAATCCGTGAAAGTATATATTCAAAGGATATATATTTAGGTTTGTTAATAGAATACCAACTAAAACTAGAAATGTGCTTATCCATTTAAGATACCTCTTAATAAACATACGTTTTCCTTTCAGCTTTTTTTATTTAGATTTTAGATAATAACTTATCTACATTTTTTACATAATCCAAAAAACTCAAGATTGTATTTACTATATTTCATACCATCTTTGTCTTTAAAATTAGTTAAATATTTAGAGAGACTTGTACTGCTTATTTCTGTTACTTTTTCGCAGATCTCACAGATTGAAAATGCAGTAGCTTTTGATACCTGACAAATTGAATTATGACATGCAATAAAGGCATTTCGACTTTCAATTTTATGAATTTTTCCTATTTCGACTAACTTATCCAGTGCTCTATAAACTTGTAGAGGAGCTTTAATTCCTTTTTTTTGAACATTGTGAAGTATTGAATAAGCTTTCATTGGTTCAGGTGATTTATCAATTAAATCAAAAATTATTTGCTGATTTTTTGAAAGAGTTTGCATTTTGTTTATTCTAACGATTCCTCATTAATTTTTCAATTTAATCGATTGTTTTATGTTTAATAATGACAAGATAAATAAGAATAAAGACGCTGCTATAATTGATGGTCCAGAAGCAGTATTAAATTCTAGTGAAGAAAATAATCCCAAGATCACAGATAATAATCCACCAATGATCGAATAGATTACCATTTTCTGAGGACTTGATGAAATGTTTCTAGCCATTGCTGCTGGGATGATTAACATTCCTGTAATTAACAATAAGCCAACCATCTTAATTGATATTGCAATGATTGCTGCCATTAAAATTGTAAATATAGCTTTTGCTCTATCAGGATTTAATCCTTCTGCTTCAGCTAGTTCATAATTAACAGTTGATGCAAACAAAGGTTTCCAAATTAATTTTAGAACTAAGAGAATTAATGCTCCTCCAATCCATATTATTAATAGATCATCAACTGTAACAGCTAATATATCTCCAAATAATAATCCCATAATATCAAATCTAATAAATGATAAAAAACCTATAACTACTAGTCCTACAGCTAATGATGAGTGAGCTAAAAGGCCAAGCAAAGCATCACCTGGAAGGTTAGTTCTTTTTTGCAGTTGTATTAAAGTTAAAGCTATTAAGGATGAAATGATAAATACTGAGAATGCTATATTAAACTCCATTGAGTAAGCTAGAGTAACACCAAGTAACGCAGAGTGAGAAAGGGTATCACCAAAATATGAAAGTCTTCTCCATATAACAAAACATCCAAGAGGTCCCGTTACAATTGCAACCCCAACACCTGCTATTAAAGCTCTAATGAAAAAATCATCTAGCATTTAATTTTTCTTTATTTCCCCTTCACTTGTATGAATATGATCGTGTTTATGTTCATATCTTGATAAAATTTGAGAGGCCTGTTCACCAAATAAAGCTTTGTACTCATTATTTTTTGCTACATCCATTGGTGATCCTGAGCAACACACATGACCATTTAAACAAACAACATGGTCTGTTGCGCTCATTACGGTATGTAAGTCGTGAGATATTAATAAGATACCACAGTTTAATTCATCAGAAATTTTCTTAATTAATTCGTATAAAGCAATTTCACCGGTAAAATCTACTCCTTGAACTGGTTCATCGAGTACTAATAACTCAGGTTTTTTTGAAATGGCTCTTGCAAGCAATACTCTTTGAAACTCCCCACCAGACAAATCACCTAAATTTTTATCTTTTAGATGAATAACACCAGTTAAAGACAAAGCTTCATCGATTAAATCATTACTAATACTTTCTGTTAATACCATGAAATCATTTACTCTTAATGGTAGTGTCCAATCAATCGAGATTTTTTGAGGAACATATCCAATTTTATCTGTAGATCTTTCTACTGAGCCATCAATTTTTTTGTAAATACCTAAAGCAATTTTAGCAGTTGTGCTTTTTCCAGATCCATTTGGTCCAATTAGGGTAACTATTTTACCTTTTTCAACTTGGAGCGACACACCTCTAACAAGCCATTTATTATTTACGCGAAAACCAGCTTCATTTAACTTTACAAGTGTATTTTGATTATCTCTCATTTTATCTCTTGACTAACAAATGTTATATTATTACATAGTGTTATATTATAACAATTTAAATATTCAACATATGAAAAACATTAAAAAATTACCATTTATCTTATCAATATTATCATTCTTAACTATTTTTGCACCGGCAAATGCTGAAATTAAAGTAGTTACTTCAATTAAACCAATTCATTCATTAGCTAGTTATTTAATGGATGGAGTAGCAAAACCAGATTTAATAGTGGATGGATATGCTTCTCCACACGGATTTGCTTTAAAACCATCTCATGCAAAGATGTTACAAAATGCAGATCTTATATTCTGGGTTGGTGAGGATTTGGAAAATTTTTTAGAAAAACCGTTAAAATCTGTTGCAAAAAAAGCTGAGAAAATTGAGTTAATAGAAATCAAAGGTTTAACTAAACTTAAATTTAGAGAAAGAAATATTTTTGATGAACATGATCATGGACATAAAAAGGATGATCACGATGATCATGCTAAAAAAGAGGATGATCATGACGACCACGACCATGATAAAAAAGAAAAGGAACATGGTCATGATGAACACGGACATGACGATGATCATAAGAAGGAGGGTCACGATGATCATGGCCATGAAGGACACGCGCATGGTGAATATGATCCACATATTTGGTTGGATCCAATGAATGCAAAAGTGATTTTAAGTGAAATGGCAGAACACTTGATTGAGAATGATAAAAAAAATGAAGCTAAATATAAAGCAAATTTAAAAATAGCACATAGTGATTTAGATAAACTTACTAAGAAAGTAAAATCTGAATTAAACAAAGATTTCAAATCAATTGTTTTTCATGATGCATATCAATATTTTGAAAAAAGATTTGGCATTAATATTCTTGGTGCATTTACCGTAAATACTGACGTAATGCCTGGTGCTGAACAGTTAGCTGAAATAAGAGAAATAATTGAGCACGACAAAGTAAGCTGTATATTTTCAGAGCCACAGTTTAATCCTGATATTATTAAGGCTGTAGCAAAAGATACCAATGTTGCAACAGGGGTTATAGATCCATTAGGAGCAACTCTTAATCCAGGTAAAGATCTTTATTTTGATTTAATCGGCAACATGTCCAATTCTTTCAAAGGTTGTTAAATAAAAATTGATCTTTAGTCATAAATAATATCTAATAATGGGATGAGCACAGTTTCCCTTACATTAGATGAAATATTTGATTTATCTAAAAAGACCTTATTAGCTAATGGTTGTGATGATGAAACAGCATCTATTCTTTCGGATTTAATTAGAAATGCTGAAAGAGATGGATCCTTGTCTCATGGTTTATTTAGATTACCTGCGTATGTAAGTGGATTAAAAAGTGGAAAAATTAATGGTAAAGGAAAACCAGAAGTTAAAAAGATTTCAGCGTCAGTAATTAAAGTTCAAGGCAATAATTGTTTAGCGCCTGTAGTTTTAAATAAAGGGTTACCTGAATTAGCAAAAGCTACAAAAGAAAATGGCGTGGCTGTACTTGCTATAAATAATTCACATCACATGGCAGCGATGTGGCCTGAGACAGAAAAATTAGCAGAAGAAGGTTTAGTTGCCTTTGCTTGTACTTCATATAAGCCTGCAGTAGCACCAGCTGGAGCTATAAAACCATTGTTTGGAACAAATCCAATTTCTTTTGCTTGGCCAAGACCTGGTAAGACTCCAGTTGTTTATGATATGGCGACAGCATCAATGGCCATGGGTGAAGTTCAAGTTGCTAAAAGAGAAGGGCATAAAGTTCCATTAGGAACTGGTTTAACTAAAGATGGTAAAGAAACTACTGATCCAGGTGCAATAGCAGATGGTGGTGTCTTACTGCCTTTTGGTGGTTACAAAGGTTCTGCAATAGCCATGATGGTTGAATTAATGGCTGGATCTTTAGTTGGTGATAATTTTAGTTTTGAGACAGCTGATAAAGATAATAATGATGGTGGTCCACCTAGTGGGGGAGAATTTATTCTTGCTATCTCTCCTGATAAAACGGCAGGAACAAATTGGCAAAAACATGCAGATGAATTTTTTGATAAAATGAAATCAATGGGTGATGTAAGATTACCTGGGGAAAGACGACATAAAAATAGACTCGATAAAGGTCCTCGTAATATTAACGGGGAATTAATTAATAAAATAAAATCCTTAAGCTAATTTAATTTCTATAGGTGTGTGATCTGAAGGTTTTTCTCTACCTCTAGGATCTTTATTAATATTTATAGATTTTAATTGACCGATTAAAGAGTTTGAAACTAAAAAATGATCTATTCTCATCCCATTATTCTTTTGCCATGCGCCCCTCATATAATCCCAAAATGTATAACCTTCTTTTGTTTCATTAAAATGTCTATAAACATCACTTAGACCTAAATTAATCATCTCTCTAAATTTTTTTCTTATTTCCAGTCTGTATAAAGCATCATCTTCGAAACTTTTAACATTATAAACATCTTCAGCTGCTGGAATTACATTAAAATCACCTGCTAAAATAATATTAGAATTTTTTTTAGACATTGTTTTTAATTGTTTAATTAATTGATCCATCCAGTTTTTTTTATAATCATATTTTTCGGTATCTACAGGGTTACCATTTGGAGTATATATATTTATTAATTGAATAATTTTTTTCTTGTATTCAACTTCGGCTGAAATTATCCTTGATTGTTTAAGTTTATCTTTAATTAAGTCTGTTCTAATATTTTTTAATTTTCCTTTAGAAATGATCGCAACCCCATTGTAGCTTTTTTGACCAAATACATGACTTTCGTAATCCATAGAAGAAAAATCATCATAAGGGAAATTTACATCCTCTGTTTTAATTTCCTGCATCATTAATATGTCTGGCTTGTATTTAAGAAGGTAACTTTTGATATTTTCAATTCGTGCACGCACGGAATTGACATTCCAAGATGAAATTAACATTAAATCGAGAAGGAAACTCCACAACCACAAGAAGATTTGGTTTGTGGATTGGTTATTTTAAATTGTTCACCAATTAATTCAGAAACATAGTCAATCTCAGATCCCTTTAAAAGGTCTGCAGATGTTTTATCGATAAGAATATTTTCAAAGTTTAAATCATCATCTGATTTTGATTGATCAAAAGTGAATTCATATTGAAAACCTGAACAACCACCACCTTTGATAGCGATTCTAAAAAAAGAGCCTTTATCTTTTTTAGATAACAGACTATTGATCTGTTTTAGTGCTTTATCAGTAAATTTAATTTCTTTTATCATTATTGATCACTGCTATTACTAATATAATACTTAAAATTTTATTTTAAAGGATGAAAAAATACTCAAAGACAGGATTATTTAAAAGTAAAGGGAGAATTTATAAGGAATCTATATCGAAATATCGAAGTCCATTTCAAAGAGATAGAGATCGTATTATTCAATCTGCTTCATTTAGAAGACTAAAACATAAAACTCAAGTTTTCGTTAACACAGAAGGGGATCATTACCGAACAAGAATAACTCATTCATTAGAGGTAGCACAAATAGCAAGATCTATAGCTCGATATCTTAATTTAAATGAAGATTTAGCAGAGACACTTAGTCTTGCTCATGATTTGGGCCATACGCCATTTGGACATGCAGGAGAAAGCTCTTTAAATGAATGTATGTTGGACCACGGTGGTTTTGATCATAATTTGCAAACTTTACGTATAGTGATGTTTATAGAGAATAAATATTTAAAATTTAGTGGGCTTAATCTTTCAATTGAAACATTAGAAGGATTATTAAAACATAATGGTCCTGTAGATAATCTGGATTTAGTTGAGAGTTTAATTGGTATTAAAAAATTTAAGAATATGATAAAATTTTCTACTTACCCATCGTTAGAATCTCAAATTTCCTCAATTTCAGATGATATTGCTTATAACAATCACGATATTCAAGATGGGATAAATGCAAATTTGTTTAAACTTGAAGAGTTAGTGGAAATCAATTTTTTTAAGGATATTTACAAAAAATATAAGAAAAAGATAAATAAACAAAATTATAAAATAGTTACTAATCAGGTTATAAGAGATTCTATTGATTTTATGATTAAAGATTTAATTAATAATACAAAACTTAATTTAAATCAAAACAAGATTAAAACATTTAAAGATGTATGTAATATAGGTTTTTTAATGGTCGATTTTTCTGATAAAGTTAAAAATTCTGAAAATGAAATAAGATTTTTTCTTAAAACAAAAATGTATAATAATAAGAATGTATTAAATAAAAATAACAAAGGTAAACTGATTATCAAAAAATTATTTTATAAAATTAAACAAAATCCAAATAGATTTATTTCAAAGAAACAATTATCATTAGATAAGTTTAGAGCTATTTCTGATTTTATATCAGGCATGACTGATCGTTATGCAATAAACCTGTACAATAATATTAAATGAATATTTTTGATCAATATTTAGATAAATTAAAAAAAATTCTATTAGAGTTGTCTAAAAACGGTAATTTGATTTTACCAGATAAGTTGAATGGCATTACAGCTGAAATACCACCTTCAAAATTTAAAGCTGATATATCTACTAATGTTGCAATGATTTTGTCAAAGATCAATAAAAAATCTCCAATTGAGTTTGCAGAATTTTTAATTCCATATCTCAAAGATAAAAATATGGAAGCTATTACAGTTGTCAATCCTGGATTTATAAATATTAAATTCAAACCATCTTTTTGGTCAATTTTTACCAAAGAAATAATTGATAATCCTGAAATATTTGGAATTAACAAAAAGCAGAAAAAAAATAATTATTTAATTGAATTTGTATCAGCAAATCCAACTGGACCCTTGCATGTAGGCCATTGTAGAGGAGCTATCTTAGGTGATGTTATATCTAATGTTTTAATTTTTAATAAACACAATGTTACTAAAGAATATTATGTAAATGATTATGGAAATCAGATTATAAATTTTACTAAATCTGTATATTTTAGGATTAGAGAGTTAAAATTTAATGAAACATTTCCCTTTGATAATTCTGATTTATATCCTGGAGATTACTTAATTGATTTTGCAAAAAAAATAGTCTCAGATAATTCAAATATAGACTTTGATAATTATGATAAAATAAGCGAAAAGTTAACAGCTCTATCTATAGAACAAGCCCTGCTTTTAATTAAAAAAAACCTTAAAAGCCTAGGTATTAAACACGATAATTTTGTAAGTGAAAAAAGCATTGTTTTAAATAATGAAGTAGAAAGTGTCATAGAATTTTTAGAAAAAAAAAATTTTGTGTACAAAGGTAAGATTAAAGCTCCAGCTGGAGAAAATAATAAAAACTGGGTAGAGCGAGAACAACTCCTTTTTAAATCTACAGACTTTGGTGATGATAAAGATAGAGCGTTACAAAAATCAGATGGTGCATGGACTTATTTTGCAAGTGATGTAGCGTATCATAAAAATAAAGTTGATCGTAAATTTGATTATTTAATTAATATACTTGGAGCAGATCATGCTGGGTATATCAAAAGAATTTCTTCATCAGTTGAGGCCTTATCAGGAAAAAAAGATAAATTAATCTGTAAAACAAGTCAGCTTGTAAAATTAATGAAAGATAAAAAACCGTTTAAGATGTCTAAGAGAAAAGGTGACTATATTACTGTTGATGATCTTATTCATGAAGTTGGAAAAGATGCAACCAGATTTATAATGCTAAATAGAAGCAGTGATGTTGAATTAGATTTTGATTTTGATGTTGTCAAAGAAAAATCAAAAGACAATCCATTGTATTATGTTCAATATTGTTACGCTAGAATTTCATCTGTCTTTAGACAAATTGGTAAAGATTTAAATTCAAAAATAGAAACGGATAATTTTAATTTTGTGTACACTACTGAAGAGATAGAAATTTTGAAAAAGATTTCAGAATGGCCTAAATGCGTTGATATAGCTAGTTCAAGACTTGAACCACATAGAATACCAGTTTATTTGTACGATTTAGCCTCAGAATTTCACTCATATTGGAACTTAGGAAGAGACAGGCCTGAAAAAAGATTTATCGACCAAAATAAAAAAATTTCTAATGATAAATTAGTTTTTTTAAAAGTAATTTCAAACGTAATTAAAACTGGAATGAATATCCTTGGTGTTGAAACGCCAGAAAAGATGTAATGTTAAGAGAAGTGAAATATTTTATATACCTTATTAGTATAATAATCTTTATTTTTTTTACTGGTAAGTATTATTTTTCTGACTCTTATAAAAAGAAATCCTATGAGTCTCTCAACAATATTGATAAGAAAATAAGTTCATACTCAGAAAAATTGCCAATTTTAGAAAATGATACAAAAGATATAATTACTTATGTAAAAAATGCCAAAACAAAAAAAAAGAAAAAATTTTATTTTTGGGAACTTCTAGATCGAAATGATTAACAGAAGATCTTTTATCACTGGTTTAAAAGGTATTAAATTAAATCATAATGAAATTAAATTTTTAAAAAAATTTAAACCTTGGGGAATTATTTTATTTTCGAGAAACTTAAAAAATTTTAATCAAATCAAAAATTTAACAAACCATATAAAAAGAATCTTTAAAGATGACAATTATCCTATTTTAATTGATCAAGAAGGAGGAAAAGTAAATAGATTGTCCCAATTAGTATCTTTAGATCAATTTAATTCTGAGTATTTTGGTAATTTATTTTTAAAAAATAAAGAACAATTCAATATTACATATAAACTTTATATTGATTATATTAGTAATGTGCTTAAAAACTTAGGAATAAATATAAATACAGTGCCTGTTTTAGATTTAAGGCATCCTGGTGGTTCTAATGTAATTGGTAACCGCTCTTTTTCTAGAAATGTAAAAGTTGTTTCCCAAATAGGTGATTTTTGTATTAAAAACTTTGAAAAAAATTCAATAGCATCTGTTATTAAACATGTGCCTGGACATGGATTAGCTAAAGTTGATAGTCATAATTTTACGCCAGTTATAAAAAAATCACTTAGTTTTCTTAAAAAAAATGATTTCAAAGTTTTTAAAAAAAAAAAATCATTATTTGCAATGACTGCACATGTTATTTTCAAAAAAATTGACCCCCTTAATACAGTAACACATTCAAAAATAATGATTAATTTAATTAGAAATCAGTTAAAATTTAAAAATATAATAATTTCAGATGATTTATCTATGAAAAGTTTAAAATACTCTCTTAAAGAAAATACAATTAAAACCTTTGTTGCAGGTTGTAATTTAGTATTGCATTGTAATGGAAACATTAAAGAAATGACTATTGTTGCGAAGAATTCACCTAAAGTAAACTCATTCATTATAAAAAAAACTTCGGAATTTTATAAAAATATAAGTTAATATTAAAAGATGATCGAATCTAACTCTTTATTATTTGAGGTAAAAATTGAAAACTATAACGGGCCTCTGGATGTTCTTTTAGATTTGGCTAAAGCCCAAAAAGTAAATCTTGAAGATATATCAATTACAAAATTGGCAGATCAATTTCATAATTTTATATCTAATAAAAAGGATTTAAATTTAGAAATTGCCTCTGAATATCTTTTAATGGCTACTTGGTTAGCATATTTAAAATCAAAATTATTATTGCCAGGATCACCAGAGGAAGAGTTTAAAGTATATGAAGTTGCAGAAAAATTAAAATTGCAATTAAAAAAATTAGAATTAATTCGTTTGTTATCTTACCAAATGCTTAAAAGAAAAAGACTTGGTAGAGAAATAAGAACAAGAGGAATGAGAGGAACCATCCGATCTATTTATAGTGCTGAATATAAATTAAACTTATATGAGTTACTTAAAACGTATTCATCTATAATTATGACAAAAGACTTTCAAAAAATGAATATTCCTAAGTTGCCCGTGTATACAACAGAGGATGGAATAAAAACCATTAAAAGTTTTTTTGAAAAACTTAAAAACTGGACAAAATTAGATGAACTTATACCAAAAAATTTAATAAAAGATAAAAGATATAAAAAAACTGGTGTTGCTGGAATTTTTGCAGGCTCTTTAGAACTTGTTAAAGAGGGAAATATAAAGATTAAACAAGATAATTTATTTAAAGATTTATATATAAAGAAAAATCATGAATAAAAAAAATTTAGATAAAAATAGCAACATTGTAAATTTCCCATCTAAACTAACATCAATTGAAAAAGAAATTGAAGCAATTATTTTTGCTGCAGCGGAACCTTTAGATGTTGATACAATAGAAAGTAAACTTTCAAAAAAAACAAGTATTGAAAAATCATTAATAAAGTTACAAAAAGAATATTCTAATCGTGGTATAAATTTGGTCTGTATTTCTAAAAAATGGTCATTTAGAACATCATCAAATTTATCAAATTTAATGTCAAAAGAAAAAACAGTAGAAAAAAAATTATCAAAAGCTGCAATAGAAACGCTTTCAATAATTGTTTATCACCAACCTGTTACAAGAGCTGAGATCGAGGAAATTAGAGGAGTGGCTTTTGGGACAAACACTCTAGAAATTTTAATGGAACTTAATTGGGTAAAACCAGGTGGGAGAAAAGATGTTCCAGGAAAACCTATTCAATATGTTACAACGGATGATTTTTTGAGTCATTTTAATCTTCAAAAATTATCCGATTTACCAACAGTTGATGAGCTTGGAGCAGCAGGCTTAATAGATACGACTAGCGTTGACAACGCTATATTTGGTTCTGGAAAATTTTATAGAGAAAAACAAGAGGATAAAAAAGAGGATATTTATTCAAATATTGACGAAATGTTAAATAGCACTCTAGGAAATGAAGATAATAAATAAAAAGTCACTTTCAAAATATTTGTAAACAGGTTATAAACTTTTTCATGAGTATAGGAATTTGGCAAATAGCTATAGTTGTAATTTTAGTTGTTTTACTCTTTGGTCGAGGAAAAATCTCGAGCCTAATGGGTGATGTAGCTAAAGGAATAAAAAGTTTCAAAAAAGGTATGGCCTCAGATACAACAGATGAGTCTGAACCTAAAAATATTTCCGAAAATAATCAAGATTCAAACAACAAAGATTAAGTCACATGCCTACTATTGGTTGGTTTGAGATTTTAATAGTTGTTGCAATAGCTATAGTTGTATTAGGTCCAAAAGATTTTCCCATAATGTTAAAAAAAGTTGGCTCGTGGATTGGTAATACTAAAAGATATATTAATAATATTCAGAATGAAGTTTCTAACATTGATTTAGAAGATAAAGAAATCACAAAAAAAGAGGAAAATAAAAAAGAAAATAAAAATGCGTAAAGAAGATCAAGAAGGTGGATTTATAAGTCATTTGGCTGAACTTAGGAAAAGATTAATTCACAGTTTTATTTTTTTAATAATTTTTTTTATTGGTTGTTATATTTTTGCAGAACATCTTTATGGTTTTTTAGTTGAACCATTTGCTCAAGCGGTTAGAGAAGATGGAACAGATAGACGACTTATATTTACTGCTTTACAAGAAACATTTTTAACGTATTTAAAAGTTTCCTTTTTTACGGCCTTTTTTGTCACTTGTCCTTTTATTTTATTACAAATTTGGAAATTTATTGCACCAGGACTTTATAAACACGAAAAGATTGCAATTCTTCCATATCTAATATTGACACCAATTCTATTTTTTTTAGGAGGAATGCTTGTCTATTATTTAATAATGCCTTTAGCAATTAAGTTTTTCTTATCTTTTGAAAGCACAGGTTTATCTACAAATCTTCCAATACAATTAGAGGCTAAAGTGAACGAGTATCTTTCTTTAGTCATGAAGTTAATATTTGCTTTTGGAATTAGTTTTCAACTACCTGTGGTTTTAAGTTTATTAGCAAGAGTTGGAATCGTTGATTCTCAATTTTTAAAAACTAGAAGAAAATATGTTATAGTGATTATATTTGCTGCCGCAGCTTTACTTACGCCTCCTGATCCAGTAACACAAATAGGTTTAGCAATTCCCTTATTAATTCTATATGAATTATCAATATTTTCTGTAAAAATTATTGAAAATAAAAATTTAGAAAAAAACGATGCACAATCTTAAAGAAATTAGGAAAAATTTTGATTTATTTAAAAGTTTAATACAGAAACGTAACATAAATCTTGATGTTGAAAAAATTAAAAAGTTGGATGATTTAAACAGACAATTAATTCAAAAAAAAGAAGGTCTAGAAAAAGAAAAAAAAGATATATCTAAATCCAAAAATAAAGAATTATTTGAAAAGTCAAAAGACATTTCGGATCAATTAGAAAAAGTTATCATAGAACAAAAAAAAAATAAAAAACAATTAGATGAAATTATATTTAATATACCAAATATACCTCACACAGATGTTCCTGAAGGTAATGATGAAAATGACAACAAAGAAATAATTAGAGTAGGTGATATCAAAAAATTTGATTTCACACCAAAAACTCATTTTGAATTAGGTGAGAAACTAAAAATGTTAGATTTTGATTTGGCTACAAAAACAACTGGCTCAAGATTTGTTTTTATAAAAGATAAATTAGCTCTTTTGGAAAGAGCTTTATCAAATTTTATGCTTGATAAACATATTACACATAATGGTTACCAAGAAATATCTCCCCCCTTAATAGCATCAGAAAATACTATGTTTGGCACAGGTCAATTACCTAAATTTGAGGATGATCAATTTGAAATAATTACTGAAGAAGGATCAGAAAGAAAATTTTTAATTCCTACTGCTGAGGTAATTTTAACTAATGTTGTTAAAAATACTATTGTAGATGTAAAAAATTTACCTTTAAGATTTGTTGCCTCAACTCCCTGTTTTAGAAAAGAAGCAGGCAGTTATGGTAAGGATACTAAAGGGATGATACGTCAACACCAATTTTACAAAGTGGAAATGGTAAGTATTGTTGAAAATGATAAGTGTTTAAGTGAATTAGAGAGAATGACTGACTGTGCAACGCAAATATTAGATGAACTTGATTTGCCTTACAGAAAAATGTTGTTATGCAGCGGGGATATGGGGTTTAGTGCGGAAAAGACATATGATATTGAAGTGTGGATTCCGTCAGAAAATAAATATAGAGAAATTTCATCATGTTCTTCATGCTCTACTTTTCAAGCTGTAAGAATGAAAACTAGATACAAAAATCATAATAATGAGACAACATTTGTTGGAACATTAAATGGAAGTGGATTGGCTATTGGAAGAACATTAATTGCGGTAATGGAAAACTATCAAAATAAAGATGGCTCTATTGTTATTCCAGAAAAATTACGACCTTACATGAATAATTTAGAAATAATTTCAGCTAATTAAAGTTGTTTTAATTTCTCAAGTAGTATAAAAAACCTCTATATAGGAGTTTTATGGAAGGTTCAGGGATAGGTCAGTTTATACCACTTATACTAATTTTTGTTATTTTTTATTTTTTTCTAATAAGACCTCAACAAAAAAAAGTTAAAGAGCACAAAGCTATGGTTGAGGGATTAAAAAGAGGTGATAAAGTTATTACATCAGGTGGTATCACAGGTACAATCGAAAGAATAATTGATAACGATAAAGTTGAAGTACAAATTGCTGATAATGTTAAGGTTGAGATAGTAAGAGCTACTGGAATTCAAGGACTTTTAAATACACCTGAAGTAAAAAAATAATCTAACTATTTCAACAAATGTTATACTTTTCTAAATCAAGGATCATATTTGTTTCTTTAATTTGTTTATTGTTTATTATAATTGCGTCAAATAATTTACTTAAATCTGATAATAGACTATTTGATAAAAAAATTAATCTTGGATTAGACTTACAGGGTGGCTCGTATTTATTATTAGAGATAGATAATGATCCTGTAATTGAACAAAAATTACAAAACACTACTACTTCAATTAGAAGCTATTTTAAAGATAAAGGTATTCGAATCGGAAATTTAAATCTATTAAATAAGAAGATTGTGTTTACTGTTGAAGAAAAGTTTAAACAAAAAGTAATTAATGAATTCAATTCTAAGGATAGTGAAATTAACCCTTATTATCCAAAATTTAAATCACATCAACTTGAGTTAAGTGATCTTGGAAATTCATTATCTTTAAATTTTTCAAAGCAAGGGCTTGTAGAATTAAAAGTTTCCTCTCAAGATCAAGCATTAGAAATTATCAGGAGACGAATAGACGAAATTGGAACAAATGAACCAAATATTCTTAAAAGAGGAAATGATCGAGTTCTTGTAGAACTTCCTGGTTTAGACGATCCTCAGAGGATTAAATCTTTGTTAGGGAAAACTGCGAATCTTACTTTTAGGTTTGTTTCTAACAACAACCAAGATTCCTTTGGTGTAGAAAAATTAAAATATGAAAATGGTCTTGATGAAGATTTTGTAAGTAAGAGGATCATTTTAAGTGGTGATAATTTGTTAGATGCTCAACCTAGAATGAATAATCAAACAAACGAGACTGTTGTTACATTTTCTTTAGATAGAGTAGGTGCGAAAAGATTCGGAAAGGCAACTTCTTCTAATATTGGAAGAAAGTTAGCAATAATTTTAGATGGAAAAATAATAAGTGCACCAGTAATTAGAGATACTATAGCCAGTGGCAATGGCCAAATAAGTGGTGGTTTTACGTTTCAATCAGCAACAGATTTAGCTCTCTTGTTAAGATCTGGAGCTCTTCCAGCACCTTTAAATATAATTGAAGAAAGAACAGTAGGGCCAGAATTAGGTCAAGACTCAATAAATTCAGGTATGATTGCATTAGCCATAGGATTTATTTTAGTAATTGTTTTTATGTTTATAAAATATAAAATTTTTGGTCTTATTACCAATTTAACTTTAATAGCAAATCTTTTTATTCTTTTGGGGATTTTAACATTGTTTGAGGCTACTCTTACATTGCCTGGTATTGCTGGTATTATTTTAACTGTAGGAATGGCTGTTGACGCAAATGTATTAATTTTTGAGAGAATTAAAGAAGAATTAAAAGTTGAGAGAAATAATTTAATTGCTTTTGACAGTGGTTACACGAAATCTAGAACAGCTATATTAGATGCTAATATTACGACTTTATTGGCTGCTATAATATTATTTTTTATGGGATCTGGGCCTATAAAAGGATTTTCAATAACTTTAGCTACAGGAATATTCACAACACTATTTTCAGTTTATTTTATAGCAAGATTATTTACTTCAATTTATGTCTCAAAAAATAAGAATAAAGAGGTATTAATAAAATGATTAAATTTAATAAATTCTACAATCAATTTAATATTCTTTCTTCAATTTTAATTATAGTTTCATTACTGCTATTAATTTTTAAAGGCTTAAATTTTGGTATTGATTTTAAAGGAGGAACATTAATAGAGTTAAGATCTTCTGATAAAAGAATCTCAGTGTCAACTTTAAGAGATAATTTGTCTCAATTAAATTTAGGAGATGTATCAGTAAAAAAATTCGGTAATGAAAAAGACTATTTAATTAAATTTGAAAATAATGAAAATAAAAAAATTATAGAAAAAATAAAGTTTAATCTAGATAAATCATATGGAAATAATTTTGATTTTAGAAGAGTTGAAAATGTTGGGCCGAAAGTAAGTTCCGAATTATTGAGATCAGGTATTATTGCTATTGGTGTTTCGCTTGCAGCTATGTTATTGTATATATGGATTAGATTTGAGTGGCAATTCAGTTTGGGAGCGATTATTGCATTATTTCACGATGTAATATTAACATTAGGCCTATTTTCACTTTTGAGTTTAGAAATTAATCTTTCAATAATAGCTGCAGTTCTTACTATAGTTGGATATTCAATGAATGACACTGTAGTTATTTACGATAGAGTAAGAGAAAATTTAAGAAAATATTCTGATATTAAAATACATGAATTAACCAACATTTCTATCAACGAAACACTTTCAAGAACTTTGATTACCTCTATAACAACTCTTTTAGCTTTATTATCAATTTTCTTTTTTGGAGGTGAAATTCTAAAAGGTTTTTCTTTAGCTATGATTTTTGGTGTAATTTTTGGAACTTATTCATCAATATATATAGCTAATACAGTCTTAGTTAGACTGAATGTGTCTCAAAAAACAATTTTAAAAGACGAGGAAAAAGTTTAGTAAAGATTTTGAGCTGCAACCATTGAGAGCAACATTGGTAGTGATAATAATGTATTTGTTCTAGAAAATAACATAGCTATATTTGCAGATTTTAATTTTGTTTCATTATCGCATTCAACTATTCCTAAAGCTCTTTTTTGATTGGGCCATATTACAAACCAAACATTGGAGGCCATAATAACTCCAAGCCACATACCAATTCCAATCGCTGTATGTTTAGGAACTCCATTATTTATACTAAGAGTTATAACATCATAGAAATAACCATTTAATAATGCCAAAATAAGACCTGATAAAATAGTAAAGAATGCTGCCCATCTAAAATAAAAAAGAGCTGCTGGAGCTATTACTTTACCTATAGCTGGTTTTTGATCATCAGGAATTTTTTTCATATTAGGTATTTGCACAAAATTAAAATACCATAATAAGCCAATCCACATTATAGCAACAATTACATGTAGAAATCTACAAAGCCAACTCCAAAATAGTCTGTCAAAAGCGAATCCTCCATTTAAAAAGAATAATAATAAAAATAATACTATCGTTAATGAAAAAGATGCGTAAATAGTTTTTGATAATGATGACAATATTTTAGACATATTAAAAAATTATATATCAAAAAAGAATTTATTATAATATAAATATAGAAATCTTTTAAAAAAATATGGACTTAACTCTACCTAAATTAGATTATCCTAAAAACGCTTTGTCACCAATAATGTCTGAAGAGACGTTAGATCTGCACCATGGTAAACACCATCAAACTTATATTACAAATTTAAGCACCTTTATCAAAGATACAGATATGATTAATATGTCTTTAGAGGAACTAATACTTACTAGTTCGAAAGACAAGTCAAAAGCTGGCATTTTTAATAATGCTAGTCAACATTGGAATCATAATCTTTTTTGGAAATGTATGAAACCTAATGGAGGTGGAAAAATACCTACTAAACTTGAGAAAAGACTTATCGCAGATTTTGGAAACGTAGATCAATTCAAAAAAGATTTTAAACAAGCTGGTTTAACACAGTTCGGTTCAGGTTGGTGTTGGTTATCAATAGATAATAATGGAAAACTCGTTGTGACAAAAACAGCAAATGCTGTAAATCCTTTAATTGATAATTTAAAACCAATTCTAGGATGTGATGTCTGGGAGCATTCTTATTATATTGATTATCGAAATCGAAGACCTGAATATCTAGACAAATTTGTTGAAAATTTAATCAATTGGGAATTTGTTGAATCCTTATTGGATTGATTAATTATTTAATTCTCTCATTTTTCTGGCGTGAATAAATGATTTAATACACTGCAATGTAAAATACAAACCTGTTATTAACATCATTAATTTAGAAATATCTGCCCAGTAATTCGCAAACATATTTCCTGAGATGAACGACCTTAAAAAATCTAAACCGCCAAAAAAAATGATTAAACCAAAAAAAACAACTATATGCATAAACATTTTTTTTTTTGAAACATATTTTTTAGCTAAGTAAGAAAATATCAGAATTGGAAGACCTAAAATAGATGGTATATATGATGTGAAAGAATCACTATTGCTCAAAAAGCTTATTATAAAACCCCAAATAATTAAACATATACCATATAGAATTGATAGATTCTCCATGGTCATTCCCATTGCTTTAAATTCTTGGTTTTTTTTATCTATATTGTCATTCATAAAATTAATATAATTAATTGACTAAATTTATCAAACTAAATCCTGCAAAGAAAAATATTATTAACCAAACTATACCTTTAACCAAAAAAAAAGTAAAACCTCCTATAAGAAAAATTTTTCCTAATTTTTTCTTTCTTAAAATTTTTTGAAATCTTTTAATCAAGTTTTTAATAATGGTTTTAAAAATTTGCCAGTATAACTAGTGTTAATTTTACATATTTCTTCAGGTTTTCCTTCAGCAATTATTTTACCACCTTTAATTCCACCTTCTGGGCCCATATCCACAATATAATCAGCAGTCTTTATGACGTCCAAATTATGCTCTATCACGACCACAGTATTCCCTAATGCTACAAAAGTATGAAGAATATCAAGCAATTTCTTTATATCATGTTGATGAAGTCCTGTAGTTGGTTCATCTAATATATATACAGTTCTACCTGTCGATCTTTTAGATAATTCTTTTGCTAATTTTATTCTTTGAGCTTCTCCCCCAGAAAGAGTAGTGGCTTGTTGTCCAATTTTTATATATCCTAAGCCAACTCTTTTAAGAGTCAATAATTTTGACTTTATATTAGATATATTCTCAAAATATTCACAACCTTCATCAACTGTCATATTTAATACATCAGCAATACTTTTATCCTTAAATTTAATTTCCAATGTTTCACGATTATACCTTGTACCTTTACACTCATCACATTGGATATAAACATCTGGTAAAAAATGCATTTCATAAGTGATAACACCATCTCCCTCACATGCTTCGCACCGTCCACCTTTGACATTAAAAGAAAATCTACCAGGTTTATAACCTCTTGATTTTGACTCTGGGAGAGCTGTGAACCAATCTCTTATAGGGCCAAAAGCACCTGTGTAGGTTGCTGGATTCGATCTTGGTGTTCTGCCTATCGGAGATTGATCAATATCAATAATTTTATCAACTAATTCTATTCCTTTGAATCCTTTAAAAGGTTTTGGAATTTTCCTAGACTTATTATTATTAAGTGTCAAATTTAGTGCGTTGAATAGAGTTTGCAAAATCAATGTTGACTTACCACTTCCAGAGACACCCGTAACACATGTTAAGCTTCCAAGAGGAATCTTCAGGTTAACATTACTTAAATTATTTCCTGTTGCTCCTGTAATTTCTAAAAATCTTCCATTTTTTGCTAATCTTCTTTTTGTAGGAACATTTATTTTTAATTTATTTGATAAATATTTTCCTGTAATACTATCTTGGTTGTTACAAATATCTTTGTAGTTTCCTTGTGCAACAACTTCGCCTCCATTACTACCTGCTTCTGGACCAAGGTCAATGATATGATCTGCATTCTCCATTGTTTCCGTATCGTGCTCGACCACTATTACAGTATTACCTAGATCTCTAAGTCTTTTTAATGCACTAATAAGTTTAACATTATCTTTTTGATGAAGGCCTATTGAAGGTTCATCTAAAACATATAGAACACCAGTAAGTCCAGATCCTATTTGTGAAGCAAGTCTTATTCTTTGAGCTTCTCCACCAGACAAAGTTCCTGACTCTCTTGAAAGAGTTAAATAATCTAATCCTACATTTAGTAAAAAATTAAGCCTTTCATTAATTTCTTTTAAAATGTGTTCTGCAATTTTAAGCTGTCTTTTATCTAGACTCTTATTAAGACTTTTAAACCATTCTGCTGCCTCTAAAATGGATTTTTGAGTCACCTCGCTTATATGAAGATTATCAATCTTTACACATAAAGCTTCATCTTTGAGTCTGAAACCATTGCATCTCTCACATTTAGTATCAGATTGATATTGAGCTATTTCTTCTCTTTTCCAATCACTATCAGTTTCTAAATATCTTCTTTCTAAATTGTTTATTACACCTTCAAAAGTTTTTTTGTGAGAATATTTTTCATAACCATCGTCGTAGGAAAATTTTATTTCTTCTTCATCTGAACCGTATAAAATTATATCTCTTATTTTCTTACTTATCTTGTTCCACTTATCATCAAGTGAAAAATTATAATGTTTAGCCAAAGAAGCTAGTGTTTGCGCATAATAAAGTGTTGTTGTTTTAGCCCAAGGTTCAATTGCTCCCTCAGAAATACTTTTTTTTTCATTTGGTATTACAAGATTTGGATCAACATTTAATTTAATACCAATTCCTTCACATTCTTCACATGCACCATAAGGACTATTAAAAGAAAACAATCTTGGCTCAATTTCCTCAATTGTAAATCCGCTTTCTGGACATGCAAATTTTGTAGAAAAAATTAATTTTTCAGTTTTTCTGAATTTTTTTGGTAATGTTTCATCCTCATATTCAACATAGATTAACCCGTTAGCTAAATTAATAGCTGTTTCAATACTTTCGGCTAATCTATTGCCTAAAGAAGAATCTAAGACAATTCTGTCTACTAAAATTGAGATATCATGTTTTACTTTTTTGTTTATTTCTGGAACTTTTTCAATTTCATATAAGTTATCATCAATTTTAATTTTTCTAAAACCTCTTTTTTTAAAGCTCAAAATTTCTTTTTTGTATTCACCTTTTCTACCTCTAACTACAGGCGCGTATAAGTAAATTGTTACTTTTTTTGGTAGTTCTTTAATTTTATCAACAATTTGTGATATTGTTTGAGATGATATTGGCTTACCTGTAAATGGCGAGTAGGGTATGCCAGTTCTTGCAAATAAAACTCTCATATAATCATAAATTTCAGTTACAGTAGCTACTGTTGATCTTGGATTTTTTGAGGTATTTTTTTGTTCAATTGAAATTGCTGGACTCAATCCTTCAATAAGGTCCACGTTTGGTTTTTTCATTTTATCTAAAAATTGTCTTGCGTAAGCAGACAAACTTTCTACATATCTTCTTTGACCTTCTGCATATACAGTGTCAAATGCTAGAGATGATTTACCTGACCCTGATAACCCCGTTATGACTACAAATTTATCTTTTGGAATCTCGAGAGAAACATTTTTTAAATTATGCTCTTTCGCACCCTTAATAACTATCTTTTTGATCATAAATTGTCTTAACTTGAATTAATATAATTAATATTCAGTGCAAAATGTGGTATAAATAATATTTAATTAACATTCAATTTTATAAATATTATGGCTGGAAGTTTAAATAAAGTTCTTTTAATTGGTCGTTTAGGCGCAGACCCTGAAATAAAGCAAATGACAAATGGAAAAAATGTAGCAAGATTAAGTTTGGCAACAAGTCAATCTTGGAAAGACAAGAATACTGGGGAAAAGAAGGAAAAAACCGAATGGCACCGTATAGTTGTATTTAATGAGGGTTTAGTTAATGTTGTACAACAGTATCTTAAAAAGGGTGCACAAATTTATGTTGAGGGTCAATTGACAACTAGAAAATGGAAAGATGAACAATCAGGCCAAGATAAATACTCAACTGAAATAGTTATTCAAGGGTACAATTCCTCTCTTACAATGTTGGGTGGCGGTAATTCTGGAGGTGGAATTCAAAATGATAATAGCCAACCACCATCAAGTTTATCTGATGAGACTTCTCAAGTATCTAATGATATGGATGACGAGATTCCATTTTAAATTTTATGGAAAAAACTGAAGTTTTAAAAGATAAAAATATAAAACTCATTTCAATGCATGATGAGATGAGCTCATCTTATTTATCTTATGCAATGAGTGTAATTGTAAGTAGAGCTCTTCCGGATATAAGGGACGGTTTGAAACCAGTTCATAGAAGAATTTTATATGCAATGTATAAGGGTGGGTACGATTGGTCTAAACAATTTAGAAAATCTGCGAGAATAGTTGGAGATGTTATAGGTAAATATCACCCTCATGGAGATCAATCAGTCTATGACGCTTTAGTTAGAATGGTACAAGACTTTTCTATGAGCTTACCTTTAGTTGATGGTCAAGGAAATTTCGGTTCAATAGACGGCGACCCTGCTGCTGCAATGAGGTATACAGAAACTAGATTATCTAAAGTATCTCAATTTTTAATTGATGATATAGAAAAAAATACAATTGAATTTAAAAGTAATTACGATGAAACTGAGAAGGAACCAACAGTTCTTCCATCTCAGTATCCAAATTTATTAGTTAATGGAGCAGGTGGAATTGCAGTGGGCATGGCTACAAGTATACCACCACACAATTTAGGTGAAGTTATAGATGGTACATTAGCTTTAATTGAAAATAAAGATATTAAAATAAAAGATTTAATGAAACATATTCCAGGTCCAGATTTCCCAACTGGAGGAGTAATTATTGGAAAAGATATTATTAAACAAGGTTATAATAAAGGAAGAGGATCATTTAAAATAAGAGGAGAAATTACAAATGAAACTCAGAAAAATGGTAGAGATAGACTTGTGATAAGTTCAGTTCCATACCAAGTAAATAAATCTATTTTAAACGAGAGGATAGCTCAATTAGTAAGAGAAAAAAAAATTGAAGGAATAAAAGATATTCGAGATGAATCAAATCGTGAAGGTATTAGGGTCTCAATTGATTTACGTAATAATGTAGAGCCTGAGACAGTAAAGCGTCAACTTTATAAAAATACTCAAATTGAAAGTTCATTTGGTTTTAATACTTTAGCAATTGTGGACGGTAAACCAAAAACCTGCAATCTAAAAGAGTTCTTAGAAAATTTTTTAACTTTTAGAGAAGATGTTGTAATAAAAAAAACAAAATTTGACTTAAAAAAAGCAGAAGAGAGAGCCCATATATTAATTGGATTATCAGTTTCAGTTGAAAATTTAGATAAAATTATCAAAATTATTCGTAGTTCAAAAACTCCTGATGAAGCAAAAAAAAATATTTTAAAAACAAATTGGAAAATTGATAAATCTAAAAAAATGCTATCTCTTATAGAAAATAGAAAATCAAAAAATTCTTATAATTTATCTGAAGAACAAGTTGTTGCAATTTTAGAATTAAGATTACAAAAACTTACTGCTCTTGGAATTAATGAGATAGAGTCAGAAATTAAGAAATTAGCTGAACTCATATCTAAATATAAAAAGATTATTTCTTCAAAAAAAGAATTATTAAAAGTAATTAGCTCAGAACTAAAAAATATCAAAGAGAAATTTGCTGTACCTAGAAGAACAAAAATTATTGATGCGGTGCTTAATTATGATATCGAAGAAACTATCCAAAAAGAGTCTGTTTTAATTACAGTTACGCTTCAGGGTTACATTAAAAGAGGTTCCTTAAACAATGTAAAGACACAAAAAAGAGGTGGAAAGGGAAAAACAGGAATAACCACCAGAAATGAAGACTCTGTTGTGCAAACATTATCTGTTAATACTCATACATCAGTACTCTTTTTCTCTACCGAAGGCTTAGTCTATAGGGTAAAAGCTTGGAAAATACCTGAGGGATCATCATCTTCTAAAGGTAAGTCATTATTTAATATTTTACCTCTAAAAAATCACCAATCAATCAGTTCCATCATGCCTTTTCCAGATAATGATAATAATTTATCTAATTTTCAAATAATTTTTGCTACTGCTAATGGCAAAGTCAGAAAAAATAGTCTCGATGATTTTTCGTCAATTAATGCCTCAGGAAAAATTGCCATGAAATTAGATAGCAATGACAAAATAGTTGGTGTTAAAATATGCAAAGAAGATCAAGATGTAATTTTGAGTACTAAGTTTGGTAAATGTATAAGATTTGAATCTAAGAAACTACGAATTTTTAAAGGAAGATCTTCTAAAGGAATCAAAGGTATTGAACTGTCCTCAAATGACAAAATTGTTTCGCTATCAATTATTGATAACGATAAGATAAAAAAAAATGGAAAAAAATCTAAAGATGAAAAATCTGAACTGCTTGCAGGTGAAAAATTTATTTTATCAATTACGGAAAATGGATATGGCAAAAAAACTACTCATTATGATTATCGTGTAACTAATAGAGGTGGAAAGGGTATAATAGGAATTGTAAATTCTCCACGAAATGGAAATATCTCTTCATCTTTTCCTGTATACGAAGGAGATGAAATTATGATTTCAACAAATAAAGGCAGAGTAATAAGAATTGCTGTAAAAGAAATAAGAACAGCCGGAAGAAACACACAAGGAGTGAGAATTATAAAATTATCTGGTGACGAAAAAGTAGTATCTGCTATAAAAATCGAGGATAATTTGATTTAATGTCTAAGATTGCAATATACCCAGGTACATTTGATCCAATAACTTTTGGTCATATAGATGTTATAAAAAAATCTCTAAAATTATTTGAAAAAATTATTGTAGCAGTCTCAGATGCTAAAAATAAAGATTATTTATTTGATGCTAATGAGAGAATTGAAATTGTAAAGAAAGCTTTATTTATTGACCTAAAATTAAATAAAAAGAAAATATCAGTAATATCATTTACATCGCTAACAACAGATTTATGTAGAAAATATAAGTCAAACATTATACTAAGAGGTCTAAGAGCAGTATCTGACTTTGAATATGAATTTCAGTTAGCTGGAATGAACAGAAAACTCAATAATAATATTGAGACACTATTTTTAATGTCTGACGTTGAAAATCAAATTATTTCATCAAAATTTGTTAAGGAAATTATTAAATTAGACGGAGATATTAAAAAATTTACTACTAAAAGCACTATTAAGTCTTTAAAACAAAAATATGAATAAATTTTTTATAAATTTAATATTATTTTTGTTTATAACTATTAACCAAACAATGTCAGAGGAGAATATAATGATATTAAAATTAAAAGATGGTGATGTAAAAATTGAATTATTTACTGATTCAGCACCTAATCATGTTAAAAGAATAAAGGAATTAGCTGACAACGGTAAATATGATAATGTTGTTTTTCATAGAGTCATCGATGGTTTTATGGCTCAAACAGGCGATGTAAAATTCGGCAACTCTAACTCAGATAACTTTGATCTAAGAAGAGCAGGAATGGGCGGTTCAGACTTACCTGATTTAAAACAAGAATTTAATAGTTTACCTCATGAAAGAGGCACTTTATCAATGGCCAGATCATCAGATCCGAATAGTGCTAATAGTCAATTTTTTATATGTTTTAAGCCTGCTCCATTTTTAGATAGACAATATACTGTTTTTGGTAAGGTTATTGAGGGTATGGAGTTTGTTGATAAAATAAAAAGAGGAGATGAAAACAACAATGGTGCAGTTTCAGATCCAGACAAGATTATTAGTTTTAAATCTCTATAAACTTTAAATGGCAGTCAAAAATTTTGCCTTTAAAGTTTTAAAATCAGATAACTTTGCAAGATGTGGGTTAATAGAGACTCATAGAGGTAAAATTCATACACCAACATTTATGCCTGTTGGAACTCAAGCTACTGTAAAAGCTTGTACAATCGATGATATTAAAAAAACTGGTTCTGAAATAATTTTATCAAATACATATCATCTAATGATTAGACCGGGTGTTGATAGAATCAAAAATGCTGGTGGATTACATCAATTTATGAATTGTGATTTACCTATTTTGACTGACTCAGGAGGTTTTCAGGTTATGTCATTAGCAAAACTAAACAAAATTGACAGAAAAAGAGGAGCAATTTTCAATTCTCACGTAGATGGTAAAAAATTTTATTTAAGTCCAGAAGAAAGCATAAGAATTCAATTAGGTTTAAATTCAGATATAGTAATGATTATGGACGAATGTCCAAAAAAATCAAATAATTATGAAATGATAAAAAAATCAATGGAACTCTCTTTACATTGGGCGGAAAGATCAAAAAAAGCTTTTGGAAAAAATCCACAGAAAGCATTATTTGGAATAATTCAAGGGGGTCTTTTTAAAGATTTAAGACTTAATTCTTTAAAAGGACTCTTAGAGATAGATTTTGACGGTTATGCTTTAGGAGGACTTGCTGTTGGTGAAAGTCAAAGTGAAATGTTTGAAGTTTTAGATAATATTAAAGAATTTCTACCTTATCAAAGGCCTCATTATTTAATGGGCGTAGGAACTCCGAGCGATATATTAGGAGCCGTCAAGAGAGGCATTGATATGTTTGATTGTGTCTTGCCCACCAGGTCAGGAAGAACAGGTATGGCATTTACTTGGGATGGCAGGATAAATTTAAAAAATAAAAGATATCAAAATGATAATTCTCCTCTTGATCCTAAATGTGACAATTTAAACTTAAATAAGTACTCTAAAAATTATTTAAACCACCTATTTAATACTAATGAGATATTAGCTTCTATGTTATTAACTCTACATAACATCAATTTTTACCAAGAGTTGATGAGAGAAATACGAAAAAATATTAATAGTGGTACATTTGAAGAATTTTGTGAGAAATACATAGATAAGTTGTAAATCATTAAATTTTTAAAAATTCTCATTTGAATTATCTAAATAAATCTATATATACAATTTTCATTTACTTTAATGATGAGGGCCGTTAGCTCAGTTGGTAGAGCAATTCCCTTTTAAGGAATGGGTCGATGGTTCGAGTCCATCACGGCTCACCATTAAAATTTTAAATTTTTATTGGTGGATAGTCTAAGATAATCTCATTAGTCCACTCGTTAATCTTTTTTATTCGATTATCAGCAGATGGATGAGTACTCATGAATTCAGGTGGAGCTTTGCCCTTATTGAACTCTTTCATTCTTTCCCATATTTTAACAGTTTCCCTAATATCATAACCAGATAAAGAGGAAAAAATCATTCCTAAGTAATCAGCCTCACTTTCCTGTTTCCTGTTAAACGGATTCATAATTCCAAGTTGAGACAATAAACCAACAGCATTCATTCCAGTTGTTTGATTAACTTGAGATAACTTTCCACCACTAGCTATGTCAATAATTTGAGTACCAATATTTAGAAGGGTACCTCTACTAGCTCTCTCAACTGAATGTTTGGCTACTGCATGGGCAATCTCGTGACCCATTACTGCTGCTAGACCATTTGTATTTTTAGTTACATCTAAAATACCTGTATAAACCGCAATTTTACCTCCAGGCATACACCAAGCATTTCTTACTTTCTTATTATCAATTAATATATATTCCCATTCAAAATTTATTGTTGGATCATCTAATTTTTTTGTATAAAAATATTGGCCAATTGCATCTTCCATTTTTCTGCCAATTTCTTTAATTTCATTTAATTTAGTTACATCATCACTTAATTTCTCTTTTTCTTTAACTTTTTCATAAATTTGTGCAGCTTGGGCATTTAATTTGGCCTCAGGTATGATTTTTAATTGTCTTCTATCAGTGATAGGTGCAGTTGAGCAAGAATTTAAAACAAAACCACAACAGCCACAACCTACAAATGTTAAAAATTTTCTTCTATCCATTTTTTTTAACATTGATATTATAATATCTATTAATGAATCTAAATAACAAAATTTTATTAGTACTGTTCATAATTGCAATCATTTTTGTTATATACTCAAGTTTTAAATAAATGACCAAAAAAACAAAAAAAAAATCAATAGCCTTATTATTAAGAAATTATTTTATAACAGGTGTAGTTGTATTAATACCTATTGGTTTCACACTTTACCTAAGTAAAGTTTTAATTGGAATATCCTCAAGGATAATTCCTGAAAATATAAATCCCAACAGCTATTTACCATATGCAATTCCTGGGATTGAAATTATTATTTCATTATTATTTATAACAATTGTCGGTGGGCTATCTTTATCATTTTTAGGAAAAAAAATCTTAAAGTTAATTGATGATTTATTCAAAAGAATTCCATTTTTACGAACAGTTTATTCAGCTATTCTGCAAATGACAGAAACTTTTTCAAAAAAAGATGACGATAAAAAAAGCGTTGTCTTAGTTGAGTACCCTAGAAAAGGTGTTTGGGCGGTTGGATTTGCAACAAAAGAAAATACTGGTGAAATGGCTCTTAAAACAAATAAAAAACTTATAAATGTTTTTGTGCCAACTACACCAAACCCTACCAGTGGTTTTTTATTAATGTTTCCACTTGATGAAGTGATTTATTTAAACATGACATTTGAGGAGGCATCAAAATTTATTGTTTCTGCCGGAACATCTTCTGGTAAATCTAAATAATTTCATTAATTACATCTGCCTGGTCATAAAGCTTCATTAAGATTTTATATTTACTTATATCTTCATTATTCATTTCCATTTGTTTAATCTGCAATTCTGCAAGTCTGAACAAGTCTTCATTATGAACTGGGTCAGCTAACCTATAAATTTTAACTCCACTTTGTTTAAAGCCTAATATATCACCAAATCCTCTTAATTTCATATCTTCCTCAGCAATTTTAAAACCATCTGTTGAGCTCTTCAGTATATTTAATCTTTTTTTTGCATTTTCTGTTAAAGTAGATTTAAACATCAATATACATGTTGATTGTTTTTTTCCCCTACCAACTCTTCCTCTTAATTGATGAAGTTGAGATAATCCAAATTTATTTGCATTTTCAATAATTATTACATTTGCATTGGGAAAATCAATTCCAACTTCAATTATAGTTGTTGAAACTAAAATCTTATATTTATTATTAAGAAATTTATTTAATATGATTTCTTTTTGATTAATATCTGTCTTACCATGAAGTAGAGCTACTTGATTTGGAAATCTTTTTTTTAAGTATTCATATTTTGAAACTGCAGATGCATGATCTAATTTTTTAGACTCTTCAATAAGAGGGCATACCCAAAAAATTTGATTTCCATCTTTTATTTCTTTTTTAATAAATCTTGTTATTTCATCAATTTTGTTTTCAATTTTTGTATAAGTTTTTACTTCTTTTCTATAATTAGGTTTTTCTTTTATTATTGATAAATCCATATCACCATAAATTGTCATTGTAAGAGTTCTTGGTATTGGTGTTGCTGACATTAATAAAACATCACAATTATCACCACCTTTATCTGAAAGTTTTTTCCGTTGGTTTACTCCAAATTTATGTTGTTCATCAATAATAATCAAACCAAGTTTTTTAAAAAAAACTTTTTTTTGAAATATAGAATGTGTTCCGAACACAATATCTGTTTTATTGGTAGCTATTTTTTTTAGAATTATTCTTTTAGTTTTTGGGTCAGTTTTACTTGAAAGCATATCAATATTTATATCTTTATCATAAATTTTTTTTGCTAATGAGTAATGTTGCCTTGCTAGTATTTCTGTAGGAGCCATAACTGCTACTTGAAAACCAGATCTAATTACGTTATTTGCTGAACTTAAAGCAACTATAGTTTTACCACTCCCCACATCTCCTTGTAATAACCTAAACATTTTTTGATTAGATCTTAGATCTTCATTTATTTCATTTAAAGATTTCAATTGGTCATTAGTTAATTTAAAATTCAATTTATTTAAGATTGAATTTTGATTATCTAAACTAAAAACTTTTCTCTTTTTTTTGATCTTCTTAATTTTTTTTCTAATTTGGGAATGAACAAGAAAAGATGCAAATATCTCATCATAAGCTAATCTTTTATAAAAATTCGAATTATATTTACCTATATTATCTGGTTTATGAAGCTCAATTAAAGACTCATTCCATGAAATATTGTTGAATTTTTTTAATATTCGATTTTCATGCCATTCATTTAATTTTGGAATATTTGTTAATATCTGATTTATTATCTTATTATAAACTTTTTCTGAAATACCATCGGTTAATGAATATTTGTTATGCTTATCTCTTATTAAAGATGCATCTTCGGAAATATATTTAGGATTGGTAAGTTGGTACTTGTTTTTATATAAACTTATTTTACCACTTATTGTAACCTCTTTATTTAAAGGTAAAATCTTTTTTATGTATCCTTCATATGAATTAAAAAAAATACAATCTAGTTCACCAGTATCATCTCTACAAGATATTCGATTAGGCAAATTTCTTACTCTTGGAAAATTATACTTAAATGGAACTAAAGTAATAGTATGTGTTTCTCCAATTTTTAGATCCTTTATTTTGGTGGATTCTGACCTATCTGTGTAGGATTTTGGTAATCTCCAAAGCAAATCAAATATGTTGAAAATTTTTTTTCTTTTAAGTAAATTTGATGTTTTTAATCCAACCCCTTTAAGATTATTAAGATCTGATAATAAATATTTATATGTTTTATCCATTATTAGATATTATTATAAATAATTTATGAGTTACGATATAAATAATTTAAAAAAAAGATTAATCTATAGATCACAATACAGAGGAACTAAAGAGATGGATAAATTAATAGGTAAATTTGTTCAGTCTATAATTGATGATTTAAACGAATCTCAGCTTAAAGAACTTGAAATTTTTTTGAATAATGATGATGATACTTTATACAAGTTATATAATAATCAGTTAAAAGATATAGAATTAGATAATACAGAAATTTTAAATTCCTTTAAGAATTTTAACTACAAAGAATATAAAGGATAACGGCGGAGAGACTGGGATTCGAACCCAGGAAAGAGTTGCCCCTTTGCCGGTTTTCAAGACCGGTGCTTTCAACCGCTCAGCCATCTCTCCTTGAGAAACGTTTTATAATTATAATGATTTAATTCAACTATAAAATAGTCTATTAAAACTCTAGTTATTTAATACATCAAGATTATGAATCAACAATTTAATAAAGGACTTTTACTAACGTCATTAGGATCTTTTTGGTGGGGATTTATAGGAGTTATATATTTTAAGTATTTAGAATTTATAGGATATGTTGAGGTTGTAATTCATCGTTGTATTTGGACAGCAGTCTCATTAGTAATCACAACCTTTTTTTTCTCAAAATGGAAAATATTTTTTTTTATAATTTCAAATAAAAAAAATTTATTTGGACTATTATTTTCAGGATTTCTAATATTTTTGAATTGGTCAGTCTGGATTTATGCTATAGCCACGGATAGAATTATCGACGCAAGTTTTGGATATTTTATAATGCCAATTTTAAGCGTTTTTTTAGGATATATTTTTTTTAAAGAAAAACTAAATAAAAAAAGAATATTTGCTATTTCACTTGTAATAATATCAATAATCATTTTACTTATATTTAGTTTAAAATCGCTACCTTGGGTAGGTATTGTCGTAGGAGTTAGTTGGGGATTTTACAATCTAATTAGAAAAAAAATTGATGTTGATACTGATGTTGGTTTATTAATTGAAAGTCTTTTTATTTTACCTTTTGCGTTAATTGCTTTTTACTTAGTATTTAAGAATGGCTATAACGATTTCTCATTTTCAAATCCAAAATTATCATTATTTATTTTACTTGCAGGTCCAATGACGGTTATACCATTATTTTTGTACGTTAGAGGAGTCGAGCTTAGCGGTTTAGGACCAGCTGGTATGATATTCTATATAACTCCAACATTGCAATTTTTATTAGGCTATTTCTATTATAATGAGCCTTTTTCGATAATAAAATTAGTAAGTTTTATTTTGATTTGGATTGCTGTAATTATATATCTAAAGGACTTGTATGAAACTAATTAAAGTTTTATTTATTTTTTTTGTTATTTGTTATTCAAAAAGCTTAGCTAATATCACTGATGAATTTAATCTTTGGAAATCAGAGTTTAAAAAAGAAGCTTTAGAAAATAACATATCTGAAAAAACATTTGATGAAGCAATGTCCAATGTTAGATTTTTACCCAAAGTAATTGAATATGACCGTTTTCAGCCTGAATTTTATGAAGATACAAGGACATATATATCAAAAAGAACTTCTAAAAAAAAATTACAAATGGGTTTAGAGTACTATAATGATAATACTCAATTAATTAACAATGTTGAAAAAGATTTTAATGTTGAAAAAGAATTACTACTTGCATTAATGGGTATTGAAACAAATTTTGGCAATTATGTAGGCAAGATGGATATTTTATCCTCACTTGCTACATTAAGTTTTGATAAAAGAAGATCAGAATTTTTCACAAATGAGCTAATTACTTTGTTAAGATTAATAGAGTCAAAAACAATTAATTACAAAACTTTATATGGATCTTGGGCAGGTGCTTTTGGTTTTTTTCAATTTATGCCAAGTACAATTACAAATTATGCTATAGATTATAATAGCGATAATGCTATTGATTTAAAAAATAAGGAAGATGCATATTCATCTGCAGCTAATTACTTAAAAAAAATTGGTTGGAAAAAAAATAGACCATGCTTCTATCAGATAGATTTAAATAAAGATATCCCAAAAAAATATTTAAACGTTTCCGCAAAGAAAATTCATCATAAAAGAAAACTTAAATTTTTTAAAAATTATATAAATAATAATGATAAATTAAATTTTTTAGACGACAATATAAAGACCGCTATAATAACCCCAGATAAGGATATAATTCCTGATGCTCAGACTCTAAACCCCGCTTATATAATTTTTGATAATTATGAAATAATATTAAAATGGAATAGGTCACTAAGATTTGCTTTAGCTGTTTGTACCTTAAAAGATAAATTTAAAGATGAAATTTAAAAGTTTAATCATTTTATTTATCCTCACTATACTTTCTGGTTGTGTAAATGATTCCCCAAAAAATATATCTATATTGGATATAAAACCTGAGCGAAAATACGACAATGCTGGCTTTGCTCTTATTTATAATAAAAATTTAAATATTAAACCAATCGATAACAGATCACTGAAAATTTATCATAAACATCTTAAGAATAAATCAATGGTTAAAATTACAAATCCACTTAATGGAAAATCTATAATTGCAGAGGTTAAATCAAACAAAGCAAAATTCTCTAACTTTTATAATTCAGTTATAACAGATAGAATTGTAGAATCTTTAGAACTAGATATTAATGAACCATATATAGAAATAAAATTAATTTCGCAAAACTCTACATTTATTGCAAAAAAAGCCAAAACTTTTGATGAAGAAAAAAAAGTTGCTGAGAAAGCTCCAATAGATGGAATTAAAATTAGTAATTTAAATGGAAACTTTAAGAAAAAAATAAAAAAAAAGAAACATGAAAAATTCTCTTATTCTATAAAAATTGCAGATTTTTATTATAAAAAGACAGCTATTTTGATGATAGAAAAAATTAAAAATGAAACTACAATAAAAGATATCAAATTAATAAGATTATCAAAAACAAATTACAGGGTATTATTAGGTCCTTTTAATGATATAAATTCATTAAAGGAATCTTTTGAAAAAATGAATTCACTATACTTTGAAAACTTAGAGATACTTAAAAATGTTTAGAGTATTATTATTTTATTTATTAATAAATTCTATTTTAATACCAAATGCATTATCAAATATTGAGATAAAAGCTAGAACTGCAATATTACAAGATTTTCTTTCTGGTGAAATTTTATATGAAAAAGAACCTGACCGTTCAATCTATCCTGCTTCAATGACAAAGATAATGACCACAATTATTGCTTTTGATTTAATAAAATCTGGTGATCTCAGTCTTGAAGATAAATTTATAGTTTCTGAAAAAGCCTGGAGACTTTCTACAGCTGGTTATTCTTCAATGTTTATTATGGTAGGAGATGAAGTTTCAGTTGAGGAATTACTCCGAGGTATAATAATAGCTTCTGGTAATGACGCATGTGTAGCTTTATCTGAGGGTATTGCTGGCACAGAGGAAGAATTTGCAATTTTAATGACAGCTAAAGCTAAAGAACTTGGCATGGAAAACACAAACTTCTCAAATTCTTCTGGCATAAATGATCCAGATAATTATTCAACTGTTAGAGATATATTATTAATGTCACGATATTTAATTGAGGAACATCCTGACTTTTATGAATGGTATTCAATTAAAGAATTTAAATGGGATAGAACTGGAGGTGAGCCTATTACGCAAGGTAATAGAAACCCATTACTTTATAAAAATATGGGAGCAGATGGAATAAAAACTGGTTACTTGGCTGTTGAAAAATATTCACTAGCGTCTTCTATAAATAGAAAAGGTCGAAGGCTTATAGCAGTTGGAAGTGGTTTTGAAACAAAGCAATCTAGATCTAAAGAAAGTTCGAAATTATTGACTTACGGATTAACAAATTTTGATTTAGTTGAAATTAATAAAAGTAATAAACCGATTGGCAAAATAGATGTTTGGCTTGGCAAAGATCAACAAGTAGAAGTTTATGTAAAAAAAAATATTTATAAAACTATTAAAAAAGCAAAGAAAAAATTACTTAAAGTTACGTTAAAATACAATGGTCCTATTGAAGCCCCAATAGAAAAAGACGAAATTGTAGGAAAATTTCGGGTTATTTATGACGAAGAATTAGTTGGTGAGTATGATCTATTAGCAGTCAATAGTGTAAAGAAGGTTAATATATTTACTAGATTAATTAAGTCATTGAACTATTTAATCTGGGGCGATGTCTAAAAAACCTGTTATAGTATTTGAAGGTATAGAGTGTAGTGGTAAAAGTCACCACATTCTTTATTTATCTAAGTATCTTAAGAATAATAAAATTGATTTTATTAAAATTCGTGAACCTGGTGGCAGTACTAGATCAGAAAAAATAAGAAAACTTATATTAGATAAAAATTCTCAATTTAATAAAAGTACAGATTTACTGCTATATCTTGCCTCGAGAAGTGAAAATATCGAAATCTTAAAAAAAAATTATAATAAAAAGATTATTTTAATTGATAGGTTCATTGATTCAACAATTGCTTATCAGCATTATGGTTTAGGAGTGAATCTTAAATTGATAAATACTATAAATAATTATCTGTTAGATAATTTTAAAATAGATTTCACTTTTTTGAATATAGTAAATAAGAAAAATATGATTAAAAGATTAAATAAAAGAAAATTACTTAATAGATATGATAGATTTAATAATAAATTTTACCAAAAAGTTCAAAATGGTTTTCTGAAATTAGCAAGAAAAAATAAGAGAAAATATAAAATTATAAATTCAAACTTAGATATCAAATATAATCAGGACGAAATAATTAAAACAGTTGAAAAAATAATATGATCGAAATCAAACCTATAAATCAAGAAAAACTTTTTGGTTTGGAGAAATACCTATTAGATTTAATAAAATTACATAAGAAAAAAATTTTTCCAAATAAGCTTTTATTAAACGGACCAAAGGGAATAGGAAAATCAACTCTTGCTTATCATTTTATTAATTATGTTTTATCAATAGATGAAAGTCAAAAATATGATTTAGAAAATTTTTCAATCAATCCAAATAGTAAAACTTTTCAAACAATATTAAATAAAACTAATCTTAATTTAATTTCTATTGATATTTCTCAAGATAAAAAGACAATTGATATAGAGCAGATAAGAGATTTAATTATTAATTTAAATAAATCTTCATTCAATGATAAACCAAGATTTGTATTAATTGACAATATCGAATTTTTAAATAAAAATTCTATTAATGCTCTCTTAAAGATATTAGAAGAGCCAAATAAAAATATTTATTTTATACTTATTCATAATAACAAAAAAATTCTTTCCACACTTACCTCAAGATGTATTAATTATAAAATTAATATCACAAATGAAGAATGTTTAGCTATATGTGATAAACTATTAGGTGGGAATATAGAAAATTTTATTAACAAGGATTTAATAGATTATTATATTACACCAGGCATCATTTATTATTTAAATAAATATGCAGAAAAAAATGATTATAATCTTTTAGAATTTGATTTAAAAAAACTACTAAAAAATATTATTAAAGAGAACCATTATAAAAAAGATCAGTTTTCTAAATATATTATTTATAATTTTATAGAATTTTATTTTAGAAAGTTGAATAGTTCATTTTCAAAAACTGTTTACAAAAAATATAATTATTTTATAAAAAAAATTTCAGATACACGAACTTTTAATTTAGATGAAGAAATATTATTTATTGAATTTGAGGAAGAATTTTTAAATGGATAAAAATTTTTATATAACAACACCCATTTATTATCCATCAGCTAAACCTCATATGGGTCACGCATATTCTAGTATAATCGCAGATTTTTTTGCAAGATTTAAAAAAATAGATGGTTTCAACGTAAATTTTTTGACAGGTACAGATGAGCATGGTTTAAAAATTCAACGATCTGCAGAAAAGGCGGGGATGGAGCCCCAAATATTTTGTGATAAGATTAGTAAAACTTTTAGAGATCTTTCAGATACTTTAAATTTATCAAATACTGATTTTATAAGAACTACAGAAAAGAGGCATAAAAAAACAGTTCATCATCTTTGGAATGAACTTGTAAAAAATGATGATATATACTTATCAAATTATTCTGGCTGGTACTCAGTATCAGATGAAGCCTTTTATAACGAAGATGAGATAGAAGAAGTAGAAGGAAAAAAAATTGCCATATCTTCAAAATCTCCTGTTGAATGGATTGAAGAAGAATCTTTTTTTTTTAGACTTTCAAAATGGGAAAAACCTCTATTAGAATACTATCAAGCTAATCCAGATTTTATTGCTCCTGAATCTAGAAAAAATGAAGTTATTAGTTTTGTAAAAAGTGGTCTTAAAGATCTTTCTGTAAGCAGGAAAAGTTTTTCATGGGGTATACCTGTTCCAAATAATAAAGGTCACATAATATATGTTTGGCTTGATGCTCTCACAAATTATTTAAGTGCATTAAATTATCCAGATAAAAATGATGATTTATTTAAAAAATTTTGGCCAGCTACAATACATTTAATTGGAAAAGATATACTAAGATTTCACGCCGTTTATTGGCCTGCTTTTTTGTTAGCAGCAAAAATTGACTTACCAAAAAGGGTTTATGGGCATGGATGGATTTTATCAGGTGAAGAAAAAATGTCTAAATCAAAGGGAAATATATTGGATCCATTAGAAATAATTAAACAGTATGGTTTAGATCCCTTAAGATATTATTTAATTAAAGAAGTTTCTTTTGGAAATGATGGAAATATATCTCAAGAAAGACTCGAAGATTGTATTAATAGTGATTTAGCTAACAATTATGGAAATTTATGTCAACGTGTCACAGCATTTGTAAATAAAAATTGTGATGGAAAAATTCCATTAGAGATTAAGTTTCTAGACGAAGATTTGTTAATACTAAATAAGTTTAAAGATAACTTAGACAATATTAGATCTAAAATTGACGATCAAAATATCAATTTTTACATCAATTATATTGTTAATTCTCTATTTGAAGCTAATAAATATTTCAATGACCAAGAACCATGGAAAAAAAAGAATGATCAAATTAGATTAAATACTATTGTTTATACGACCTTAGAAATTGTAAGAAAAATAAGTTTCTTAATGTATCCAATTATTCCAGAATCATCTCTAAATGTATTAAATATTTTTAATATTGGAGAAAAAAAAGTAGAATTAAATTCAATTTCAGATAATGAATATTTAATAAAAGGTAAAAAATTGAATAAAATAGATATACTTTTTAAAAAGATAGAAAAAAAAAATGATTGATTCACATTGTCATCTAGATCACGAACCATTATTAAGTGATTTAACTAACGTGTTACAAAGATCTAAAGATGTAGGCATAGAAAAATTATTAACTATTTCAACATCTTTTAAGAGTTTTGCCAGAGTTAAAGAATTAATCAATAGGGATGAGATGATATACGGTACTATTGGAATTCATCCTCATGAAAGCTCAAAAAATATTATTACTTCAAAACAAATCATTGAAAATCTTAATGAAAATTCAAAGATTATTGGCATTGGAGAAACTGGTTTAGATTTTTATTACAATAATAGTGAGAAAGACAAACAAATATCAAGTTTTAAAGAACATATAGATGCATCAATAAAAACTAACATGCCATTAATTGTACATTCAAGAGAAGCAGAGGAAGAAACTTTTGACATTTTAAATCAATATAAAGATACAAACTTAAAAATTTTGATGCATTGTTTTACTGGTTCAAGATCATTCTCTGATAAACTATTGACTTTAAATTCATTTTTTTCAGCCAGCGGAATTATTACTTTTAAAAATTCATCAGATTTACAAAATACTTTCAAATCCATTCCTATGGATAATATTTTAATAGAGACTGATAGCCCTTTTTTAGCACCTGTTCCAAAAAGAGGAAAAAAAAATGAGCCATCATTTATTGATTTTACAGCTACTAAATTAGCTGAGATTAAAAATATCTCCAAAGAGGATCTTATTAAAAAAACTACAAGTAACTTTAATAAACTTTTTTTTAATCAATAATAATGAAATTTATTATATTAGGTTGCGGTAGTTCAATGGGTGTACCAAGACCAGATGGTTTTTTTGGAAATTGTGATCCTAAAAATAAAAAAAATTACAGAACAAGATGTTCTGCCTTGATTAGAACTACAGATGAAAATATTCTTATAGATACATCTCCAGATTTACGACAACAGCTTCTAAGGCATAAAATTAAAAAAATTAATAAAGTTTTATTTTCTCATATGCATGGTGATCAAACACATGGAATAAATGATTTGAGATCTTTTTATATAAATAGCAAAAAACAAATTCATGTTTATGCTGATGTATATACTTCCAAATACCTTAAATCTACATTTTCATATATATTTAAAAGTTATTCAAAAGAATATCCTGCAACTCTTAAACTTCATAAGTTGCCAAAATATATATTTGTAAAAAATGATAAAAAAAAAATTCGTATTCAATCAATTATGGTTGATCACGGAAAAGTTAAATCAAATTGCTTTATTATAAGTAAAAAACTAGCTTATATAAGCGATGTAAATAAAATTTATACTAAAGATTTCAAATATTTTAAAAACCTTAGATACTTGATAATTGATTGCCTGTGGTACAACTTTCATCCCTCGCACTTCAATTTAGACACATCATTAGCTTTAATAAAAAAATTTAAACCCAATAAAGCTATTCTTACAAACTTATCACCTGTATTAGATTATAAAGTCCTAAAGAAAATGCTACCTAAAAATGTTATCCCTGCACATGATGGATTAACAGTAAACTTATAAAATATTTTCTATAGTTTTAATTAACTTTTTTGACATTGGTTTTGTCATAGATAAAAAAGTATCTTCTATTTTACCTTCTTTATTAATTAAAATTTTGTGGAAATTCCATTTAGGAATAGCTGATTTACCATGATTTTCTTTTGCCCATTTGAAAATCTCGTGAGCATTCTTACCTTTAACTTCTGTAATAGCTGTAAGTGGAAAGTTAATTTCAAAATTTGTTTCACAAAATTCTTTTACATCTGCATTATTGTTTTTTTCTTGATTAAATGAATTCGAAGGAACACCAAGAACGACTAAACCTTTTTCTTTGTATGTTTCCCAAAGCTCTTGTAATTCATCATATTGTTTTGTAAAACCACAGTAACTTGCTGTATTAACAACTAAGATAACTTTATTTTTGTAATCTTTTAGATTAATAGTCTCACCAGTGATACTTTTTATACTAAAATCATAAATTTTTTTTTCATAGTTTGCAGTAACTGAAGTTTTAAAAAAAAACATAATTATAGATAATAAAAATATTATTTTTTTCATTTGTTAGGTTTATTTGGAGTAAGTAATATCAAAAAATAACCAAATAAAGTGGATAATAAGGACCCAGTTAATACCCCTATTTTCACACCATCCATATATTGCATGTTATCGGCAAATGCTAAATTTCCTACAAATAAACTCATTGTGAAACCAATTCCTGTAAGAACTCCTACACCATAAAAATTATACCAACTTGTATCGTTAGGCATTTGAGCTACTTTTAATTTTATAGCTATATAAGAAAATATAAATACACCCAGTTGCTTCCCTAAGAACAGTCCCAGCACTATGCCTAGTGGAACCTTATCAAATAATGAAGCTAAAGATAAACCCTCTAAAGAAACACCTGCGTTAGCAAAAGCGAACAACGGCATTATACCAAAAGCTACATATGGACTAATTGCATGTTCTACTTTTATTAATAATGAAAAATCCTTTTCTTTTTTTCTATGAGGAATTGTCATTGCTAATAAAACACCAGCAATAGTGGCATGAATACCTGAGTTATGTGTAAAATCCCAAAGGAAAAGTCCTACAACTAAATAAGGTAGGAACTTTTTAATTTTAAATTTATTAATTATTAACAAGACAATAAAAGCTAACAACATTAAAGTTAAATACTTGATACTTAAATCTCCTGAGTAGAATAGCGCAATAATCACTATTGCGCCTAAATCATCAATTATCGCTAAAGCAGTTAAGAATACTTTTAATGATAAAGGAACTCTTTTTCCAAGCAAAGATAAAACACCCAACGAAAAAGCAATATCTGTAGCTGAAGGTATGGCCCATCCATTTAAAGTTTCGCTATCACCAAAATTAATTAAGACATAAAATAATGCAGGAATCAGCATTCCTCCTACAGCAGCTATAATTGGTAAAAAAGCTTGTTTAATATTAGATAATTCTCCTTGTATAAATTCGCGTTTAATTTCAAGTGTTACAAAAAAGAAAAAAATCGCCATTAATGCATCATTAATCCAGTGCTGAATAGAAAGTTTTAATCCAAATTCATTAAAACCTATAAATAAATATTCCTCCAAAGTGCGAAAATATAATTCACTTAGATCACTATTACTTGTAACCAAAGCCAATATAGCAGCAATCAACAAAACCAAACCACTTGCAGCCTCTAGTTTAAAAAACCATTTAAATGGTTTGGAAATATATTGTATCATTTTTTAATTTAATAAATTTTTTAAAAATAAGAATATATCTTTTACAGTTTCAAAAAAATTATACAACAATATTTCGAGGCCTGGGAAAATATTGCTCAATTCATTTTTAAATGTATCTAGAATAACTATTACGGCAAAAAATGTAATGATTATAACAACTAAATAAGATAAAATATTTCCAAGACTAAAATTTGTTTTTTTTCTTTTTGTAATATTTTTTTCTTCTTTTTCTAATTTATTTTCTGATATAAATTTTTTATCCTTAGGATTTATTTCTTTTTTATTATTTTCAGTGATTTGTACTTTTTTAAAAGATTCTTTTTTTTTTTCTATTTCAAAATTAGCCGTTTCATCATTTGAAGTTTTTTCTAAATTCTTGTAAAACCACGTATGATTACAAGATCCACATTGCAGATTTCTACCTTCTGTAGGTATTAATGAAGAATCTACATTAAAAGTTTTATTACAATTAATACATTGGATAATCATACTTTTTTATATCATATTCTTTTAGAATTTCTCTCATTTTGGTAATCTTTATACTTTGAAATATTTAATAAGTACTGTATTAGTACAACTTCCGGAGTGTAGCGCAGCCTGGTAGCGCATCTGGTTTGGGACCAGAGGGTCGCAGGTTCAAATCCTGCCACTCCGACCATTTTTATGAAAAAAGCAAAAATATATATTCCTAATAAAAACCCAATGCAATCTGGTATGGGTAAAACAGATAAATGGGTTTTAATATATGAAACAAAAGACCCAACAAGTAATCCTTTAATGGGATGGGAAAGCTCATCAGATACTTATACTGAACTTAAATTAGAATTTTCTACCAAAGAATTAGCAATTAATTATGCAAAAAAGAAAAAGATAGATTTTGAATTGATAGAGCCTAAAAAAAGAAAAACGATTAAAAAATCTTACGCAGATAACTTTTTAAGATAATAATGTTTAAATTTTTCACAGATAAAAGATGGTATTTATGGAGTATAGGCGGAACTCTACTAATTTTAATGGCTACTTGGTACCAGGTTCAACTTGATGTTAAAATAAATGAATGGTTTGGTGAATTTTATGATACCTTACAAAAAGCTCTCACAAATCCTAATTCTGTATCTGAAAAAGAGTTTATAGCATATCTTTTTACATTCGCTAAAATTGCAGCAGTTTATATTTTAGTAGTTATTTTTAGTGATTATTTTACAAGCCATTGGACTTTTAGATGGAGAACTGCAATGGCTGATTTTTATCATGATAAATGGAGTGATGCTTCTTCTATAGAGGGAGCTTCGCAAAGAGTTCAAGAGGATACACTTAAATTTGCCAGAATAATGGAAGGATTGGGTGCTGAATTACTAAGAAGTGTAATGACATTAATTGCTTTTACACCAATTTTATGGGGTTTATCAAAAAGTATTACTGTATTGCCATGGATTGGTGAAGTTGACCACGCTTTAGTTTGGGTTGCAATTATATCAGCATTGGGTGGAACAATAATACTAGCAAGTGTAGGAATTAAACTTCCGGGTATTGAATACGACATTCAAAAAGAAGAGGCTGCTTATAGAAAAGAATTAGTATTGGGTGAAGATTTTAAAGAAAGTGCACAACCTGCAAAAATAACAGATCTCTATGGAGGTGTTAGAAAGATTCACTATAAAATGTATTTTCACTACCTTTATTTTAATGCCGTAAAGTGGAGTTATTTACAAGGTATGGTTATTGTTCCGTATTTAGCATTGGCACCAACAATTGTTACTGGTGCAATAACTCTTGGTTTTGTTCAGCAAATTATAAGAGCATTTGGCCGTGTTGAAACATCACTACAATATTTAGTTAGAAGTTGGCCAATTATAGTTGAATTAATTTCAGTTTGGAAAAGATTGAGGGAATTCGAGTCAAAATTAGAGAAAAATTTTTCTACTGAAACCGTAAGATAATGTCATTAGACAAAAAATATATTGATCAATTTTTAAACGTAACATCTAAAGCTGCTATAGCATCTTATCATTTTGTAGGCAAAAAAGACAAAATTGCAGCAGATCAAGCAGCTGTTGATGCCATGAGAAGTGAACTAAATAAAATCAGTATGACAGGTGAAATTGTGATAGGTGAAGGTAGTTTAGATGAAGCTCCAATGTTGTTTACAGGGGAAATTTTAGGTTTAAAAAATGGTCCTAAATTAGATATTGCTGTTGATCCTTTAGAGGGAACTAATTTTGCTGCTAATAATTTACCTGGTTCATTGTCGGTTATAGCTGTATCTGAAAAAGGGAATTTGCTTAAAGCACCAGAAACCTATATGCATAAAATTGCGACAGCAAAAGTTGAAAAAGGCCTAATTGATCTTGATTATTCAATAAAAAAAAATATTGAAAATCTAGCAGATTCTAAAAATACGAATCCCTCAAATTTAACTGCATGCATTTTGGATAGACCTAGGCATAAAAAAATTATTGATGAATTATTAGACTTAAACGTAAAGATTAAATTAATTTCTGATGGAGATGTAGCTGGTGCGCTTTTAGTAACAAAACCAACTTATAATGTTGATATTTACTTAGGAATTGGTGGCGGTCCTGAAGGTGTTTTAGCTGCAGCAGCCTTAAATGCTTATAATTGCCATTTTCAAGGAAAATTTATTTTTGATAATGAGAATGATATCAGTGAGGCAAAACGAATGGGTATTAATGATTTTAACAAGAAATACGAAATTAATGAAATTATCAAAGGAGACTCAATTTTTTGTGCAACTGCAATAACTGACACTATGAATATAAAAGGCGTAATGAAAAAAGGTGATTACATCTTTGATACAGAAACACTTGTCACATATACAAATCAAGGAAATAAATTTTTAGGAATTAAAAAAAATCAGATACAATTTGATAATTCAAGATAATTATAAATGATCTCAGTTTCCAAAAGAAAATGGAAAGAAAAAAAAGTTAACTTAAAATTAGTAGAAAAAGTACAACAAGATTATAAATTTTCAAAAATAGTTTCTAAATTAATAGTCTCGAGAGATTTTGATGAATATGAAATACATTTAATAAATAATAATTTGAAGTTACGCAATATTTTTCAAAAAAACTTAGATTTTATAAATTCTGTTGAGCTAGTAGAAAAAACAATAAAAAAAGGAGAAAAAATATGCATTTTAGGTGATTATGACGTCGATGGTTCAGCAGCTACTTCTTTATTTAATCTTTTTCTCAAAGAATTAAAGTATCCCTATTTTTATTACATTCCTGACAGATTTAAAGATGGTTATGGTGCCAGTAAAAAATTGTTTGAAAAATTAATTTTAGAAGATCCAAAATTAATAATTATGGTCGATTGTGGGTCAACAAGTGAGGAGGCAATAAATTTTCTTAATAAAAAAAATGTAAAATCATTAGTTATAGATCATCACGAAATAGATAAACCATACCCTAAAGCAAACTTTATCATAAATCCTAAAAAAGATAATGGTTACATAGAATATGATTACCTTTGTGCAACATCATTAACTTATTTTTTTTTAGACATGTTATCAAAAAAAATTAAATGTAAGATAGATCTAAGTAAATATCTTATATATGTTCTTCTGGCTTCAGTTTGTGATGTAATGCCTTTAAGAAAATTAAATAGATTAATAACATATGCAGCGCTTAATAAATTTAAAATTAGCGATAACATGGTTATAGATGAATTATGTAAATTGAATAATAAAAAAAATAAAATCAATATTAATGATTTAGCTTTTTTAATCGGTCCAATACTAAATTCAGGAGGTAGACTTGGTAAATCTATGTATGCAACAGAATTATTATCTTGTAAAGATAATAAAATTATAAATCAAAAATCTTTAGAATTAATTGATCTAAATAATAAACGAAAAGTTATTGAGGATAATATTTTAAAAGATATAAATTTTCATAAATTAGAAAAAGATAACAAAGAAATTATAATTTATTATGATCCAAATATTAGTGAAGGACTAATAGGTATTATCGCTTCAAGATTAAAAGATTTTTATAATAAACCATCTATTGTAATAACAAAATCTAATAATATTTTAAAAGGATCTGCAAGGTCAATTGAAGAATATAATATTGGCAAAGCTATTAAAAGATTAATAAATAAAAATTTATTACTAAATGGTGGTGGTCATAATATGGCTGCTGGTTTTTCTTTAAAAAAGGAGAACTTAAATAGATTTAAGGAACTTATCAAAAATGATTTTTTAAAAAAAAATAACACTTTAATTAATGAATTATTTTATGATTCTGAAGTTTCTCCTTCTGCATTTAATAAAAATTTTTATAATGATATAAAAAAGTTAGAGCCATTTGGAAATGGAAATCTGTTACCAATATTTCTTTTGAGAGATTTAAGAATAATTAAAAGTATTATTTTAAAAAAAAAACATATTTCATGTTTTCTAAAATCAAACTCGAATATAAGAATAAACTCAATAGCATTTAATTCAGTTGATTCTGAAATTGGAAAATATTTATTAAATTATAAAAAAAAAATTAATGTAATAGGCCAAATTAATGAAAATTATTGGAATAATAAAAAAACTCTTCAATTGATAATTAAAGATTTGATATTGTGATTTTTTAAGTACTTGATTAATAAATATTTTTCAAATAAAAGATTTCAAAATGGTCCCTTCGTCTATCGGTTAGGACACGTGGTTTTCATCCTCGAAAGAGGGGTTCGATTCCCCTAGGGACCGCCAAAATCTATGGTTTATTTCGTCTATATGCTTAAAAATATTGATAGGATTAAATCAAAAACTTATGTTGGTTTTACAAATAACATATCCAAAAGACTAGCAAAGCACAATAATAACAAAGGTGCAAAATCCACAAAAGGTTATAAATGGATAGTTATATTTAAAAAAAGATTTATATATAAAAATAAGGCCTTATCATATGAGCATACTTTAAAAAAAGACAGAAAACTAAGAGCATCAATATTAAATGACTTTAAAAAATATAAATATTAGGATAGCTACAATATTACCATATAAGGAAAACTATACATTCTCAAAAGCTCAAGCAGCAGCAATTTGGGTGGCAGATTTTTATAAATTTTCAAACTTTAAAAATGTAAATTTTATATTTGGCAACACTAATAAAAAAGATTTTTTAACAAAAAATTATATAAATATTTCTATCTCAAACAAAAAATCTAAATTTAAAAGTACAACAAAAGAATATTGTGAAAATTTTATAAAAAAAATTAATAATCAAAGTTTTGATATTATTGAAATTCATAACAGGCCTATGGTATTTAGAATTTTAAAAAAAACACTTTCTGAAAAATTTATATTATATTTTCATAATGATCCTTTAACAATGAAAGGTTCAAAATCTATAAATGAAAGATTATTTTTGTTAGATAATGTAGATAAGATAATATTTGTAAGTAAATGGACTCAAAATCAATTTTTTAAAGATATTGATGAAAAACTAATTAATAAAACAGAAATTGTATATCCAAGTATCCACAAATGTAAAAAAATTGAAAAAAAGAAAAATAATATTGTATTTATTGGTAAATTAAACAAATCAAAAGGATATGATATTTACGCAGAGGCAATAATTAAAATATTAGATAAATACAAAAATTGGAATGCTTATTCAATAGGTGATGAAAGTAGAGATCGACCATACATAAATCATAAAAGACATTTTGAATTAGGGTTTCTAAAACATACGAATGTATTAAATTTTTTGAATAAATCTGAAATTGCAGTAGTTCCCTCAAGATGGGAAGAGCCCTTTGGTAGAACAGCATTAGAATCTTCATCAAGAGCTTGTGCTACAATAATTTCTAATCGCGGTGGCCTGCCAGAAACGACTGATCACTCTATAATCCTTAAAACTTTAAATTCAGAGGAATTATTTAAAAAGATAAAACTTTTGATAACAAACAAGAAAATTAGAAAAAAACTACAAATTTTAGGTTTTAATAATGTAAAACATACAATTAAAAATAATGCTAAATTAATCGATGAAATTAGGTCAAAATTAATTCATAATTTTAACCTAAGCTATATAAAAAATAAATTTAGAATAATAAATTTATACAATATAGGACAAAAGCTTAATCATCGTCTTTACAATATTTCAATAGGAAAAAAATTTACAAATGGTTTTATTAGAAATGGTCATGACGTACTTGATATAAGTGATAGAGATTTTTTAAAACAAAATAGATCTTTTTCATTGAGCAATAATAATAGTCATTTTCAAAATTATTTAGTTAAAACTTTCAAAAATTACAACCCCGATTTTTTCATTTTTGGACACACCACTAATATTGACTTTGAAACTTTAGATATAATCAAAAACAATAATAAAAATCTTATAATTTCTCAATGGAATGAAGATCCTGTGATGCCTAGCTTGGATTATTCAAAAAAAAATATTGAAAATATTAAATTGTATAGTCAAATAGTCGATCATAATTTTATTACTACCGATCCCTCAGTTCTAAGAAAACAAAATATAAAGATAGATAATTTACATTTTTTCTTTGTTCCAGTTGATAAAAATATAGAATGTTTTGACGTTTATAAATCAAATCCAGCAATGGATTTATTTTATGCCATGAGTCATGGTGTAAATAGGGCTAAACTCAAAAAAGGCAAAATAGATGATAGATTAATTTTTTTAAATAAACTTACTAGTAAACTTAATGGAATAAATTATGATTTCTATGGTATTAAGAACAAGGAACCAATTTGGGGGAATCAATTTTATAAAGCTTTAGTTAATTCCAAAATGGGTTTAAACTTGAGTAGAGGGCTACCTACAAAATATTACTCTAGCAACCGAATAGCGTCTTTAATTGGTAATGGCTTATTAACATTTATAGACAAAAAAACAGAGCTTGGTGATATATTCAATAAACATGAAATTGTATTATATGAAAATATTGATGATCTTTCAGAAAAAATAAAATTTTATAAAGATAATAGTAAATCAAGGATCTCTATAGCTAAAAAAGGAAAAATTAAATATTTCAAACTATTTAATGAGCTAAAGATAACTCAATATATTTTAGATAAGTCTACTGGAAATCCTACAAAACTTTATTGATGAAAATTGAGGAAAAGATCAAAGAAAAATTTTTATACTCTAATAGTTTTAATACGTTTAAGTTTTTATATTATAATTTTCAACTTTTAAAATCTAAATTAAAACCAAGAATTATTAACGCTAACTGGGGATTAGACATAATCGTTAATAGTATGTTTAGGAATAAAAAAAAAGGTATCTATGTTGACGTTGGTTGTCACCATCCTTTAATTAATAATAATACTTATATGCTTCATAAGCGTGGTTGGTCAGGAATTAATATTGATTTAGATTTTAGCTCCATTGAAATGTTTAATTATTTTAGACCAAAAGATGACAATTATAAGATAGCTCTATCCGACAAAAAAGGTATTTCAGATCTATATTTTTTTCATAATCGAGCACCAAAAAATACTATAGATAAAAAAAGCGGGAAGGGGGCAAGAAAAATTAAAAAGATTAATACAAATACACTAGATAATATTTTAAAATATTCGAAACTTAACTTCAAAGAAATTGATTTTTTAACCATAGATGTTGAAGGAAATGAATTAAGTGTATTAAAGGGTTTAGATTTTAATAGATATAAACCTAAAATAATTGCAGTAGAATTGATTGACAAAAAAATAAATTTTTTTTACCAACAAAAAATTGAAAATATTCAAAAATCAAATATCTATAAATTTTTAATCAAAAAAAAATATAAGTTAGCAAATTGGATTCATGATGATTTGATTTTTGTTTCAAATCATTTTAATACTAAAAAATGATATCTATAATAATACCATCATTTAATAATCTAGAATATCTTTCTCTTTGCATAGATAGCTTGCAAAAAAATTCTCATTACAAAAATGAAATATTAATTCATATTAATGAAGGTTCCGATGGCACAATTGAATTTATAAAAGAAAAAAAATTAAAATTCACACACTCACCTATTAATGATGGTCTCTGTATTGGTTGCAATAAAATTAGTAAACTTAGTTCTTTTAAATATATATTGTATGCTCATGATGATATGTATTTTTTGCCTAAATGGGATTTATTCTTAATAGAGGAAGCTAAATTATTAAAAACAAATAAGTTTTATTTATCAAGTATAATGATAAATGGTGATCCAAAACTTAATGGACACTTAAATCTTAATGCTGGTGATACAGTCGCTAATTTTAATGAAAAATACCTATTACAAAATTATAAAAATTTAAAACACGATGATTTTCAAGGCTCTACTTGGGCACCTCATTTAATTCATAAAGATCTTTGGGATGAAGTAGGGGGTTTTAGTGAAGAATTTTCACCAGGCATGGGTTCTGATCCAGACTTAAACATGAAATTATGGAAAGCGGGTGTAAGAATTTTCAAATGTCTAAGTAAATCTAGAGTTTATCACTTTGGATCCATTACTATACACAAAAATCAAAAATCTTTTTTTAAAAAGAATCAAGGATCTACTGCTAATAAGATTTTTTTATTAAAATGGGGATGTTCTATAAAATTTTTTAAAAAACATTATTTAAAATCTCACTTTATGCACAACGAAAATCTTAATGAACCAAAAAAAAACTTAATATTTTATATAGATCTAATTAAAGATAAATTTCTATATTATTATTATAAAATTTTCTCATCAGTAAAATTATAATGAATATCTTATTTTATTGTCCATTTAAATTTAATCTTAATTCAAAAAATGTATCATCTTTAGGTGGTATCGAGAGTTTAAATATAGATTTATGTAAAGAACTTGCTAAAAAAAATCTTAAAATATTTTTAGCTACTTATTGTAATAAAGAAATTAAAAAAAAAAATCTTACAAATATACCAATAAAAAAAATTCTTAGTAATAAAAGTGATATAAAATTTGATGTAATAATAAGTTCAAATGACTCAAATATTTTTGATAAATTTAAATTATCAAAAAAAATATTATGGATGCATAATACTTTATCAATTGAAAAATCTTTAAGAAAAAATAAATTTTTTTCAATTATGAGAAATAAAATCACTGTCGTTTTTGTAAGCCATTATTTAAAAAATATAACCTCAAAATTATATCTTTTTAATAAAAGAACAGTGATAAAAAATTTTTTATCAAGAAATTTTCAAATTAAAAAATTAAATTATAATCGTAAAAAAATAATAGTATGGTCTGTCCAAAGAAATATAGGTTTAAATGAAACCATTCAAATGTGGATCAATAAAGTTTATCCTGACAATCCTAAATTAAAATTTTATATATATGGTATAGATAAAAACAAATATAAGAGTGAAACAAAATATTTAAATAATAAGAATATTTATTTTTTTGGAAGAATAAAAAAAAATGAATTAAAGAAAATTTATTCCAAATCTTTAGGTATGATATGTTTAGGATACGATGAAACTTTTTGTCTTAACGCACTTGAAGCAAATGCTTGTGGTTTGCCACTCCTTACTTTTGGAAAAACAGCTTTAAAAGATTACGCTATAAATAATTTTAATAGTTACATTATTAAAGATTATGATGATTTAGCAAAAAAAATTCATTCTATTTCAAACGAAAAAATTAATAAAAAAATAATAATTAACTCATTTAATAAATCAAAAGAATATAGTTTAAACTTGATTGTTAAATCATGGATAAGATTAATTAATAAAGTATGAATATTTACAATGAAGTAACTCTCATTATTGTTTGTTTTAATAGTGAAAAGCTTATTCAAAAAAACTTAATTGAATTAAAAAAATTTAAAACAATTATAATTGATAATTCAAAATCAAAAAAAACTTTTGATTTAGTTAAAGATTTTCCAAATATTGATTATTTACAAACAGATAAAAATCTTGGTTATGGGCAAGCTAATAATTTAGGTGTTAATAGAGCTACTACTCCTTTTATTATGATATTAAATCCAGATATTTTAATTAATTATCAAGCTATTCAAATTTTATATGAAAAATTTCATCTATATGAAAATATAGGTATTTTAGCCCCTAGTTTGTATGATAATGATGAAAAAAGAAGAACTAATGGTTCTATTTCTCGATTAAAAAATAAAATTTCAAGAGTTTCAGCTATAAAACATAAAAATTTTGCACAAGGGGATACATGTTTTGATTTTGTTGTTGGTTGTTCTCTATTTATGCGTAAGGATTTTTTTCTATCTATAGGTGGATTTGATAGTGATTTTTTCATGTATTTTGAGGATAACGATCTTTGTGATCGTGTTTATAAAAATAATAAGTATGTTATAGAAGTTCCTGATTCAAAGATGATACATATGCAAGGCTTATCATCAGATGTAAGTATTATAAGTAATACAAAATTATCTTTAATTCATAAAATTTCTGAATGTATTTATCTTAAAAAAAATCTATCATCCTCAAAATTGTTTTTTAATTTAATAGTTCAATTAGTCGATTATTTCCAAAGATTCTTTTTTAATTTAATTTTACTAAAAATTAAAAAATCTTTTAAGAATCTTTTAAGAATTATATCAATTTTTTTATTTTTTACTTATCTCTATAAGTTAATATATTAATTAAGGAAGATTTAAATCTTGATTTTATTGAGTGCATTATTTTTAAAAATATTTGCTTCCCTAATATATCTTCTAACCATTTGAGTTGTTTTATGACCTGTCATAGCCATTATGCTTCTCTCATCAGCGCCTGAATCAGCAGCTACTGTTGCAAAACCCGATCTTAAACTATGACCTGCAAAATTTTTGTTTTCGATACCTGCTAACTTTAAATACTCTTTCATTAATAAAACCACAGTTTGGTCAGTTAATCTTTTATCAGTTAATGATAAACCTTTAGAAAATCTTCTAAAAATAGGTCCAGACTTAATTTTAGAAATTTCTAACCATTTTTTTAGATTTGTAACAGGACAGTAAATTTCATTATCGAAGTAGGGCAGTCCTTTAGTCATTCCTTCTCCGAATTGATCAGTTTTTGATCTTTTAATAGTGATTTTTAGACCCTCAGGAACAAATTCTAAATCCTCATGATCAATTGAAATCAGTTCGGTTCTTCTAAAACCACCTCCAAAGCCAATTAAGATTAACGATTTATCTCTAAGTTTTTTTATTTCCTCAGTTTTTTGTTCATTTATTACATTAATAATCAATTTTAAATGATTGATTAATATAGGTTTTTTACCTTTCTGAATGCTACCTTTAACTCTTCTTATTCCCATTAAATTTTCAACTATGATTGGATGTTTAGTGTCTAGATAATGCCCTTTCAACTTATGAACCATACTTATTGAAACCAATCTACGTCTTAAAGTGCTTATTTTTGAGTTTTTAGAAAGGTGGGTAAGGTACAAGGAAACTATTTTCGGCTCAGTTGGTAGTGAATTTAATCCATGTTTTGCACAAAAAGCTCCAAAGTCTTTAAAGTCCGACTTATAAGCTCTTAGAGTATTATTTGCTTTAGAGCTTTTGAGGTTATTTAAAGTTGCCTCATGAAGTGATTTTAGGTCTGTTGTCAGTTCATTCATACAATTACTATTGATAACAATTAATTATCATTAGTAATATATCAACTGAATTCTAATGTCAACTATTATAATTTTAAATTCTATGTCAGAACTTGCAAAAATTTTTTTATATTTATGTCTGGCAATTCCATTGCCATATTCGTTTTTGGAGAAATTTTCTTATCAATTATGGTGTATTTTATATTGTTTACCGCAATCTTTTTATGGGATAAACATCAGAAAAAAGGATAAATTATGGGTTCAATTGATGGCGAAATTCCTGCGGTATGGTTCCTGATAAGCTCAATAGGGTTTGTTATATTGAGTTTTATTCAATATCGAAACACAGCTAAGAGCTTTAACACGATATTCTTGTCTGTAATGGCTATTATATTCTTTTTAAGTTACATAATTTTATTAATTCCACGCTAAAAATCAGTGCAGGGAACGAAATTTCAATTAAAAGTCTGGAAATATCTTAAAACAATACCAAAAGGTAAAGTAAAAACCTATAAACAGGTGGCTATAGGCATAAAAAGCCCTAAATCGGCTCGTGCTGTGGCTAATGCTTGTGCTAAAAACCCATATGCTCCAAAAATACCCTGTCATAGAGTGATTAGGTCTGATGGAGCTCTTGGTGGCTACTCTGGAAGAGGTGGAATTAGGCAAAAGCTCAAATTACTTAGATCTGAAAAGGTTGTGATTTAGCCCTAATTTGAGGCTTTTTTAAGCCAAAAAAGTAAGTAAAATCAACGTTTTTTTCCCTTTTTACGTGATTTCTTTCTAAATAACATAGTTCACCCTTCAGTTGTACCATATATTAGCTTATACCTAAAATAGACCCCTCTATGGACGTTTAAATGCTATATTCAATTAGTGCATCGCTCTACTATTCAACTATATCAATGCTTTTAGACTGATCTATTTTTAGGGAATTTTTATAACCACAATCGAAAAAAGCCCCTATTTCAAAGGATTATTTGATGTTTTAATAAATTACCAAAAATTCAAATTCTTGCACAGCATACTAAGGTAATTTAATATTAAATAATTCAAAATATTATAATAATTTCAGTTTTTTTATTATTAATAAAATATAATAAAAACAGTAGTTTAATTATTATACTTAATGTAATACTTCAATTATTAGTAAATAAATAATACCTATTATTTAACTTTTTTAACCAAATTCTCTCTTCTGGATATATAGATACCACTTAAAACAATAATGAATAATCCAAGGAAAGTCCAATTATCAGGGAAATCACTAAAGAAATAATAACCTATAATGATGTTTGTAATGATCTCAAAGTAGCTGAATGGAGCTAATTTAGAAGCATCAGCGTATTTGAGAGACAATATTAGAAATAAATGCCCTATACAAGCAAATACACCTATAGCAGCCATCATAGACCACTGATTTAAGCTAGGTCTAACCCATACAAACGGCATTACAGTTGATATTATTACGGCCCCTACTACACCAGTTAGCAATAAAGTTAATAAAGGATTGTCTGAGGTACTTAGTTTACGAGTAATAATCAAATAAAACCCATACATTACACCTGTACCAAGAGCAGCTATACTTGCTAAGTTAATTTCAACATAACCTGGCCTTATAACTACCAAAGAACCTATAAAACCTATGATTACTGCAGACCATCTTCTGAATCCTACCTTCTCATCTAAAAAAACAGGAGAAAAAGCTGTAACTATTAAAGGAGCAACAAAGGCTAAAGTTAATGCTTTTGCTAAAGAAATTACGGAAATTGCATAAAAAAAACAGATATTAGCTGTTAAAAGAATTAAACCTCTTATGAATTGTAATTTTGGTTTATCAGTCCATACAAGATTTTTTCTAAAAAAGAAAAACATTATTGGAAGAGTGAATACAACAGTAAAAAAATATCTTGCCCATGTTATTTGCAGCACAGGTAGATCTGCACTTAAGTATTTTGCAAACCCATCCATTATTGGAAGCATTACCCAAGCTAATAAATTGAAAATTATAGCCTTCATTTATTGAAGGATATAGATTAATTAAAGTATTTTAAAGCAAAGAATACGACAAATGGTACAGTTATAAAAGACATAAGAGTTGATACAACAATAGTACTTGCTACACTATCGACAATCTTTTTAGGTGAATATATTGATGCTACAAGATAATTAAGAACAGCACTAGGCATTGAACACTGTATTAATAAAACACCAGCTGCAAATCCCTCTAAATTAAAATATAAGATTAATAAATATCCAATTATAGGACCAATAATTACTCGACCTATAGATGAAAATATTGCTTTATTAATTGAAAAAACTTTTAATCTTGTTAATGCTATCCCTAAAGACATTAAAATGAGGAAAATTGTTGCATACATAAGTAAAAAAGTAGTATTTTCAACAAATCCAGGAAGCTCTAAATTGTGATAAAGTAAAATTACAGCAATTACAATTGCGTAAAAAGGTGGGCTCTTAAGAATAACATTTAAACTAAATTTTCTATCAGCTAAAAATACACCTAATGTAAAGTGGCATAGAATGATTAGAGCAGATATAGCAGCCGAAACACCAAGGCCTTGTGAACCGTAAGCAAATAAACATATTGGTAAACCCATATTGCCAGTATTGGGCATTGTCAATGGAGGTAATTCTCTTATAATATCTTTAGTTCTTAAAAAATATAGTATTATAATTCCAGTAATCATAAATCCACAAATGGCCAAAGCGTAATACCAAAAATAATCAAGAAAAATGTTAAATGAAATATTTACAGGATTTAAAGCATAAATAATCATTGCTGGTGTACCTACATTTGCTGCAAAATTAGTAATAAACGTAGTATCAATTTTTGGATTTTTTTTTCCTAAGTAATAACCAATCCCAACTACAAAGAAAACAGGAAATAAAACCTCAAAGAGTTTTAAATAAATATCCATTAATTTAACAGTCTTATTAGAGTGGGTTTCTTAAGAATATTCTTATGATTTTTAAATATTGATAAACAATTCTTACAATTTAACTCTGATGTTTTATGTGTAATAATAACAATTGTTGCTTTATTATTCTTCTTATCAGGAGTTTGAATAATTCTTTTTACGGATATGTTATATTTAGCTAATCTATTAGTAATTTCTGACAAAACACCTGGTTTATCTTTAACTTCAAATCTTAAATATAAAGAATTAACATAATTATTTATATTATACTGTTTTAAAGATCTTAATTTAGATACAGAGACACCAAGAGGATTTTTAACATCTCCACACAATATAGAAATTAAATCAGATAATAATGCTGACGAAGTTGGACCAGGTCCAGCTCCCTCCCCTTGCAAAATGCTCTCTCCAACAGGTTTTCCTTCGGTTATAACAGCATTCATAACTCCGTTAACATTACCTATATAAGACTTTTTACTTACAAGACAGGGATGTACTGTTTCAAAAAGATGATTGTTTTTTATTTCAGAAATACCAAGTAACTTTATTCTTAAACCTAATTGATTTGCAATTTTAATATCTTTCAACTCAATTTTTTCTATACCTTCCATTAAGCACTTTGCCTTAGAAATTTTACTTTTGAAACCCAGAGCAGATAATATTCTAACTTTTGCAAAAGCATCAGAACCATTTAAATCTAATTTTGGATTAATTGGTTCGGCATACCCAAGATTTTGAGCTTTTTTTAATACCTCTGAAAAATTTTGATTAGAATTTTCCATCTCTGAAAGGATATAATTAGTAGTTCCATTTAAAATTCCGTAAATTTTTGAAATTTTGTTTGATGCAAGACTCTCTTTAATAGTTCTTAAAATAGGTATCCCCCCAGCTACTGAAGCTTCAAATTCTAAGTTAACATTATTTTCTTCAGCTATTTTTGCAAGATAATTTCCATGTTTTGCTATTAAAGCTTTATTTGGAGTTATAACATGTATCTTATTCTTTAAAGCTTTTTCAACAATACGTTTAGAAATACCATCAGATTGACCAATAACCTCAAACACAATATCAGGATTTTTTTCAGTGATTGTTTTTAAAGGATCAGAATAAAAAATTTTTTTATCAATCTTAAATTTCCTTTTTTTATTTTTTGACTTTGCTGAAATAGCAACAATTTTTATTTTTTTTCCTGTTTTAGACTCAATATCTTTTGCTTTGATCTTTAGCTCATTATACAGATAGTTGCCAACTTGACCCAAGCCAACAACTACAATTTTGATAATTCTATTCATCTAATTGTTTATGTTTGGATAAGGACTATTTTTCGCATATTCTTCAAGTTTACTCTGAAATTCCTCAAAAGACATATTATCTGAAAAATTAATATTCAGAGTATTATTACCAAATTTATCATTCTGAGTTGAACAACCTGTAATTAGAATTAAAATAATAAGTAATTTTTTCATTCAAGTCCTTCATTTTCCCTAAAATTTTTTAAAATATTCATATTTTGTATTGCTTGACCAGCACCACCTTTTATCAAGTTATCAATTGTTGACAATATAATTGCTTTATCTTTATGTTTTGTTTTACATACAGATATTTCACAATTATTTGTATTAATTACATTATTAGTACTCAACATAGAATCTAAATTTAATACCTTAACAAAGGAAGAATTTTTGTAAAATTTAACAAGTTCATTATGTAAATTTTTAATTGTTTTTCCATTATTCAAATCCACGTAAATTGTACTTAAAATACCTCTAAACATTGGTGTTAAATGCGGGGTAAAAGAAAAATGAATTCCACTTTTAGAAATCTTATTAAAATATTGTTGAATTTCAGAATTATGTCGATGGAAACCAACTCCATATGAACTTAAAGATTCATACAAATTCTTATTTTTGTATTTTTTATGAACTTTTCTACCAGCTCCTGAATATCCTGATTTAGAATCAATAATGATATTATTTTTTTTTATTAATTTCTTTTTTATTAGAGGAGTTAATGCAAGTAAAATAGATGTTGGGTAACAACCAGGGCATGCTATAATTTGATAATTCATTAATTTTTTTCCTGTTAATTCTGGTAGTGAGTAAAATGATTTTTTAATTAGTCTTGGTGCCTGATGTTTTAATTTATACCATTTCAAGTAATCAGATGGTTTATTCAATCTAAAATCAGCAGCTAAATCAATCAATATATTATTTACTAGGAGTTTTTTTGAAATTTTTTGAGCTTCCCCATTCGGTAAAGCAGTAAATACTATATCCACATCTTTTAAAAATTTAAAATTAAATTTTGTAATTCTAGGTAATTTTTTATTTTGTAAATTTTTTTCATAGACTGAAATTTTTTTTCCAACAGAGCTATTTCCACAAAGATATTTAATATTAATATACCTATGTTTTAATAATAAACTAACTAACTGGATACCTATATATCCTGTTGATCCGGCAACTAATACATTAAGCTTAGGCATTTTACATTATAGCAATTTAGACTTAAAAAAAAATTATCTTTTAGAAAACTGAAAGCTTCTTCTCGCTTTTTTTCTACCAGGTTTTTTTCTTTCAACTGCTCTAGGATCTCTGGTAGTTAAATTTTCTGTTTTTAAACTCGTTTTAAGTTTTTCATCAAAAAGAACTAAGGCTTTAGATATACCGTGGACTAAAGCACCAGCTTGACCAGTATGACCACCGCCACTAACACTACATCTTACGTCATAATCTGTTGCCTGATTTATTATTTCAAATGGTCTAGTAATTTGCATTTTATGATTTTCACTTACAAAATATTTATCAAATAATTTTCCATTTACGTAAATTTTACCAGTACCCTTTTTAAGCCATACTTTTGCAATTGAAGTTTTACGTCTTCCAGTTGCATATTTACTATCTTTAAAGTCTAGATTTAATTTAGCCTTTTTCGAGTTTGATTGAGTTGTTTCCATTTAATTTCTTATGATATTTTTGTTATTTAATTTTCCAATTTCAATTACTTTTGGATTTTGAGCAGCATGTGGGTGTTCACTTCCAGTGTAAATTTTCAATTTAGTTAATTGTTTTTTTCCTAAAACACCACCTGGCAACATCCTCTTTACCGCAAGCTTTAAAGCCTCACCTGGTTTTTTTTCAGCTAATTTTTCGGGTGTAGTTTCTTTGATTCCCCCAGGATGACCTGTGTGTCTATAATATTTTTTATTTTCAAATTTTTTACCAGTAAATTTTACATGCTCAATGTTCTTAACAACTACAAAATCTCCATCATCCATATGAGGAGTAAATGTAGTTTTGTTTTTTCCTCTTATAATTTTTGTTACTACTGTAGCTAGTCTTCCAACTACTGCGTTTGTAGCATCAATTTCATACCAGTTTGAAGACAACTGGTCTTTTTTTAAGAATTTAGTCATTGTGCCAGGATTAATACTATTATTAACTTCAAAGTCAATTTGATAATTATATTGCAATTACTCATCTTTATGATAGAAAAGTAAATGCCGATTTGATCCTATTGCGGGCATAAAACTGCTAAAATGGAACTTCATTATATAATCGGTAGGCATTTGAACTGTATTGTGCGCCTTACATAAAGTAAAAGCACTAAAAAAGGAGTAAAATGAGTAAAAAAAGAAACAACCCCGAGACCATTGCAATACATGGTGGCGATTATAGGAGTGATCCTACAACTAATGCTGTAGCAGTTCCAATTTACAGAACTACATCTTATCAATTTAACAGTGTGGATCACGCAGCAAATCTTTTTGCATTAAAAGAATTTGGTAACATTTATACAAGAATAATGAATCCTACAAATGATGTACTGGAAAAAAGAATTGCAGCACTAGAAGGAGGTTTAGCTTGCTTAACAGTGTCATCAGGACAAACAGCATCATTATTTTCTGTATTAAATGTTGCTCAGTCTGGTGATAATATTGTAAGCTCTACAGACTTGTACGGCGGAACAGTATCTTTGTTCACTCACACTTTAAGTAAACTTGGTATTGAAATAAGGTATGCAGATCCAAAAGATCCAAAAAATTTTGAAAATCAAATCGATGATAAAACTAGAGCTTTTTATGGAGAAACTTTACCTAATCCATATTTAAGAGTTTTTCCAATAAAAGAAGTATCTGATATTGGTCGAAAATACAACATACCCCTAATAATGGATAACACTGCTGCTCCAGTTATATGTAGGCCGATTGAGCACGGTGCAGCTGTAGTAATTCATTCACTTACAAAATATATTGGAGGACATGGTACCGCTATTGCAGGAAGTATAGTTGATAGTGGTAATTTTGACTGGACAGCAGATCCTAAAAGACAACCATTATTTAATGAACCAGATGCTAGTTATAATGGAGCAGTTTGGGGTAAAGCTGTACCTGAACTAACTGGAGCAAATGTTCCTTTTGCAGTCAGAGCTAGGGTTTGTTTATTAAGAGACTTGGGTTCAGCATGTTCTCCTGATAATGCTTTTGCTATAATTCAAGGCCTTGAAACCGTAGCATTAAGAATGAAACAACATTGTGCAAATGCAGAGTACGTTGTTAACTTCCTTAAAAAACATAAAGAAGTAACTAGAGTTATCTATTCTACCGAACATGATAAGCTTATTGCAGATAGAGCAAAAAAATATCTAAATGGAGGAAATGGACCAATGGTAGGTATTGAGCTTAAAGGAGGGATAGAGGCTGGTAAAAAATTTATAGAATCTTTGAAAATGTTTTATCACGTTGCAAATATTGGTGACGCGAGAAGTTTGGCTATTCATCCTGCCAGTACTACTCATAGCCAATTAAATGAAAAAGAACTTGCCGCTTCAGGAGTAACCCAAAGTTATGTGAGATTATGCATTGGTATCGAACACATTGATGATATTATAGAAGATTTAGATCAAGCTTTGAATAAATCCTCAAAAGGTAATTTAAAAGCTGTTAGTTAATTTGAGATTTTAATATCAACAAAAAAACTAACTTCCAATCTCTTTATACTTTGTAATATAAAGAAAATATAAAGTTGAAAGAATTATAATAATTGAATTTATCTGGTGTAGAGATGCATAAAACATTTTTACTCCTGATAGAATTGTAAATATACCCAGACAAATTTGAAAAAATAAACTTAATCCAATAATCATAATTGGAAATTTTAATTTTGTATTTCCTTCTTTCAAAACCGAATAAAGTATATAAAAATATACAAGAACTATAAGATAAGCTAAATTTCTATGAACAAACTGAACTATAGCTGGATTGTCAAATACTTCTAAATTTAAAAATTCAATAAAACGACTATCATTGGGAAAATATGTAGATCCCATTAAAGGCCAAGTGTTGTAAACTTTACCTGCGTCCATACCTGAAACAAAAGCTCCTATTATTAGTTGCAAAAATACTAATAAAAGAAAAAATTTTAGCGAATATAACTTAAATGTAATTTGGTTATTTTTAATATCAGTTAATTTAAGAAATTTCCAAAAAACTATAGACAAAATTATAAATGCTATAACTAGATGTAATGATAATCGATAATGACTCACATCTACTCTATCAACTAAACCACTTGAAACCATATACCAGCCTATAAACCCTTGAAAACAAACTAACAAAAAAATTATGAAATATTCTTTCAAGATCCATAAACCGTTTTTAATTGAGAAATAAATCATTGGTAATAAAACTGACAATCCAATTAATCTACCTAATTGTCGATGAGCCCATTCCCACCAAAAAATAACTTTAAACTCACTTAGAGTCATATTAAAGTTTTGTTTATTATATTCAGGTATAGTTTTATAAAGATTAAAATAATCTAACCACTTTTCATTTGACAAAGGTGGTAAAGTACCTACAAATAATTCCCATGTTGTTATTGACAAACCTGAGTCAGTTAACCTTGTAAGACCACCAACTAAAATTATAAGAGTAATTAATAACAATAATGAGAACATCCAAATTTTAAGCTTTAAATTTAAATGATTATTCTGACTGTACATGATTAGATAAATATAATAATTATTCATTAATCCAATAAATTAAATGTCGCCTAAAAACAAAAAAAAACTAGAGATAATTAGAACAAAATTAGATAGGTTAGATAGCAGCCTGCTGTCTTTAATTAAAGACAGAACTAATCTCGTAAAACAAGTTTTAAAATTAAAGGAATTTAAGAAAGAAATAGTTGATAAAAAACGTATAAAATTTATCCTTGAAAAAATTCAAAAAAAATCAAAAAAATTAAATATAGATCCAAAAATAACAAATCGTATATGGAAAAATATGATTTGGTCGTACATTGATTACGAGAGAAGAAACTTTAAAAAAAAATAATTATTTACTATGTGGTGGAAGTTTTTTTTCAACAAAAACTTCATGTTTTCTTGTAACTGGATTATATTTTTTTGCTTTTAATTTCACCTTAGCTTTTTCACCACCTGCAGGTTTTTTTACATAATAAAAAAAAGAACTATCAGGTTTGGCTTCTGGGACTAATCTAACTTTTACGTGTGTTTTTTTTGCCATATTATTTTAGTTTTTTTAAATCTTTAATAATTGCAGATATATTATTAATTTTATTTCTTAAATTATCAGTTCTTATAGTTTTATTTAAAATTTCGTCAAGATTATTAGTATTACTTGAATTTAGTATCTTTTTAACTCCATTGATTGTCATTCCTTGCTCTTTAAGTAAAAATTTTATCTTTTTTAATAATTCTACATTTTTTTTATCATAATAACGTCTTCTTCCTGAGAATATTTTTGGCTTGATTTGTTTAAATTCTTTCTCCCAAAATCTAATTGTATGTGTAGGTATTTTTTGACCAGACTTACTTTTTAAATTAAGAATTTTAACAACCTCACCTATAGTTTTATATGCTTGATCTATTTTATTCATTTATTTTGATATTAACAAAATTTTTAAATTCCTTTGATGGTTTGAATAATACCACATTTCTTTCAGAGATAATTTTCTCCTCTTTAGTTTTAGGATTCCTGCCTAATCTAGATTTTTTTTGTCTTATAGAAAAAGTTCCGAATTTTGAGAGTTTTATAGATCTCTCTTTTACAAGATTTTCTATAATATTGTCAAAAAAATCATTTATTAAATTTTCAGATATATTTTTTGAATATCCTAATTGCATATAAATTAAGTTAACTAAATCTCTTTTAGTTAAATTAATTCTCATAATTAAATATTTCTTTTAATTTTTTCTATTAAATTACCTTTTATTATTCTACAACAAACATCAAGAGAATTTGAAAAACCAATATAGTCTGTTCCACCATGGCTTTTAACAACGGGTGAGTCTAAACCTATAAAAATCGCACCATTGTAAAGTCTTGGATCTAACCTCTTTTTAAATTTTTTTAAATTAGAGATATTTAACAGAGAAGATATTTTACCAATAATTGTCCCACTCAAAGCTTTCTTGAGTTCTCCAGTTATAAAATTAGCAGTACCTTCGGCAGTTTTAAGAGCAACATTTCCAGTAAAACCGTCTGAAACTATTACATTTACTTTACCTTCCATTAATTCATCACCTTCTATATATCCATTAAAATCAAAATCTTCTGATTTTTTATCATTTAAAATTTTGTAAGTATCTTTAATTATCTCATTGCCCTTTAACTCTTCTGAACCTATGTTTAATAATGCTACATTAGGTGTTTCTTGTGGATATAATGATTTATATAAAGATGCTCCCATAACAGAAAAATCAAATAAATTTTTTGAGCTGCATTCAATATTTGCACCTAAATCTAAAACAACACTCATGCCTTTTTTATTTGGCCACAATGCTGATAGTGCTGGTTTATCAATATTGTCAATCATCTTCAAATTTAATTTAGAAATAACTAATAAAGCACCAGTATTGCCTGCAGAAATTACTATATCACAATCTTTGTTTTTAACACTATTCACAGCCAACCACATGCTTGTATCTTTCCCTCTTTTAGCTGCCTCTAATGGACTATCTTCGCTTGATACTTTTTTTTTCGTATTAACAATCTGAAAATTTTCTTTATTTAAATTATTACCTAAACATTTAATAATTTTTTCTTCATCACCAAAAATTTTGTAGAATACGTCTTTGTTAGAAGAGTAATGATGAATAATACCTTTAATAATTTTATTTGGTGAATTATCACCTCCCATTGCATCAACTGCAATTTTTATGAATGAAGACATTTTACCTAAAATTTACTCTTTTGGGTCTAAAACTTGTCGACCTTTATACATGCCAGTTTTTAAATCTAAATGATGAGATAACCTATATTCACCAGATTTTTTATCTTCAACAACATTTTTTGAAGAAAATTTCATGTTTTGAGCCCTTCTCTTTCCAGTTCTAGAAGGTGTCTGTTTACGTTTTGGTACAGCCATAATTAGAGTTTACTTACACTTTTTAAATAAGAATTCAAATTATTTTTTGATAAATGTTCATTAAATTTATCAAAATATTCAACTAAATATTCAATATTTTGAAAATTTTCTAAAAAAATTGATAACTTTTGCCTTTTCTCATTTAATGTAATCTTATTCCAAAAATGGATTTCAGAAATTATGCCATGAAATACATTAATATAATCTTTCATTTTTTTATTTATTGATTGATCGCCGTAACCTATTTCTCTAATAGTTAATTCTAATTGTCTGAAATTAAAATCGTACAATTCTTGCAATTTTTTTTCATTTTCATCACTCTTAAATTCTTTCAAAATAAATGCAAAATGGAATAGAAATAATGTCAATCTGTCACTAAAACTATCCTGTTTGTTTGATATACCTTCATATAATAATTTATTAGTGGTTAATTTAACTAAATTATTATAAAAATTTAAATATTCAGATTTCATGAAAAAATTATTATTACTCTCATTAATTTTATTTTCAAGTTGTTCATTAAATAAAGTTGTTCAACATCATGGTGTACACAATTTAGAAAAAAAACAAACAAAACTTAAGATTAATTATACTAATAAAAATGATATAATTAAACTTATTGGTCCGCCTTCTACAAAAAGCACCTTTGATAATGATGTGTATATTTATATTGAGAGAAAAACCAGCAGCTCAAAATTAACGAAGCTTGGGAAAAAAATATTACTTGAAAATAATGTTCTAGTTTTAGAGGTTGATAATTCAGGAATATTACTGAGTAAAAGATTTTTTGATAAAAATGACATGAATGAAATTAACTTTGATGAGGAAATAACTGGCATTAATTACTCAAAAAAATCTTTTATTTATAATTTTTTGAGTTCAGTAAGACAAAAAATTGATGACCCCCTTAATAAAAAGAGGATCAAGAATTAATCTTAATTTTTTAACCAGCAATAACTGCTAATAATAATAAAGCAACGATGTTGGTAATTTTAATCATTGGATTCACTGCTGGTCCTGCTGTGTCTTTATAGGGATCACCTACAGTGTCTCCTGTTACTGCTGCTTTATGTGCCTCTGACCCTTTACCTCCATGATTACCATCCTCTATAAATTTTTTCGCATTATCCCATGCTCCACCTCCAGCAGTCATAGAAACAGCTACAAACAAACCTGTTATAATTACTCCTAATAGCATTGCACCTACTGCAGCTAGGGCGGCTACCTGACCTCCAATTGCTAAAATAGCAAAATATAAAACTACCGGTGATAGTACTGGTAATAAAGATGGAATTATCATTTCTTTAATAGCTGCTACCGTCAAAAGATCGACTAATTTAGCATAATCTGGTTTTTGTTTTTTTTTCATTATACCTGGAAATTTTTTAAATTGTCTTCTAACTTCAATAACTACTGCTCCTCCAGCTCTACCTACAGCTTGCATTCCCATAGAGCCAAAAAGATAAGGCAACATTCCACCTATTAATAATCCCACTACAACATAAGGGTTTGACAAATCAAAAGTTACAACAATACCTTCAAGAGCTGAACCAGCTTCTTTAGAAAAATGTTTGATGTCCTCTGTGTATGCTGCAAAAAGAACTAAAGCTCCTAAACCAGCTGATCCTATAGCATAACCTTTTGTTACTGCTTTTGTAGTGTTACCAACTGCGTCTAACGCATCAGTAGTTTTTCTCACTTTTTTATCTAAATTAGACATCTCGGCTATTCCACCTGCGTTGTCTGTTACTGGACCATAAGCATCTAAAGCAACAACCATTCCTGCTAACGCAAGCATCGTTGTAACAGCTATTGCTATTCCAAAAAGTCCAGCAATAAAATTTGTTAATAAAATTCCACCAACAATGACTAACGCTGGTATTGCAGTTGCTTCCATTGATATTGCTAAACCTTGAATTACATTGGTTCCGTGACCTGTTATAGATGAAGCAGCAACAGATCTAACAGGACGGTATCCAGTACCAGTGTAATATTCTGTTATCCAAATTAATAAACCAGTGATTAATAAGCCAATAACGCCACAATAATATAAACTCATACCATTAAAAGTTTTGCCATTGACAGTATATTCATTAGAGAACCCAATAACATAATCTGTTACAGGATATAAGATTATTAAAGAAGTTAGTGCTGATACGATGAACCCTTTATATAATGCATTCATAACATTATTATTCTTACCAAGCTTTACAAAAAAAGTTCCAATTATAGAAGTTAAAATACAAGCACCACCTATTGTTAAAGGATAGATCATCATATTCATATCACCAACAAAGAAAATTGATGAAAGTACCATTGTTGCAACAATTGTTACTGCATATGTTTCAAACAAATCAGCAGCCATTCCTGCACAATCACCAACATTATCACCTACATTATCGGCAATTACAGCAGGATTTCTTGGATCATCCTCTGGTATACCAGCTTCAACTTTACCCACTAAATCTGCACCTACATCTGCACCTTTGGTAAAAATTCCTCCACCAAGTCTAGCAAAAATAGAAATAAGTGAAGCTCCAAATCCTAAAGCTACAAGAGCATTAACAATTTCTCTCTCATTAATATTCAATTTTACCAAAATATAATAATAAACTGCTATTGCAAGTAGTGCTAAACCAGCGACCAACATACCAGTAACCGCACCTGATCTAAAAGCAACAGAAAGACCTTGAGCAAGTCCTTTTCTTGAAGCTTCTGCAGTTCTTACATTTGCTTGAACAGATACTAACATTCCAACATAACCGGCTATACCTGAAAGAGCTGCTCCAATTAAATAACCTAGACCAACTAGTGGACTAAAAGCAATACTCACTACAACTAAAACTACAACACCAACAATTGCGATTGTTTTGTACTGCCTTGCCAAATAAGCTTTGGCACCAATTTGAATAGCCGATGCAATATCTTGCATTTTTGTATTGCCGGCACTTGAATTTAAAATATTTTTACCAGTAAAAAATCCGTAAACAATGGATAAAAACCCTGCCCCGATAGTATATAATAATATTGTTTCAACAGTCGTATTCATAATTACCTTAAGTTTGTTGGTTTAAAAATTTAAGCCCGGACAATACAAAAAAAGCTAGAAAAGACAATAATTAACTTTTAAAATTGATGAGTATATCCTTTATTTTTAATCACAATTTGTGTACCTTTTTCATTAATAATCATAGATTTTTCACCGCCCGGCCTGATTTTACCAATCTTAGTAATTTTAATACCAAGATTTTTAGAGATATTCTTAATGATTCTAGCCTTGGAAGGACTTGCAGTAAATAATACCTGATAATCATCTCCTCTTGATATTATTTTAGATTTATTTAATTTTTTCATTTTAAGAATTTTTTTTAAATTTTGAGAAATAGGGATATGATTTTCATATATTAAATATGATAAGTTTTGTTTATTTATCATCTTTTCTAAATCAGCAACTAAACCATCAGATATATCAATTGATGTATTAGCAAATTTAAACAAAGATTTAGTTAATTTAATTTGAATATCAGGTTCAAAATATTTATTAATAAAATAGTTTTTAAACTTTTGATGCATTTTGATTTTTTTTAATAAAACTTTAAGTCCAATAAAGCTATCTCCTAAATTACCTGACAAATAAATATCATCGTTAGATTTAGCTTTGTTTCTATAGATAATATTTTTTGAAAAACCCAAGCACGTAATTGTAAAACTTAAGTGATTAGCAAAAGTTGTATCACCCCCACATAAAAAAATTTTATATTTATTCTGTTCTTTATTAAGCGACTTAGATATTTTTAATAAATTTTTATGTGAAAATGTTTTTTTATTACCCGAACCCGAAATAAAATAAAATTTTGGTAAAACACCTTTGCAAATTAAATCTGAAATTGATGATCTTATTATTTTTTTTATTACTAAATCTGGTTTTTTAAAATCTAAAAAATGAGTACCTTGATGATAGGTATCAAGAGAAATTGCAAATCCTTTTTTTTTATAGAAAAAAACATCATCATTCAAATTTAAAGCTGATTTATTTTGTTTTGATAATTTAGAAAAATATTTCTTTATAAGATAAAATTCATGCATTAGAAGATCTTAGTTGTTTTCCAATATTATCTAATAAAGCATTTAGATATTTCGTTTGAGAATCCTCTAAGAAAAAATTAGATGAATTTAAATATTCTTTAATAATAATATTAATAGAAGTATTAGGTTTATACAAAAGTTCATAGGTTGCTGCTTTTAAAATTGTTTGAAAAACTTTATCGAGATTTTCAAAAACAAATTTATCTCCCAATTTGTTATTTAACTCTTCAAGTATTAAATCATTTCTCTCAATAGTCCCTAAAACAATATCTTTTATGAACTTTTTAAACCTATGTTTTGGAAATTCGATATCATTATCTTCATTAAAAAATTTACCGTATAATTTTTGAATAATAATTATCCTAGGATTATTTTTTGGACTAAAATGGGTTTTCATTTTTGAGATAATATGTTAACAACAGCCTTTACTGCTTCTTTCCCCTTTTTTTTTCTTGCACGTGCCTGACGCATATTAAGACATGTTATTATGCCATTACCTATTGGCTTTCTGCTATTAATTGATAAATTCATTATAGCGTTTGTAGATGCTTGAGATATAAAATCAAAATGTGGTGTTTCTCCTTTTATAACGCATCCAAGTGCTAAAAATGCATCATATCTCCTAATATTTTTTGATATTGTAATAGGAATTTCAAACACTCCAGGAACCTTTATTATTTTTGTAGTATTGAATTTAGGTATAGAATTTAAAGCACTATATAAAAGACCCTCTGATATTTCTTTATAATAATCAGCAACTACTATTAAAATTTTTTTTTTCATTAAATAATTTCTTGTTTAACAATCTTTATACCATAACCATCTAATCCTATAACTTTTTTAGGTGATTTCGAAATTAAAATCATATTTCTTATGTTTAAATCTTTTATAATTTGGGCACCAATTCCATAATTTCTTATAAGTTTATCTTTACCTTTTTTATAAAAGTCTTTATTCTGATAGTCTTTTAAGGTTTGTGACACTGACTTGAGATTTGTGTCTTTAATAAAAACAAGAACGCAGTTATTAAATTTCTTGAAATACCTAAGGGTTTTATTAAATGAATTAGGTAACTGTTGATTTATTAAATAATTTTGAACAACATTAGAGGAAATCACTCTCACTCTAGGAGTAATACCTTTTCTGAGTGTGCCTTTAACTAAAGCAAAGTGTTCAGATCCATCAAGTAAATTTTCATAGATTCTAATTTTATATTTTTGTTTTTTTACAGTAATGTTACTTTGTTTTTTTAATTTTATTAATTTCTCCTTTTTAAGTCTGTAAGCTATAAGATCCTCAATTTTTCCAATTTTAAGATTATGTTTATTTGCAAAATAAAATAATTCTTTTCCTCTTGCCATTTTACCATCCTCGTTCATTATTTCACAAATTACTGCTGAATTATTTTTTTTTGCTAATTTTGATATATCTACTGAAGCCTCTGTATGTCCCGCTCTGACAAGAACACCACCATCTTTAGCAATTATAGGAAATACATGTCCTGGTGAAACAATCTCATTTTTTTTCACATTTTTTTTTGATGCAATTTTTATTGTCTTTGCTCTATCTTTGGCTGAAATCCCAGTTGTAATTCCTTTTTTTGCCTCAATAGAAACTGCAAAAGCTGTTTTATTTCTTGATTGGTTATTAGCTGACATTAAAGATAAATTCAATCTTTTGGCTTGAACGCTATCAAGAGCTAAACAAATTAGACCACGGCCATATTTAGCCATAAAATTAATATTTTTAGCATTCGTATTTGATGTAGAAATAACTAGATCGCCTTCATTTTCTCTCTTCTCATCATCGACTAAAATAAACATGCCTCCCTTTTTAGCTACATTAATAATTGTTTCTATTGATGCAAAATTATTTTTTGGCATAAAAATAATTTCTAACGTATTTAGAGAGGATATCTATCTCAATATTTACCAAGCTCTTTTTTTGTAAACTTGATAAATTTGTTTCTTTGTAAGTGTGTGGTATTACCCAAATTTGAAATCCCTTTTTAGTAACTTTAGAGATAGTAAGTGATATTCCGTTAACACATATTGATGCTTTCTCGATTAAATTTTTTCTTTCTTTTTTAGAAACTTCGAATTCAAAAAGATATGACTTATCTATTTTAACTATATTGATAACTTTACCAATAGTATCAACGTGACCTTGACAAATATGTCCAGAAATTTTGGTACCATATTTTAGTGGTAGTTCTAAATTGATCTTATCTTTTATTCTCAAATACTTAAAATTTGATCTAATAATAGTTTCTTTGGAAAGATAAAACTCCATTATTTTAGCTTTATAAGAAATTAAAGTAAGACAAACACCATCACAAGCAACAGAAAGACCAATGTCTCTATTATTTAATCTTAAATTGCTCTTTATGAACAAATTTAAACCTTTGGGTCTTTTTGTAATTTTATCTACGACACCTTGATTATATATAATTCCATTAAACATATTATCTTTTATATAGTGTTATAATATCTTTACCAAAATTATAATTAATTTTTAATTTTTTCTTATAATTTTTTATCAATACATCGTAACCATCAAAAATTTTAAATTCTAAATTTTTTGATAATTTTTTCGGACTTTTATATAAATAAAACTTATTATAAAGTTTTTCTCTAAGAAAGTTTTTTGTTAGTTCATTTCCACCCTCAACTATAATATTTCTACTGCCTAAGTTAAAAAGTTTTTTTAAAATGACTATTATATCAAAATTTTTGTTATGTTTTATCTTAGATTTAATAATCTTAATATTTTTCTTTTTAAATTCTAAAATCTTTGACTTTTTAGCTTCATTATAAAAAAAAATTGTATTTTTTTGATTCGCTGTTTTAAAAATGTAACTTTTAGTATTAGTTTTTAATTTACTATCTAAAATAATTCTTTTAGGAGAAAAACTTTTCATCTTTTTTAATCTGCAATTTAATTTTGGATTATCTTTATTTAAAGTCTTGTATGTTATCAAAATAGAATCATTTTTGTACCTCAAAAAATGAGTAAATTTATTTGACTGGGTGTTAGTAATAGATTTTTTGGTTTTACTATAAATTAAGTCATTTTTTGCAACAGCTAGTTTTCCAATGACATAAGGTAATTTATTTTTTTTATTGTAAAAATATGGGGTGTAAAATTTATAAACCTCCTTCTCTAACAAGCCTTTTCTTACTTTAATTTTTTTTGATGTTAAAATTTTGAATGATTTACCACTTACTCTCCTATCAATGTCTTTTACCGAATAAATTACTTCATTTATTTTAGAATTTATGATTGCTTTTGTACAAGGTGGTGTTTTTCCATAATGACAACATGGCTCTAGAGTTACGTACATTTTTGAATCTTTTAAATTTTCAATTGAATTATTAATTGCATTTAGTTCTGCATGAGGTCGTCCATTGATTGATGTTTGTCCAATTGAAATGATATTATCATTTTTTACTATGACGCATCCTACAGAAGGATTTGAACCAGTATGACCCTCTCGAGATCTTGCAAGATCAAGAGCAATCTCCATATAAATCTTATCTTTTATAGAAAAATTATCTTTTTTTGTAGACATCAAGTTTGTCCACAAATTGAACGAAATCTTTTTCTTCTCTAAAATTACGGTATACAGATGCAAAACGAACATATGCAACTGGATCTAATTCTTTAAGTCCTTCCATAACCATTGTGCCAATAGTATTTGTTGAGATTTCACTTTGTCCTAATTCTTCTAATGTCCTTGAAATTTTACTGATAAATTTTTCAACTGTTTCAGTATCGATAGGTCTTTTTTTTAAGGCAATATAAATTGATTTTGACAATTTATCTCTATCAAACGAGGACTTTCTTCCATTTTTTTTTACAACCATGATTTCTCTAAATTGAACTCTTTCAAATGTTGTAAAACGTGCTCCACAAACACACAATCTTCTTCTTCTTATAGCTGTTCCATCTTCAGTAGGTCTAGAATCTACAACTGAGGTTTCACCCTTTTTGCAAATTGAACATATCATTAATTAAAGATTCTTATATATCGGAAAAGATGAGGTTAAGGCAATCACTTCTTCTCTTACTTCATCTTCTACTTTGCTATTATCATCTGGGTTTTCTGATAAACCTTTAATAGTTTTAGTAATAAGCTCACCTACAGTCTCAAATTCTTTTAATCCAAATCCACGTGTTGTTGCTGCTTGTGTCCCAAGTCTTATGCCTGAAGTAATCATCGGTTTTTCTGTATCAAAAGGAATACCATTTTTATTACAAGTAATATTTGCTCTTGATAAACTCTCAGCAGCTAAATTGCCTTTCACATTATATGGCCTTAAGTCTACCAACATTAAATGTGTATCTGTTCCATTTGAATAGATTTTAAAACCATTATTTTTTAATGTTTCAGCTAAAATTTTTGCGTTAGCTAATACTGATTTTATATAATTTTGAAAATCAGGTTGTAATGCCTCTAGAAAACCTGCTGCCTTAGCAGCTATAACATGCATAAGTGGACCTCCTTGATAACCAGGAAAAACCGCTGTATTAAATTTTTTTGCCAAATCCTCATGATTTGTTAAAATTATGCCCCCTCTAGCACTCCTAAAAACTTTATGAGTTGTAGATGTAACTACATGAGCGTAATCGCATGGATTAGGGTAACCTTTCCCAGCAACTAAACCAGAGAAGTGTGCCATATCTACCATTAAGTAAGCTCCTACTTTATCAGCTATTTCTCTAAATCTTTTAAAATCAATCACTCTTGAATAAGCGCTTCCACCTGCAATTATTAATTTTGGCTTATGTTCTATTGCAAGTTTTTCAACATTATCGTAATCAATTAACTCAGAGTTTTTATCAACATCATAACTAATTGCGTTAAACCATTTTCCTGACATTGAAATTTTTAATCCATGTGTGATATGACCACCAGAATTTAAACTCATTCCCATAAATGTGTCACCTGGATTTAAAAGAGCAAGAAAAACTGCTCCATTAGCTTGAGCTCCCGAGTGTGGTTGAGCATTAGCAAATTTACAATTAAATAATTTTTTTAACCTTTCAATGGCTAAATTTTCAGCTACATCAACGTGTTCGCAACCGTTATAATATCTTTTCCCAGGATATCCTTCAGCATATTTATTGGTTAACACTGATCCTTGAGCTTCTAAGACGGCTTGAGATACGATATTTTCTGATGCTATAAGTTCTATATGCTGTTGTTGTCTTAATAATTCATCTTTGATTGCTTTGTACAATTCAGGATCTTTTTTTGATAAACTATCCTCAAAAAAACTTTTATAATTTTCGTTTAAATAATTTTTTTCACTAGACATAAATTTTATAATTTCTTTATCCTTTTAATGTGCCTTCCACCCTCAAATTTTGTATTGATAAAAGCATCAATACATTTAAATGCGGTATCTCTATTTGTCAATCTAGAACCTAGTGTAATTATATTAGCATTATTATGCAATCTAGATAATTTCGTGTTTTTTACGGAATAACAGACCGCAGCTCTGATCTTTTTATGTCGATTTGCTGCCATTGACATACCAATGCCTGAGCCACAAACCAAAATTCCTACATTTTTTGTGTTATCTGCTACTTTTTTACACAATTTATGGGCGTAGTCCGGATAATTAACAGAAACAGCAGAATTATTTGTCCCCAAATCCTTAAAAATGAACTTTTTTGAAAATTTTTTTTTAATTTGCTCTTTTAATTGAAATCCAGCGTGATCAGAGGAAATAAATATTTTTTTCAAATTAATTAAATTTGTGATCAAGCACACATGCAACTAAATGGACTCTATTCTCTTCTCCACCATTGAATGCATTGTGATATTTTGTATTATTAGTTATCCAAACAGATCCATCTGCTGGCAAATGTTTTGCAACATTATCAATAACCATAATTGAACCAGGGTTAGTAATTATTGGAATATGAAGTCTTGGTTCTGGATCTCGATGCCAGCTTAAAGTTGATCTTGGTTTTTTTAATAAGACCCTAACACGACCTAATTTATATCTCGAGGATAAAACATCAAACACTTCCTTAAAATATGTGTTTTTGTAATCATCTATAAATTCAGAATAAGCAGACTCATTAATAAATTCATCTCTTATAGCTTCCTTGCCTGAAGCATCTGGTTTAGTCCAAAAAACTCCTCGAGCTTTATGCCCTTTAATTGACTCGGGATCTCCTGGTATTTGAGTTAATGATATCGCACCAAAATTTGATACACCATCAATACCAACAAATCCTTTTATAGATAATATATCTTTATAAGCTTTCTGTAGCTTCTTAATGTCAAATTTTACATCTTGTTTCTGAAAATCATCAAAATTTAGAGACATAGTTTAAGCCTACACTGTTTTTTTAATATTTATTACCCTTTTTAATTTTTATTTGTATATTACATTTGTCGCATATTAAAAGAAAATTAAAACATGATAACAGGATCTTACCCAAATCTTAGGCTGAGAAGAAATAGAAAATTTGATTGGACAAGGCGCCTTATTGAAGAAAATACCCTAAGCCCCAATGATTTTATTTTGCCAATTTTCTTAGTAGATGGAAAAAATAAAAGAGAAAAAATCCCTTCTATGCCTGAGGTTTACAGATATTCAATAGATCGAGTAACACAAATTGTGGATAAAGCTATTAGAAATAAAATACCGATGATTGCATTATTTCCAAAAACGAAAAACTCAAAAAAAAATATGATAGGGTCAGAGGCTCTCAATGAAAATAATCTTGTTTGTAGAGCTATAATTGAAATTAAAAAAAGATATAATAATCAGATAGGAATTATGTGTGACGTAGCATTAGACCCCTATACTTCTCATGGTCATGATGGGTTAATAAAGTCAAATAATATTTTAAATGATGAAACAATAGAAATTTTAATTAAACAATCATTACTTCAAGCTAGAGTTGGATGTGATGTTATTGCTCCATCAGATATGATGGATGGCAGAATAAAAAAAATACGCAGAGCTTTAGATAAAGAAGGGTTTAATAACATTAATATTCTCTCATATGCTGCAAAATATGCTTCAAGTTTTTATGGACCATTCAGAGATGCAGTTGGATCTAAAAATAATTTGAGAAGTGATAAAAAAACCTATCAAATGGATTTTAGAAATAGCTCTGAAGCATTAAGAGAAATTTCTTTAGATATTAAGGAAGGAGCGGATATGGTTATGGTAAAACCAGCAATGCCCTACCTAGATATAATAAAATCTATAAAAAATGAATTTAGAATTCCAGTTTTTGCATATCAAGTTTCTGGAGAATATAGTTTATTATCAAACGCGATAAATAAAAAGATTGTTGACAAAACAGTTATTTTAGAAAGTTTAATAGCTTTTAAAAGAGCTGGTGCAAACGCTATTGTTAGCTATTTTGCTGATAGATTAGATAAGATTTTATAATTATCTATTTTAAAGAATTTACAAATTGAATTCTACTAATTGGTAAATTTAAATTATTTGGTTTTAATATATTTTTATCCATAAAATCCCCTACAAGTTTTAATCCATCTAACAAAGTAAATAGATCATTTGTAATAATATCTTTTTCAATAAGAAAATTTGGAACTATTTTTTTTTCAGAATTTGACTCGATAACATATAAAATTTTGTTGTTGATAATTTTTTTGTTTACTATTTTATTAAGATTAAGTTTATATCCAAGATAACTCAATAATTCTAATTCCCAAAAAATATATTCTTTTAACCAATAATTATTATTTAAAATTACATAAAAATGATTAATCAACTCAAAAATTTTTAAATTTTTTTGTGATTCAGCAGTTAAAAGTTTAATTAAATTCATCGCCAAATTTATACAATTCAGCTTTTTAGGCTTATCAAAATAAAATGGTGAAAAAGCTTTATCAATTTCAATTTTAAAATAACCAATTCTATTTTCAGATTTAGAATTAAAACTTAAAAATAGTTGATTTCCTATTTGAAGATAATTTTTATTTTTTTTTGAAGACCCACCAAAAATAATACCAGATACTTTACCATGATTTTTTGTAAAAAACTCTGCTATTATTGAATTTTCATTATATCTATTTTTTGATAATAAAAAACCTGTGTCGTCCCATTTCATAACTTATTATTATTTAAACATAAAATTGCTGCATTTTGTTCTGCATCTTTTTTTGATGCTCCAACTGCATAATAAAATTTTGAATTAGGAAGTTTTACACCAACTTTAAAAATAGGTTTATGTCTTGGTCCTGTGTTGGATATAATCTTGTAAGTTGGTAATTTTTTAAATTTTTTGAGTGAAAATTCCTGTAACTTAGTTTTTGCATCAATCTGTGTTATGATACTATCTTTGATATCATTCTTCCATAAGGTCAAAATTAAATTTTCGACAACAGTAAAACCTTTATCTAAATAAATAGCTCCTATTAAGGCTTCACAACAATCAGCAATAACCTTGTCCTCTATCTTTATTTTTTTATTTTTTGGATTAAAGGTTAAAATGTACTTTTCTAAATTAATATTCTTAGCTATTCGCAAACAGGTTTTTCTGTTTACTAAAGACGCAAATTTTTTATCCAAAATACCCTCTCTTTCGTATGGATAAATTTCAAGAAGCTTTTTTGCAATTACTAAGCCAAGTACTCTATCACCTAAGAATTCTATTTTTTCATTATTGTCTAATTTATCATAACTTTTATGTGTAAGACTTTTAATTAATTTTCTTTTATCTTTGAATTTAATATTAATTTTTTTTTCTAAATTTGAATAATCCAATTTCATTAAATAATTTTTTTGAAGAATCTATTAAATCTCAATGATTTATGCCATTTCCAAAAAGCAAAAAAATTACCTATTGATTTGTCTGATGAAAAAAAAACAAATTGAGCTTTACCAACAAGATTATCTTTATGCACATATCCAACGCTGGATAAAAATCTACTATCCTTAGAACAGTCTCTATTATCTCCTAGAAAAAAATAGTGATCTTCTGGAACAATAAATATGTCAGAATTTTGATAAGGAAAGTCTTTCATATATGCTGAAGTATGAGTCTTATCATTCGAAATTTTTTCCTCAAAAATATAACTTTCAATAATGGTATTTCCACAATATATTTTTGTTTTATTAGAGTGTCTGGATTTTAAAATTTCATTATTATTTATATAAAGGTTTGAGTTTATGAACTGAATTTCATCCCCAGGTAAACCAATTAATCTTTTTATATAATCTGTTCTATTATCTGCGGGGGTCTTGAAAACAACTACATCACCCCTTTTTGGCTCTTTAAAAATTATTCTAGAATTTAAAATTGGAGGACTAAATGGAAATGAATGTTTACTATAACCATAAGTAAATTTTGTTACAAATAATCTATCACCCACTAGTAGTGTAGGCTCCATAGATGATGAAGGAATGTAAAAGGGTTGAATAAGTAAAGATCTGATGATTATAGCAATGATTAATGCATAAATTAATGTTTTTATATTATCTAAGATAGTGTGTTTGCTTATCATCAATTTTTTTGAATTATAGTAAAAGCTATTGAGTATTCCTTTTCATCTGAAATTGAAAGGAACAAATTAAAATTTTTAACCTTTTTTTCTCTTTTTATCAATTCTTTAATCTTTGAATTAATTAAATAAGATGGCTTTCCCAATTTGTTATTAGTTATTTGAATATCTTTAAAATTGAGACCATTTCTGAAACCTGTGCCAAGTGCTTTTGCTAATGCTTCTTTTGCAGCAAACCTTTTTGAAAAATAATTAATTTTTTTTTTTTCCTTTTTTGAATTTAATATTTCGCTTTTATCAAATATACGATTTAAAAATTTTTTATTTTTAATAGATGAGCTAATTCTATTATTCTTAACAATGTCAACACCAATACCAATTATCTTCATTATCCAAGTATTTTTTTAAAATTTTTTATTACCTTCTTAAGTCCAAAAAAAATAGACTCACCAATTATAAAATGACCGATATTGAATTCTACAATTTCGTCTATTTTAGATAATATTTTAGTAGAGCGATAATCCAAACCGTGACCTGCATGAACTTCAATACCAATTTTACTAGCAAATTTGGAACATTTTTTTATTCTCAAAAATTCATTTTTAAAATTTTTTTTATTCTTTATAAAATTTGAAAATCTTCCTGTATGTATTTCTACACAATCTGCGCCAAAATTTTTGGATAAGGATATGTCTTTTAATGAGGGATTTATAAAAAGACTAGTTCTAATCCCCTTGTCTTTAAATATTCTTATTATGGATTTTAATTTATCTTTATTTTTTTTTAAATCTAAACCACCTTCTGTTGTAACTTCATTTCTATTTTCTGGAACTATACAAATAAAATTTGGTTTTATCTTAATTGCATTTTTCACAATTTCATCTTTGATTGAAATTTCTAAATTTGTCGATAATTTTTTTAAAGAACATATTTTTTTTGCATCTAAATCTCTTATGTGACGTCTATCTTCTCTTAAATGAATTGTAATTGAGTCAACACCTAATTCATTTACAAACTTTGCGGCATAAACAGGATCTGGGTGCTTCTCTCCTCTTGCATTTCGTAATGTAGCTACATGATCAATATTAACCCCCAGCCGTTTCACTAAATAAATCTGCTTCCTGGTCTAGAAATTGGAATTTTCTTAAGACTTTGTGGTAATTGATTCTTTTTATAAGCTGGGACATTTATCTTTAGATGACTTACTATTTTAGTTTTAATCTTCAAAGTTTTTTTTGTTGATCTATTAATTATTGAAGCAAAACCTATAGTTTTAGCTTTCGCCTTTTTGATAAGTCTCACACATTCTAAGCTAGATTTTCCTGTTGTAATAACATCTTCAATAATAAGCACCCTTGAATTTTTTTTGATAGAAAATCCTCTCCTTAAAGTAAATTTACCTTTTACTCTCTCACAAAATATTGTTTCTATTTTTAAAAGTTTTCCTATTTCATAACCAACTATTATACCACCCATAGCCGGTGCTAAAATTAAATCTATATTCTTAAATTCATTTTTAATTTTTTTTGCTAATGATTTGCAAATTATATCAGCTTTATATGGATGACTGAGCAGTTTTGCACATTGAATATATTTTGAAGAGTGTAACCCTGAAGATAAAACGAAGTGTCCTTCTAAAAGAGCATCAGTCTTTTTTAAAATATCTAAGGATTTTTTGAGTGAAAGCATTTCTTTTATCTTCGTGTCTAATTATCTTAAATTTTATACCTTTTTGTTTTAACTCCGCAATAAAATTAGTAAAGTTTTTTAAATCTCTTATGATTAGTTGAAATTTAAAATTTATGTAATTTGGATTTTTGCCAGCCATTTCTAAATTTGATATATTTAGTTTGTGACTTCCAATTAAAGAGCTTATGCTTCCAAGTTGACCAGGTTTATCAGGTAAAGATATCCATAGAGTAGTATTATATTTTTTAAGAATTTTCTCTTTTTCTTCTCCTTTATCATGCCAATATCTTCTTATAGCTGCTCTGGCTTTTCCTGTTTTTGTGACTGGTATCCAATGTAATGACGGAGATTGATTTTTTGAAGTTAAAATATTTATAGTATCACCATTTCTCAAAATTGTTTGTAACTCACTTTTATTTCCATTAATTTCACATCCAATCGCCGTATTTCCTATTTTAGTATGTACTGCATAAGCAAAATCTATAGGAGTAGCATTTTTCGGTAATTTAATTACTGAGCCTTTTGGTGTAAAACAAAATACGTTTTCTTGAAACATTTGTAGCTTTGTATACTCGTATGAATGTTCTGGATTCTCATTTTTTTCAATGATTTCAACTAAATCTTTCAACCAGTCATATTCCTTCCATTGTAAAGAACTAAATTTTTCAGAAGATTTATATTGCCAATGGGATGCAATTCCTCTTTCTGCGAAGTCGTGCATTTTTGATGTTCTAATTTGAATTTCAATAGGTTTTTTGTAGGATCCAATAACTGAAGTATGAAGGGATTTATATCCATTAATTTTAGGTGAAGAAATATAATCTTTAAATTTACCTGGTATACAATTCCATTTTTTATGCAGAACTCCTAAAGTTTGATAACAATCATCAATTTTGTCTAATATTATCCTAAAACCAATAATGTCTGTTATTTGTTCTAATGAAACTCTTTTTTTTTGTACTTTTCTCCAAATAGAAAAAGGTGTTTTTTCTCTTCCATATATTGATGCTTTGATATTATTTTGAGCTAATAAATTTTTTATCTCTATTGAAAGACTCTCAAAAATATCTTCTTTATCTTTTTTAATTTCATTTAGCCTAGTTTGAATAAGTTTTCTTGCATCTAGATTTAATATCTCAAATGACAAATCTTCTAGTTCATCTCTTATACGGTGCATTCCCATTCTGTCAGCCAATGGCGCGTAAATTTCCATAGTTTCCTGTGAAATTCTTCTTCTTTTCTCATCATTTTTAAATGATTTTATTGTTCTCATATTGTGAAGTCGATCAGCTAATTTAACTAGTAATACTCTTATATCTTTAGATGTAGCTAAAATTAATTTTCTAAAATTTTCTGCTTTTGAATTTGATGCAGCAGTATTTTCAAATGCAGATATTTTTGTAACACCATCAACAAGTTCAGCTACTTCCTCACCAAATTCTCCTTTAATAGTCTCGTATGTTGCAAAGGTATCTTCAATAGTATCGTGAAGTAAACCAGTTGCTATCGTAGCTGAGTCCAATTTTAAGTCTGTCAAAATATTTGCTACTTCGATTGGATGTACTGAGTAAGGATCCCCAGACGCTCTTTTTTGATTTGAATGAGCCTTGACTGCAAAATTGTAAGCTTTATTTAAACGATCAAGATTTACAAATTTGTTATATCCTTTAATTTTATTTATTAAATCATCAGAATTAAGCATTATCGCAGTATAGCATTAATTCAAATTTGTTTAATAGACCTAATATCCTTAATTGGTAAGGAAAAGATTAAGTTTTTGATATTTTTCTTTAATTTTGGGTGTGACCAATTTTTATCTATCTCAAATAAAGGCAATAAAACAAAATTTCTTTTATGCATTCTTTGATGAGGAATAACTAATTTGTCAGAAACTATTTTTTTATTATAAGATATGATATCAATATCACATATACGGGGTGTATTTTTTTTATCTTTTATACGTCCCATTTTTTTTTCAATAAACTTGAATAATGTTATCAATTTATTTGGAGTAAGTTTTGTATTAGATTTTACTACAACATTTATAAATTTTGGATATTTTTCATTTGGCCAAGATAAGCTTTCATAATAATTAGAGGATTTAACAATATTAACTCCATAAATACCTAATAAATATTTTGTAATTTCAATATTTTTTATTCTATTTCCAAGATTTGAGCCTATTCCGATGTATACCATTTAACTTGATTTTCTTATGTAGCGAGCTTTATCTCTATTCCAATCTCTATCTTTTTTTGTAGCTCTCTTATCATATTTCTTTTTTCCTTTAGCAACAGCTATTTCAATTTTCGCTTTGCCTTTTTTAAAATACATTTTTGTAGGGATTATTGTAAGGCCATCTCTCTGCATTTTGCCAATCAATTTATTTATTTCACGTTTATTTAAAAGTAATTTTCTTTCATCTAAAGGGTTGTGATTTGTAATATTAGCTTGTTTGTATTGAGCGATGTGAGAATTTATCAAAACAATCTCTCCATTTTTTTCTACAGCATAAGAATCTGCTATATTAATTTCTCCATTCCTAACTGACTTTATTTCTGAACCTTTCAATACTATACCTGCCTCTATAGTTTCTTCAAAAAAATAATTAAAACTTGCTTTTCTGTTCAAACAAATAATTTTTAAACCAGGATTGGCTTTTTTATTCATTTAATTAAATCTGATGATAACAAAACTTTATCAATAATTACCTTTGATTTATCCGTTACTTTTACTAATGGTAATCGTACTTCATCATCACACAAACCCAATTTTTTTGCAGCATATTTTACAGGACTAGGGTTACTTTCAATAAACATTGCATTATGAAGTGGTTGTAAAATATCATCAAATTTTTTTGCTTCTTTTATTGAGCTATCATCATCAAGCATTGTTAAAGCTTGGAACTTGGAACAAAGTTTGGGAGCTATATTAGCTGTAACACTAATAGAGCCAATTCCACCTCTTCTATTAAACTCTAAAGCATTATCATCATTACCTGTAAGCTGAATAAATTCTTTTCCCATAGCTTTTAATTGCTCATCAACTCTATCTAGATTTCCAGTTGCATCCTTTACTCCAACAATATTTTTTAATTCAAATAATCTTGCCATAGTTTCAACTGACATATCAATTACTGATCTACTCGGAATATTATAAATTAAAATTGGGATGCCACATTTATCATTAATAGCCTTATAATGTTGAAACAGTCCTTCTTGTGTTGGTTTATTATAATAAGGTGTAACTACGAGAGCAGCACTAGCACCTGCTTTTTCAGCATGAGAGGTTAAAGAAATAGCTTCTTCTGTTGAATTTGAACCTGTGCCAGCGATTACTGGCATTTTGCCATTACTTTCTTGAATACATAAATCTATTACTTTTTGATGTTCATCATGACTTAATGTCGGTGATTCACCAGTTGTACCAGCTGGAACAAGGGCATTTGTTCCATTTTCCATATGAAAATGTATTAACTTGATATAATTATCAACATCAAGTTCATTATCTTTAAATGGAGTAATTAACGCAACATTTGAACCTTTAAACATAAGAACTTATAACATAAATTATTGATTCACATACCAAAGATTATGAGAAAAAAGTTAATATATTTAATCTGTTTTCTGATTATTATATTATCTTATCCTAGTTTATTAGTCGCAAGTGAAAATAACATAGTCCCACAAAAAAAACCAAAATTGTCAGAATTTGAACTTAAAAAAAAGGTAATGGTAAATATTCTTAAACCTCTACCAAAACCAAAAATTATTAATAATGAAATTTCACAAGAAGAAATAGCAAAAACAGAGAAGGTTAAATTTAATTTTTTAATACCGAAAAAGAAACCACTTATATCAGGAACTACGACAAAGATTAAAATAAATAAGTCAAAATTTTATAGCAAAAAAGATTTTAATCTTGCTAGAAAAGCTATTTTAGAAATGAAAAATTCTAACTGGAAAACTGCTATTAGTATTTCAAAGAAAGCAAAAGATAAATCAATATATAATTTCATACAATGGAATCACTTACTTAAAAAAGGTAATAAGGCATCATTTTACGATTACCTAAACTTTATAAATCGTAACGAAAATTATCCAAGGATGGGTAGAATAAGATACCTAGCAGAGCATAAATTATCTAATGAGAAAATTTCATCAGAAAAAATAATTGATTGGTTTCAATCTAAAGATCCCTTAAGTGGATATGGAAAGATGATATTAGGAGAAAGTTTTATTTTAGTTGGTGAGACCAATAAAGGTATAAATTTAATTAAAGAAGGCTGGGTGCATGCAGAGCTTAGTAAATCTGACTTAAGATTCTTTAGAAAAAAATTTAAAAAATATCTAAATGCCGAAGATCATATTAATAGAGCTGATTATTTAGCTTGGAATAATAAATATTGGGATTTAAAAAGAATGTTAAGGTACTTACCAAAAGACTATGAACTTCTTTATAATGCTCGCCAACTTTTAATGAGCAAATCATATGGTGTTGATCAAGCTATTAAAAAGGTGCCACAAAAATTCAAAGATGATTCCGGTTTAAACTACGATAGATTAAAGTGGAGGCGTAAACGAGGAAGGGTTGATAGCTCAGTTGAAATATTACTAAAAATTAAAAATACAAAAGATTATTTAGTTCGACCAGATAAATGGTGGGTGGAAAGGGAAATTATTTCTAGATCATTAATTTACAAAAAAAAATTTGAATTAGCTTACAAGATATCTAGTAATCACGCCTTAACAGAAGGCCCAGATTTTGCAGCAGCAGAATGGATGAGTGGCTGGATTGCATTAAGTTTTTTAAAAGACCCTCTTTTAGCTAAAGATCATTTTCAAAATTTCTATAACAATGTGGGTTATCCAATAAGTTTGTCTAGAGGAGCTTATTGGCTTGCTAGGACATACAAATCTTTGGGTGATAAAGAAAATTCTCAAAAATGGTTTACCGAAGCATCAAAATTTTTAACAACTTATTATGGACAACTTGCATTTCTAGAAATAAATCCAAATAGTAATTTTGAACTCCCAAAAGAAATGGAGGTCAGTAAAAAATATAGAGAATATTTTTACTCAAAAGAGCTTGTTAAAATAATTTATCTATTAGATGAATTAAACGAAGATAAATACTCAAAGTTCATATTAAGACATATAGCTAACGATGATGTAACCAATGGAAGTGAATTATTAGCAGCAGAACTTTCAACAGACATTGGTAGATTTGATTTTGCAATTCAAATAGCAAAATTAGCATCTTATGAAAAAAGATTTCATAATAAATATAATTATCCAATTATAAGTACACCAAAGTTTATAAATAAAAGAAAAATTCCAGAGAGTGCATTTATTTTATCAATTATCAGACAAGAAAGTGAATTTGATTTGGCAGCAAATAGTCATGCAGGTGCAAAAGGTTTAATGCAATTAATGCCTTACACTGCAAAATTAGTGGCTAAACAAGCAAAACTACCTTATGTAAGATCAAAATTAACAACAGATCCTGAATATAACATTAACTTGGGGTCTCATTATATTGCTGGGCTTATATTAAATTATGATGGTGCTTATCCATTTGCAGTAGCAGCTTACAATGCGGGTCCTAAAAGGGTAAAATATTGGAAAAAAATTAATAAGGATCCTCAGAAAAAACAAGTTAATTATGTGGACTGGATAGAATTAATTAAATTTAAAGAAACTAGAAATTATGTACAAAGAGTTTTAGAAAATTATAATGTTTACAGATACATACTAGAGCAGAGACCAATTCAAATGAAAGACTTTTTTAAAAACGAACCTTTGTATTAATTTTAAATTTAAAAACTTTTTTTAAATTTTTTTTTATAAATTAAAAATTTATAAAAATTTATAATACCAATTAAATAATAAAAATTAATCATTAATTTTGCTTTGTTAAAAAAAATAATATTTATCAATATAGAGAATAATCTTAATAATGGCTCTCTTATAATCTTAATCTTTTTTAATTTTTTATGATTATGTTGAAATAAATATTCTCCAAATTTAAAATTTGAATATCTTATATATTCAGTCTTACTTGTAATTATTGTTGAGGTACCATTAAAATGATTTGCAAATGAATTATTAGATTTGTAAATATTAAATTTACTAAACTCCTTAATTCTTTTTGACAAATCTACATCTTCCCAATAAAAAAAGAAGTCCTCATTAAATTTACCTATTTTATTAAATTTATATTTATCTGCTAGAAATACTGCTCCAATAAATTTATTTGTTAAATCAAATTCATTTTTATAATGATTTTGTTTTTGAAAATTTGGAATTGAGATAATACAATCTCTTCTTTTTAAAAATGGTTTTTTTAATTCTATGATTGATTTCTTTTTAATTAATACATCAATTTGGGTACAGAAGAAAAATTTAGTATTTACTTTTTTAACTAAAAAATTAATTCCTTTAGCAAATCCTTTATTTTTTTTTGATAATCCATAATATTTAATTTTAGGTAATAATTTAAGAATTTTTTTTTTTGTGAAATAGTCATTGCTTTGATCTAATATATAAACATTAAAATCTTTATAATTGACTAAGTTTTGAATTTTTTCTGGAGGTGTTTTGTACAATAGTAAAATAATGGAAATATCTGCTGATTTCATAGTTTTTATAAACAATTGAATGTTTTTTCAAAATTTTGGCGGAAGAGGAGGGATTCGAACCCTCGGTACAAGTTTCCTCGCACGGTCATTTAGCAAACGACTGGTTTAAGCCTCTCACCCACTCTTCCTTATTTTGATACATTAGATTGTATTGATAATTGTATATTTATAAAGTAATTATTCAGAATTCTATGAAAAAAAAGTATTCAATATTTTCTCTTATTAAAAATGCATTTTCTTACCATGAAAATTGGGAGAAAACTTGGAAAGACCCAGAACCAAAAAAAGAGTATGATGCTGTTATAGTTGGTGGAGGTGGTCATGGCCTTGCAACAGCTTATTACCTCGCCAAAAAACATGATATGAAAAATATTGCAGTTATAGAAAAAGGATGGATTGGTGGTGGTAACACAGGAAGAAATACTACGATTATAAGATCAAATTACTTATGGGATGCAAGTGCAGGTCTTTATGATCATGCCTTGAAAATCTGGGAAGGATTATCTCAAGAATTAAATTATAATGTAATGTTTAGTCAAAGGGGAGTTATGAATTTAGCTCATAATCTCCAAGATGTTAGAGATTTAAAAAGAAGAACTCATGCTAATAGACTTAATGGAATTGACGCTGTTTATTTAAATACTGAAGAAGTTAAAAAATTTTGTCCGATTATTAATACATCTCCTAATATTCGTTATCCAGTTCTGGGTGGAACTTTACAAAGAAGAGCTGGCACAGCTCGTCATGATGCAGTTGCTTGGGGATATGCTAGAGGTGCAGATCAAATGGGAGTTGATATAATTCAAAATTGTGAGGTTAAAGGAATAAAAAGAAATGGCGACAGTGTTGAAGGAGTTGAAACAACAAAAGGTTTTATTAAAACAAAAAAAATTGGTGTAGTTGCTGCTGGGCATTCAAGTGTAATAGCAAACATGGCTGGATTAAAACTTCCTTTGGAAAGTAAACCACTACAGGCTCTTGTTTCTGAACCTGTAAAACCAATCATAGACACTGTGGTAATGTCTAATGCAGTTCATGCATATGTAAGTCAATCAGACAAAGGTGAGTTAGTTATAGGTGCTGGTACAGATGATTATGTGTCATATTCCCAAAAAGGGAGTCATGATATTGTTGAGGGAACTCTGAATGCAATCTTAGAATTATATCCAATATTTAGTCGTATGAGAATGTTGAGACAATGGGGAGGTATTGTAGATATTTGTCCAGATGCTAGTCCAATAATAAGTAAAACTTCAATTCAAGGATTATATTTTAATTGTGGTTGGGGAACTGGTGGATTTAAAGCAACACCAGGTTCAGGAGACTTATTTGCTCATACCATAGCAAACGACCAGCCCCACAAATTAAATGCTGCTTTTAATATTAACAGATTTGTAAGTGGTGATCTAGTAGATGAACATGGTGCAGCGGCTGTAGCACATTAATGTTTGTAATAAATTGTCCATACTGTGGTGAGAGAGAACAAAGTGAATTCAAAGCTGGTGGTGAAGCACATATTGTAAGGCCAAAACAGCCTACTGAATTAAGTGATGATGAATGGGCAGAATATCTTTTTATGAGAAAAAATATTAAAGGTATACAATTTGAGAGATGGGTGCATGCACATGGGTGTAGAAAATGGTTTAATTTAGTACGTGATACATCTAATGATGTAATTAAAGCAGTTTATAAAATGGGAGAAAAACCTCCGACTAAATAACTAATGACTAAAAATTTAAGAGTTAAAACAAGTAAATATATTGATGAAACTTATAAAATTTCATTCAAATTTAATGGAACTACTTATTATGGCTATAAGGGAGATACTTTAGCTTCTGCCCTTCTAGCAAATAATATCCATTTAGTTGGAAGAAGCTTTAAATATCATCGCCCTCGTGGAATAATGACAGCAGGTTCTGAAGAGCCTAACGCTATAGTCCAACTACATAAAAATTCATCAAGAACAGAACCCAATGTAAGAGCAACAGAAATAGAAATTTACGAGGGTCTTGAAGCTTCAAGTCAAAATTGTTGGCCAAGTGTGAATTTTGATATTGGGGGAATAAACAACTTTTTAAGTCCAATTTTACCTGCTGGTTTCTATTACAAAACTTTTATGTGGCCAGCTAGCTTTTGGGAGAAATATGAATATTTTATAAGAAAATCTGCAGGACTGGGAAAATCTCCTACAGAACCTGATCCTGATATTTATGAACATAAATACGTTCATTGTGATGTCTTAGTTATTGGTGCTGGTATTTCAGGGATTATTGCAGCTAAAACATCTGCAAAAAGTGGTTTCAAAACCCTTCTGGTTGATGAAAAACCTTATCTAGGTGGCTCTACAATTTATCAAAATTCTGAACATTTCAAAATTAACAATCAAATCTCTAGCTCTTGGTTAGATAAAGAAATAAATGAAATTAAGAAGATTAAAAATTTAGAAGTTAAAACAAGAACAAGTGTGTCCGCTTTTCATGGATATAATTTTTTATTAGCTCGAGAAAATTTAACAGATCATCTACCATTAAATCAAAGAAATAATAAAATTCGCCACAGACTATTAAAAATTAGATCAAAGAAAGTTATAAATGCTACTGGATCATTAGAAAGACCATTAATCTTTGATAATAATGATCGACCTGGTATTTTACTTTCATCAGCTATAGAAAAATATGCAAATTTATATGGTGTGGCTTGTGGGGAAAAAAATGTTTTATTTACAAATAATGACAGCGCATACGAAACAGTAATTAGTTTAAATCAAAAAGGAATTAATGTTGAGGCTATAATTGATAATAGAGAGGAAATTGACTCAAAATTAATTAAAGAAGCTGAAAATAATAATATTAAAATATATAAAGGTTATACTGTTGTTAATACGTCAGGTTATAAAAGAGTTAATCAAGTGTCAATAATGCAACTCTCTAAAGATGGTCAAAAGGTAATAGGAACTAAAAAATCTATTGATTGTGACTGTCTTGGTATTTCTGGTGGATGGACACCAGCTGTACATCTTTTTACACAATCAGGTGGTAAATTAAAATTTAGAGATGAAGATCAAGTTTTCATACCAAATATATATCCATCAGATCAAATTAGTATTGGTTCATGTAATGGAGAATTTACACTAGATGAAATATTAACAACTACACCAAAAACACTTAAAGAATTTTTAAATCTAAAAAAAACAGATTATGAAGATCTAGAAATTCAATCTTCATTTAATAAATCAAAAAGAAACATATGGTTACTACCATCAGACAAGATTATTGGAAAAACAAAACCATTTGTTGATTATCAAAATGATGCTACAGCAAAAGATATTAAATTAGCATTGAGAGAAGGTTTTAGATCTATCGAGCATGTAAAAAGATACACAACTACAGGTATGGGAACTGATCAAGGTAAACTTGGTAATATGCATGCATTAGGAATTATTTCTGAAACAGCAGGTACTAAAATGGGTGAGAGTGGTACAACAACCTTTAGACCACCTTACACTCCTCTTACTTTTGGAACAATTGTTGGTAGAAATGTTGGTGAGTATTTTGATACATTTAGAAAAACTCCTATTCATGAATGGCATGTTGAAAATAAAGCTGAATTTGAAAATGTGGGTCAATGGAAGAGAGCCTGGTATTATCCAAAAGATGGTGAGAATATGCACGACGCAGTTCAAAGAGAGAGTAAAGCAGCAAGAGATAGTGCTGGTATTTTAGATGCATCCACTTTAGGTAAAATTGATATCCAAGGAACTGATGCATCTGAATTTTTAAACAGAGTTTATACTAATGCTTGGTCAAAACTTGCTGTTGGAAAATGCCGATATGGATTAATGCTTAATGAAGATGGTATGGTTTATGATGACGGAGTTACAACAAGATTAGGTGAAAATCACTATATTATGACCACTACAACTGGTGGAGCTGCAACTGTTTTAGGAAAGCTAGAAGATTATTTACAAACTGAATGGCCTGAACTAGATGTCTATTTAACATCAGTAACTGACCACTATGCAACAGTCAGTGTTTGTGGACCTAATAGTAAGAAAATTGTATCACAAGTAATTCCTGATCTTGATTTTTCAGATGGAAGTTTTCCTCATATGTCCTTTAAAAATACAAAAATTGGTAAAATCAAATGCAGAGTCATGAGAATAAGTTTTACAGGTGAACATAGCTACGAAATAAATATTCAAGCTAATTACGGTAAATCAGTATGGGAAAAATGTATGGAAGTAGGAAAAGAATTTAATATTACTCCATATGGAACTGAAACCATGCATTTATTAAGAGCTGAAAAAGGATTTATCATTGTTGGTCAAGATACTGATGCAACTATGACTCCTATAGATTTACAAATGGACTGGATAGTTAGTAAAAAGAAATATGATTTTATCGGAAAAAGGTCCTTATATAGATCAGATACTATTAAGGAAGATAGAAAACAATTAGTTGGTCTACTAACTGAAGACCCAAAAGAAGTTTTAGAGGAAGGTGCGCAAATTGTAGCTGATATTAAATCACCAATTGAAATGTTAGGTCACGTAACTTCAAGCTATTACAGTCCAAACTTAAAAAAATCTATTGCACTAGGAGTTGTGAGGGGTGGAAAAAATATGATGGGTCAAAAGCTGATTATTCCAATGGAAAACAAAAAAATTAATGTAATTGTCGCAGACCCAGTTTTTTTAGATAAGGAGAACAAAAGATTAAATGCTTGATTATACCAATGTAATAACCAAAGAAAAATCTTATTCAGGTTTACAAATGAAAGAAATTAAACCTGTTATGAAATTAATTATAAGAGGAAAAAAAAGAGAATTTTTATCTGCAATTGGTAAATCACTAAATTTATTATTACCTACAGAACCAAATACCTCATCGAGAAGTGAAAAATTATCAGCTCTTTGGTTAAGTCCAGATGAATGGATTATTTACTCAAATGAAATTTCTAATCCTGACACTAATAATTACGAGACTGAAAATTTACTAAATAAAAAAATTTCTAACATAGGTCTAGGAGCTGTAACAGATGTCAGTGATCAATTTGTATTAATTAATATGAAAGGTGATAAGATTTTTGATTTATTTGAAACAGGCTCTCCATTTAATTTCAATATTTTTAGAGACAAAAAAGGCGCTGTCACTCAAACAATTCTCGCTAGAATTGATGTTATTATACATAATCAAAATCAAAATGAGGTAAATCTTTTTGTAAGACGTTCATTTTCACAACATTTATTCTCATGGATGAATGATAGTGCGTCAAGATTATAGTCTCATTTAGATGCTAAATAAGTTATTAAAAATTATGAAAAAATTATTTTTAATAGCAATATTTGCTCTTTTACCCTTTTCACTTAATGCGGAATCTAATCTAGATAAAATTTTATCTTCTGGAGTACTAAAAGTTGGTACAACTGGAGATTGGGATCCTATGACAGTCAAAGACCCTGCGACTAATAAATATAAGGGTTTTGATATTGATGTCATGAACCAACTTGCAAAAGATATGGGTGTTAAAATTGAGTTTGTACCTGCAGAATGGAAAACTATTGTGTCAGGAATAACATCTGAGAGATATGATATTTCTACAAGTGTTACAAAGACACCAAAAAGAGCTGAAGTAGCTGGTTTCACTGATACATATTACAAATATGCTACTGTACCACTTGTTCTTAAAAAGAATTTAAAAAAGTTCTCAACTTGGGACTCGCTTAATAATTCAAATGTAACAATTGCAACTACTCTTGGTACTTCTCAAGAAGAAAAAGCAAAAGAATTTTTTCCTAAATCAAAATTAAATTCGGTAGAAGCACCAGCAAGAGACTTCCAAGAAGTTTTAGCAGGTAGAGCTGATGGAAATATTACAAGTTCAACAGAAGCAAATAAATTGGTTATTAAATATCCCCAGTTAGCGATTGTTCCAGATGGTGGAAAAAATCCAGCATTTTTAGCAATGATGGTGCCAAAAGGTGATACCAAGTGGAATGACTATGTAAATAAATGGATTAAGGATAAAAAATCTTCAGGCTTCTTCACTAAGTTATTAGCTAAATATAATCTAAAGAGCTTATAAAGAATTAGTAATTAATTTTTTATTCTTTATAAGTTAAAGAGTGAAAAATCTATTTTTATTAATCTTATTTTTTCTATTAACTTCATGTGGTAAAAATGAATTAAACTGGCTAATCTTAACACCAAACAATGTTGAAGGATTAACAAATTTAAAGTTTTTATTAAGTGGTTTAACAACTACTATATACATCAGTGTAGTTTCGATTGTTATTTCAATAATAATTGGTCTACTAGTTGCAATTCCATCGTTAGCTAAAAATAAATTCTTAACCTATCTTAATATTGGTTATGTTGAAATTGTAAGAGCAGTACCTTTGCTAGTGTTGATTTTATGGATTTATTATGGTCTACCGATCATGACAGGTATTAGTTTTAGTCCATTTGTTTCTGGTATCATAGCTCTATCAATTAGCGAAAGTGCTTTCCAGGCAGAAATATTTAGGGCTGGAATTAATTCAATAAAAAAATCTCAATGGGAAGCTGGAAGTTCTTTAGGATTAGGTTTTTTTAGAAAATTAAAATTAGTTATTCTTCCTCAAGCGATAAAAAATATCTTACCGGCTATTGGCAATCAATTTGTTTATGTACTCAAAATGTCATCTCTTGTTTCCATAATTGGTATTGGAGATTTAACAAGAAAAGCTAATGAATTAGTTGTGACAACTTATAGACCATTGGAAATATATACATTTCTAATTATAGAATATTTAGTTTTGATATTAATTGTTTCTTATCTTGTTAGAAAATTAGAAAAAAAACTACAAAAAGATTAATTTTTTTTTCTATATTCCCAAGGATATTCAAAAGTCATACCCCACATGCCATTTTTATTCTTTTTGGCATGGTTTTCATCTTCAACAAATTTTAACGAATATTTCCTGTAAGCAAAAGCATATCCCTCTCGTACGAGATATTTAGATAAACTTTGATTATTTACAAAACATTCAGCTAAAATTCTCTTATATCGATCTACACCTTCTTTAACACATTTAACCTTATTATTACCTATTTTGTTAATAAGTAATTCTTTTGCTTGTATTCCGCATTCAATAATTTCTTCATTCCTATTACAAATTTGTTTAATTTCGGGAGTATCAATGCCACTAAAACGAATTTTTTCGTTATTTAAATGAATGGTATCTCCATCAACAACTTTTACTTTACTAAATTTTACATCAAAGTATGTGAACAAAAAAAATATTAGGCAAATACTAGTAAGTAAAAAGACTTTTATTTTGTTTGAAAACATTATTCAAAAAATACCCAATAAATATTAGAACTGCAATTCCCATAAACCAATTTGTTACTAAAATTGTATAGAAAATATCCTCATAATCCCCTCCTTTAATATTAATTACGTACCATAAACTTAAAAATGGAAGAGCTGTTAATCGAAGAATACTTAGATAAAGACTGTACAATGGTTTTTTCACTGCTTGAAATACTGCAGTGGTTATAAAAAAAACAGGATAAATTGGGCCAATTAATGCAGCAACCTTTAGATATATTGCACCATGGTTTATTGCCTCTTGGTTATCCGTAAATAATGATACTAAAAACTCTGCACCTAAAAATATTATTATTCCTGCAAAGATCATAAAAGATGACCCAAACATTAAAGCTTTTCTGTATAATTCTCTCAATCTATCATAATTTTTTGCACCAAAATTTTGTCCTCCAATAGATAATACTGCTGTATTTAATCCAATTACAGGAAGTAAAAAAACTTGTTCAATTCTTAAAGCAGCACCATAGCCAGCAGTAGCTAAGTCTCCAAATTGACCAATGAAGTAAAGGATATTGAATAAACCTACACCAATTAACAACATGCTAAACATTACAGGTATTGTCTGATACAAAAGTTCTCCTAGAAGATCAAATTTTGGAATAAAACACTCAGGCTTAAGATATTGTTTTAACTCACAACAATAAACTTTGTAAGCCAAATATAAAAGACCAATAAACTGCGCAACTACGGTAGCTATTGCAAGTCCAGCTATACCAAATGCTGGAATAAAACCATAACCAAAAATAAATAACGGATTTAAAATAATATTTAAAAAGAAACTAAAAATCAAAACATTTCTGTAACTTTTTGTGTCACCTTGCGCATTTAGTGTTCCATTTAAAGAAATTTGTATCAAAACAATTATTGTTCCATAAAAAATAACATCTAGATATTTTCTAGTTAATATAATTGCCTCTTGGTCTGATCCCATAAGAGAAAGTAAAAAATCTGAAACATTCAAACCAAAAAAAGTAACTAGTATGGATAAAAAAATTGCAAAAATAATTGATTGAGCAACAAATAGCGATGCCTTCCTCTTATTATTAGCACCTAAATTATTACCTATTAAAGTATTTGTACCAGCAGTTAATCCAACACCTATGGCAATTATAGTAAAATAAATTGGAAAAGATTTTGCAATCGCTGCTATTGCTTCAGCAGATATTCTTCCTGCGAACCAAGTATCTACAAGATTATAAAAGGTTTGAAATAATGAACCAACACTTGCTGGAATAGTAACTTTTCTCAATAAAAACCATATTGGATCTTTAGTTAATTTGAAAGATTGTGACAAATAAATCCTTAGTTAAATTCTTTTTGAAAATTATATTTTTTTCCTGATAGCTTTGCCTTGTATATCTGACTTTGTCTCATTCTAAAACGAGATTTTTGATTTTTTGAGAGTTTATCAAAACAATTAGGACAAGTCACACCCTCCTCATATTCTCTTGTTTTTTTATCTTTAATCGAGATTGGTTCTCTGCATCCACCACAAATGGAATATGTGCCTTGTTCCAGTCCATGTTTTAAACTTACTCTGTTATCAAATACAAAACATTCACCTTTCCATAAACTGTTTTTTTTTTTGATTTTCTTTAAGTAATTTAGAATTCCACCCTTTAATTGATAAATATTTTTAAAACCTTTTTTTTCTAAAAATACTGAAGCTTTTTCACACCTAATTCCACCAGTGCAAAACATTGCTATTGGCAGATCTTTTTTTAATTTTTTTAAATATTTTGGGAAATCTCTAAAGTTGCCTATGTTTGGATTTACTGATTTTTTAAAAGATCCAACTTTATGTTCAAAAGGTTTTCTGGCATCTAATAAAAAAGTTTTCTTGTTTTTTATCAATTTATTCCACTTTATTGGATCAACATGAGTATTCTTTCTTTTAACTCTATTCAACATTTTAAGATCCATTGGAACAACCTCTTTTTTAATTTTCACTTTTGGTTTATGAAAAGGGTTAAATTCACTTTTTGAATTATTGAAACTATCAAATTCTTTAATACTTAAAATTTTTTTTAATCTAATAATGGAAGCATTAATATCTTTATTTTTTCCCGATATAGATCCATTTAAACCCTCCTCTGAAATAATAATTGATCCATTTATATTTTTATTGATTAAAAGATTGTTCAATAATTTTTGGTTTTTTTTTAAATTTTTTATTTTTTGAAATTTATAAAAACCAAATACAGTGAACATTAAATCTTCCTACAAACAGTCATACCATCACCAAAAGGTACCATGACTTTTTCAATTCTTTTATCTTTAGAAATAAAATTATTTAAATCTCTTATACTTTTCGTATATTTGTCATTTATATCTTTGTTAACAACTTCTCCATGCCATAATACATTATCGATTATCACTAAACCCTCTTTATTCAATAAATCTAGAGAAATTTCATAATATTTTTGGTAATTCATTTTATCTGCATCAATAAAGATTAAATCAAATTTTTCATTTCTAATACTCATCAAACTTTCTAAAGCCGGTTTAATTATTGTTTTAATCTTATGACCTTGATTAGCTTTTTTAAAAAAATTTTGAGCAATTTTATTTGTCTTTTCATTTTTATCTAACGCAACTATGCTACCATCATCTGGTAAAGCCAGAGACATAGACAACGTACTTAAACCTGTAAAAGTTCCTATCTCTAGGACTTTTTTAATTTTGGAAACTTTAATAATCAAATGTAGAAATTGACATTGAGAAATAGAGATTTGCATTCTTTTTGAGTCACCAAGTGATAAGTTATAATTTATTATTTCTTTCTGAATTGGATGTAACTTCAAACCATTTTTTAAAATATAATCTTGTAAATGTTTTGTTATATTAAGGTCTGAACCCATAACCTTATAACTTTTTCTTTAGGATCTCATTGATTAATTGAGGATTAGCTTTTCCACCTGATGCCTTCATTGCTTGACCAACAAAAAAACCAAATAATTTTTCTTTACCTTGTTTATATTCAATAGCCTTTTCTCTGTTATCATTAATTATTTTATCAATTAAAGCCTCCAAAGCCTTTGGATCACTTTGTTGTTTTAATCCTTTTTCTTCTACAATCTTTTGTGGATCTTTATCACCATCGATCATCAATTCAAAAACAGTTTTTGCTATCTTTCCTGAGATAGTTCCATTCTTAATAAGATTTATCAAAATGGCGAAATTCTTAGCACTCACTGGACTTTGAGAAATTTCTAAACCTTTGCTATTTAAAACAGCAAATAATTCTCCTGTAATCCAATTTACTGCCAACTTAATATCTTTGTTCTTACCCATTTTAGCTACAACTTCCTCAAAATATTTCGCTGTATCAATATCAGACACTAAAATATTTGCTTCATAAGGAGACAGTTTAAACTCTTCAATAAATCTTTTCTTCTTATCATCTGGGAGTTCTGGAATATCATTTTTAAGTTCTTCAATAAATTTTTCCGAAACCTCCAAAGGTAATAAATCAGGGTCAGGAAAATATCTGTAATCATGAGCATCTTCTTTAGATCTCATTGATCTTGTCTCATTTTTCTTCGTATCAAAAAGTCTTGTTTCTTGATCAATAATTTTGCCCTCTTCTATTAAATCAACTTGCCTATTAGCCTCATATTCTATTGCCATTTGCATAAACTTAATTGAATTAACATTTTTAATTTCACATCGAATACCAAATTCTTTTGAACCTTTTAGTCTTACTGAAACATTCACATCTGCTCTTAAAGAGCCCTCTTGCATATTTCCGTCACAAGTCCCTAGGTATCTCATTATAGATCTTAATTTTTTGATATAAGCATTAACCTCATCTGGTGATCTTAGATCAGGCTTACTCACTATTTCCATCAAAGCTACCCCTGATCTATTTAAATCTACAAATGTATTTTGTGGGTCAAGATCATGAATACTTTTTCCAGCGTCTTGTTCTAGATGTAACCTTTCTATACCAACTTCTTTTTGACCGCTGGGCATATCTAAAATTACTTTACCCTCACCTACTATTGGATCCTTAAATTGTGATATTTGATATCCTTGAGGTAAATCAGCATAAAAATAATTTTTTCTATCAAATACTGAACGTTTATTAATTTTTGCGTTAAGGCCAATACCAGTTTTAATTGCTTGTTTAACACAAAATTCATTTATTACTGGTAACATTCCTGGAAATGCAGCATCAACCAAACTAACCTGTGTATTAGGTTCTGCTCCGAATTTGGTTGCTGAAGAAGAAAATAATTTTGACTCCGATAAAACTTGAGCATGAACTTCTAAACCAATTACAACCTCGTACTGATTGTCTTTTCGATTAATTAAATATTCTAAATTTTTTTTACTCATTTTATCCACCAATCAGTAATCTTATTTTTAAAATTTATCTTTTCTTCCATAGCATAAGCTATATTCAATATATTTTGTTCATCAAAAGCTTTGCCTATAATTTGTAAACCTAAAGGATAACCTTTTGAGTCATGTCCTGCAGGTATTGATATACCTGGAAGTCCAGCTAAGTTAACAGGAACAGTAAATATATCATTTAAATACATTGAAACAGGATCATTTGTTTTTTCACCTATTTTGAATGCAGAGCTAGGTGTAGAGGGTGTTAAAATTGCATCAACATTTTTATACGCATCATCAAAATCATTTTTTATAAGTTTTCTTACTTTTTGAGCTTTAAGATAATAAGCATCGTAATAACCAGATGACAAAACATAAGTTCCAATCATAATTCTTCTTTGAACTTCAGCTCCAAAACCTTCAGATCTAGTTTTTTCGTACATATCAATTAAATTTTCACCTTTAGCTCTAAATCCGTATTTAACACCGTCATATCTTGCTAAGTTTGAAGATGCTTCCGCAGGAGCAACTATATAATATGTCGGTAAGGCATAACTTGTGTTTGGTAGAGAAATGTCAATAATTTGAGCACCACAATCTTTTATGTACTGAATACCTTTTTGCCAAAGATCCTCTATTTCTTTTGGCATACCATCCACTCTATATTCTTTGGGTATTCCAATTTTTTTTCCTTTAATATTATTTGTAAGTTCTTTACTGTAATGATTTCTTTTAAAATCTATTGAAGTGGAGTCTTTAGGATCATAGGAGCTAATTACTTCGTGCAGTAAAGCACAATCTTTAACATTTTGTGCCATTGGTCCTGCTTGATCTAATGATGATGCAAAAGCTACTATTCCATATCTTGAGCAACTCCCATATGTAGGTTTCAATCCGACAATCCCTGTAAAAGAAGCTGGTTGTCTAATTGATCCACCAGTATCAGTACCAATTGTAACAGGTGTCAATTGTCCAGCCACAGCAGAAGCTGAACCACCAGATGATCCACCCGGAACTAAATTTTTATCAATAGGGCTTTGAACATTCCCAAAAAAACTTGTTTCGTTTGATGAACCCATTGCAAACTCATCACAATTTAATTTTCCTAGAAGTATTGCACCTTCATTCCAAATATTTTCTGTTACTGTTGACTCGTAAGTTGGAACAAAGTTATTCAAAATTTTACTACCAGCAGTTGTTTTAATATTTTTTGTACAAAATAAATCCTTTACAGCCATCGGTATACCAGGCAGTTTTAAATCTAAATTAGGTTTTTGATCAAATTTTTTTGCTTTATCTAAGGCTGATGTAAAATCATTTGTAATATAAGCATTCAATTCCATGGACTTTTCAGATCTATCAATAAATGCTTTTGTTACGTCTGTTGATGAGAGTTTTTTATTTTTAATATTTTCAACTAACTCTGTAAGAGATTGTTTAGTTATATCTGACATTATTCAATTACCTTGGGTACTACGAAATAATCCTCATTATCCTGAGGAGAATTTTTAATAATTTGTTCTCTAATATTTTTACTTTTTACTTCATCAGATCTTAATTTTAAGGTTGTTTCAGCAATAGAGGTTAATGGTTCTACATTATCAGTTTTTAATTCATTCAGTTTTTCAATAAAATCAAAAATAGAATTTAAATCACCAGCTAATTTTTCAGCTCTTTGTTCGTCAACTGAAATTCTTGCCAATTTAGATATATGTTTTATTGTTTTAAGATCTATACTCATATGCTATTTAAATAAAAGGCAAAGTATCACTTAAGTTTAAAATATACAATATGATCACTTTAGAAGAATTTAAAAAAAAACACTCAGATAAGTGTAGATTAATAGGTTTAGACCTTGGATCTAAAAGAATTGGTGTGTCAATCTGTGATGACAAACAATTAATAGCCACACCGCTAAAGACAATAAATAGAAATTCACTTAAAGATCTAGTAAATGATCTAAGATTAATTATTAATGAAAATGATATAAAAGGAATCATTGTTGGAAATCCTTTAAATATGGATGGATCCTCAGGTAGATCAGCTCAATCAGTAAAAGATACAATTGAAAATATTGAAAAAAACTTAGATATTCCAATTTGTCTCTGGGATGAAAGACTCTCAACTGTTGGTGCTTTCAATCTATCTAGTCAATTAGATATTAATGTGAGTAAAAGAGAAAAAAAGATAGATGAAAACGCTGCTGCTTTTATATTACAAGGAGCTTTAGATTTTTTGAATAATTAATACTTGCTATTATAGAGGTTTATAGTTATAGAGTTGGTTTTAATGGCAATTAAAACAAATCAAGCTGTTAAAATATCCCAAAAACACCTATTAGGAATTCAAGATTTATCAATTAATGATGTTAACTTAATACTTGATGAAGCAAATTCATTTATTAAAGTAAATCAAGGTAAAAATAAAAAAGTTGATGTTTTAAGAGGTAAAACTCAAATTAATTTATTTTTTGAACCTTCCACTAGAACTCAAAGCTCTTTTGAATTAGCTGGTAAAAGACTTGGGGCTGATGTTATGTCAATGAATATTAGCAACTCAGCAATTAAAAAAGGTGAAACATTAATAGATACAGCAATGACACTTAATGCAATGCATCCTGATATTATTGTAATTAGACATCAAGATTCTGGAGCATGTAATCTACTTTCACAAAAAGTAAACTGTGCAGTTCTTAATGCTGGTGATGGAAGAAGAGAACACCCTACTCAGGCTTTATTAGATGCATTAACAATTATTACTCGTAAGAAAAAGATCCAAGGATTAAAAATAGCAATCTGTGGAGATATACTTCATTCAAGAGTTGCTAGATCAAATATTTATTTACTTAGTATGTTAGGAGCAGAGGTGAACATAATTGCTCCAACGAATCTTATGCCAAAAGCAATTGAAAAATTTGGTGTTAATACTTTTACAGATATGAAAAAAGGATTGAAAGATTGTGATATTGTTATGATGTTGAGATTACAAAATGAACGAATGACGAGTTCATATCTTTCATCCAATAGAGAATATTATGAATATTATGGATTAACTCCTGATAAGTTAGAACATGCCAAATCTGATGCTTTAATTATGCATCCCGGTCCAATGAACAGAGGTATAGAAATAGATACAATGCTAGCAGATGATATCAACAAAAGTGTGATTAAAGAGCAAGTTGAATTAGGTGTCGCGGTGAGGATGGCTTGTCTTAAAATATTTTGTACATAATGAAAAAACAATATTTTATAAACGCAAATATAGTTGATCCTTTTAACTCCATGAATGAGAATGGGGGTCTGATTATAAGTGAAGATGGAAAAATTGAAGCCATAGGAAAAAAAGTAAATATTAATAATTTACCAAGTAGAGAGAAACCAATTGATTTAAAAGGTAAGTATATTTTCCCTGGATTAGTCGATATGCGAGTTTTTGTTGGTGAACCAGGCTATGAGTATAAAGAAAATTTTAGGACTCTGAGTAATGCAGCTTTATCAGGTGGTGTCACTTCAGTTGTAACAATGCCTAATACAGATCCAGTAATTGATAACGTTTCTATAGTAGATTTTCTAAAAAGAAGAGGAAGAGATAAATCAAAGATAAATATTTTTCCATGTGCCTCCTTAACAAAAAATACTGAAGGTACAAATATGACTGAATTTGGTTTGTTACAAAATAAAGGAATTATTGCATTCACTGATGGGGTTAAAACAATTCAAAATCCAAGATTGATGTCTAGAATAATGAACTCTGCTAAAGATTTAGGTAGTTTAATAATGCAGCACGCTGAAGATTACGAGCTATCAAAAAATGGTATGATTAACTCTGGAATAATTGCTTCAAAATTAGGTCTATCTGGTATACCTGAAATCGCTGAGCGTATTCTGATCGAGAGAGATTTAACATTACTAGAAAAGGTTAAATGTAGATATCATATCTCTCAATTGTCATCACAAAAGTCTGTCGAAGTAATTAAATCAAGAAAGGAAATAGTAAAATTTACATGTGGTGTTTCAATAAATAACTTATCTTTAAATGAAAACGATATAGGAGATTTCAAAACATTTTTGAAATTGTCTCCACCATTAAGAAGAGAGGAAGATAGACTAGCTTTAGTGCAAGGTTTGAAGGACAATTTAATTGATGTAATAGTTTCAGATCACAAACCCGAGGATGAAGAGTCAAAAAGATTAACATTTGCTCAAGCAGCAACTGGTGCGTCAGGGATAGAAACTCTGCTGTCCCTAAGTTTAGAATTGTATCATAATGGATCACTCAAGTTAGAAACAATAATTAAAGCATTAACATCAAACCCTGCTAAAATATTGAAAATAAATAAAGGGAATCTGTCTATTGGCAATGATGCAGATCTTTGTATAGTAGATATAGATAAACCATGGATTGTAAAAAAAGACAAACTTATCTCAAAATCAAAAAATACATCTATTGAAGATAAAAAACTACAAGGCAAAGTCACAAATACATTTGTAAACGGTAAAGAATTATTTAAGCTATAACATGGATATTTTAATCATAGGTATAATTTCATATTTGATGGGTTCAATTCCATTTGGATTAATACTAACAAAAATTTTTTTGAAAAAAGATATAAGGGATATTGGATCTGGAAATATAGGAGCCACAAATGTACTTAGAACTGGTAACAAGGCAGTTGGTTACATCACGTTGTCTCTTGATATTTTAAAAGCTGTTATTCCTGTAATATTTGTTAAAATTTATCATACAGATTTATTATATTTAGCATCATTATGTGCATTTATAGGTCATGTATTTCCTGTATGGCTTAAATTTAAAGGAGGGAAAGGTGTTGCAACATACGTTGGTATTCTATTTGCTTTAGATATTTATTTTGGAATTATTTTTGCTTTATCTTGGTTTGTAATTTTTGCTATAACAAAATTTTCATCTTTATCTTCATTAATTGCCTCTGTATCAGTTCCTGTTTATTTATTGGTCACAGGTCAATTTAAAAATATATTTTTTTTTATAATCATGTTTGTGTTAATATTTTTTACCCATCGAGAAAATATTAAAAGATTGAAAAATAAAGAGGAAACTAAGACAAAAATTTATTAATTTGACTATCTAACTCTTTTAGGTAGTTTGTCATTTATGAACTTGGTCATTGTAGAGAGTCCAGCTAAAGCCAAAACTATAAATAAATATTTAGGGGATAATTATAAGGTATTAGCTAGTTATGGACATATAAGAGATTTACCTTCTAAAAATGGTTCTGTTAATCCAGATCAAGATTTTAAAATGGAATGGGAAATTGATAGTTTTTCAAAAAAATATCTTAAAGAAATAACTGATGCTGCCAAGGATTCCTCAAAAATAATATTAGCAACCGACCCTGATCGCGAAGGTGAGGCAATAGCTTGGCATGTAAAAGAATATCTTAATGAAAAAAAACTTCTCAAAGATAAAGAAATTGAGAGAGTGGTATTTAATGAAATTACAAAAAAAGCTGTAATTCATGGCATTGAAAATCCAAGACAAATTGAACCTCTTTTAGTTGATGCCTACATGGCTAGACGAGCTTTAGATTATTTAGTTGGCTTTAATATTTCTCCAATATTATGGACAAAGCTTCCAGGTTCGAAATCTGCGGGGAGAGTTCAATCAGTAGCTCTTAAATTAATAACCGAAAGAGAACATGAAATTGAATCATTTAATCCAGAAGAATTTTGGACTTTAAGTGTCAAATTTAAAGATAAAAAAAATCAAAATATTGTAGCAAGTATTAGTCAGCTTGATAATAATAAAATTGAAAAATTTTCTTTTAGAAATAAAAATGAAATAGATAAAGCCATATCAAATATTAATCAAAAAAAATTTAGTATAACTGATATATCTAGTAAAGTTATAAATCGTAATCCATCAGGACCATTTACTACATCTACTCTTCAGCAAACATCCTCAAGTAGATTAGGTTTTGGTGCTTCAAGAACTATGCAAATTGCTCAAAAGCTTTACCAAGGGGTGGAGATCGAGGGCGAAACTGTAGGTTTAATAACATATATGAGAACGGATGGTACTAATTTGTCAAAAGATGCTGTTGTTGCTTTTAGAAACTATATTAAAGAAAAGATAGGAAACGAATATTTACCGGAAAGTGCTTTAAATTACTCTGGTAAAAAAGCAAAAAATGCACAAGAGGCACATGAAGCGATAAGGCCTACAGATATTATCAGAACTCCTCAAAGTGTAAAAAAGTATTTGAGTACAGATCAAAATAAACTTTATGATTTAATATGGAGTAGAGCTTTATCTTCTCAAATGCAATCTGCTAAATTTGATAGAAATACTATAACGATTACATCAAATAATAATGATACAGTATGCAAAGCAAGTGGATCAGTTCTCAAATTTGATGGATTTTTAAAGATATATAATAATCAAGGTAAGGATGATGATGAAAACATTCTACCCTCTGTAACTAAAGGACTTGTAAATATTGAGTCCTTAATAGATGAACAACATTTTACTCAACCCCCTCCAAGATATTCTGAGGCTAGCTTAGTAAAAAAACTAGAAGAATTAGGAATAGGAAGACCATCTACTTACGCAAGTATAATTTCTACAATAGCAAATAGAGGTTACGCAGAGATATTGAATAAAAGATTTTTTCCTACTGATAGAGGAAAACTTATTTCAGCTTTTCTTGAAAAATTGTTCTCAAAATATGTGGATTATAATTTTACAGCTGGTTTAGAGGATCAATTAGATGAGATTACAACTGGTAAAGAAAGCTGGATAAAAGTTTTGGAGCTGTTCTGGAAAGACTTCAATAATAATGTGGCTGAAGTAAAGGAGAAAAGAACAAGGGAGGTCTTAGATCTTTTAAATGATAGTTTGGGAGATTTAGTTTTCGATAAAGATGATAAAGGAAATATTGTAAGAAAATGTCAATTATGTAATTCAGGGACACTAAGCTTAAAAAATAGCTTTAGGGGTGGTGCGTTTATAGGGTGCTCAAATTACCCTGAATGTAAATTTACAAGACCTTTGTCAAAAGCTAAAGCAGCGGCACAAGCACAGTTAGCTGAACCTAAATTTATTGGAAAACATGAGAACGGCAATGATATATATCTTAAAAATGGAAGGTTCGGTCCATATTTACAATATGAAAAAATTCCAGAAGATATAGAAATTGAAAAAACACCAAAGAAAAAAAAGAAATCAAACAAACTTAAATCAGATGTAAATGAACTTTTAAAAAATGTATCTATTCCAAAGGGTTTGGAACTAGAGAGTATAGATTTAGAAAAAGCAAAATTTTTATGCTCACTACCAAAATCTTTAGGGATAAATCCTGATAATCAAAAAGAAATTACTTTAAATACTGGAAGATTTGGTCCCTACCTAAAGTGTGAAAATAAATCAGCACGAATTGAAAATATAGAGGAAATTTTTTCAATAGGTTTAAATAGAGCGATAACTCTAATAGCAGAGGCAAAACCAGGAAGAATATCATCATCAATTATTAAAGAATTAGGTGATCATCCCGAAGATAAAAAACCTGTAAGAATTATGAAGGGTCAATATGGACCATACATAAAGTACAAATCATTAAATGCAACTATACCAGAGGAAAAAGATCCAACAGAAATAAATATGGATGAAGCATTGATTTTAATTGAGAAAAGAAGAGAATACGATAAGACTAAGAAAAATAAAAAAAGAAAAAAATGATAAAAAAAATTTTATTAATTACTTTAATATTTGTTTTTACTGGCTGTTCAACTATTGGAGATAAATTGCCAAAGAGAAAGGCTTGTACAGGCGAAAATAATACTATTACTGATATTATTTGTAAAAAATAATGGTGTTTAATTATGAGTTATGAAAAAAAAATCAATGATTTGAATATTAAACTGCCAGAGCCTAAAGCTCCAGCTGGTAATTACGTTGCAGCCAAAATAGTTAATAAGTTGCTTTACATTTCTGGACAAATATCAATTGATGAAAATGGTAAATTGATAAAAGGAAAAGTGGGAAAAGATCTTAATACTGATTTAGCTTATGAAGCTGCAAAAAGATGTGGACTAAGTCTAATAACTCACGCAAAAAACGCATGTGGTGGAGATCTATCAAAAATAAAATCTTGTGTAAAATTAACTGGTTATGTTAATTCTATAGATACATTTACTGATCAACCAAAAGTAATTAATGGAGCTTCAGATTTGATTGCTTCAATTTTTGGAGAAGCAGGAATGCATACTAGAGCTGCAGTGAGCACAAATAGTTTACCACTTGGGGTTGCCGTTGAAGTTGACGCAATTTTCGAGTTAAATTAATTTTCATCCTCTTCCAACACTCAAATATCTTATATTTTTTTTCAACATTTTTTGAGGAGAGTATAGATTTCTCATATCAAAAATAATTGTTTTTTTATTTTTAATTAATTTTGTAAAATCAAGTGATTTGAAATCATTCCATTCTGTATGAATAATAATCAAATCTGTCTTATATAAACATCTTGATATTGATTTCGAATAACTGACATTTTTGTATTCCTTAAACTCTTTTTTATAACCAGTTGGATCAAAATATCTTATATATGCCCCCATTTTGGATAATTTAGGTATCATTGTTAAGCTTGATGAGTCTCTCATATCATCTGTATTTGCTTTAAAAGTAACACCTAAAAAACTAATTTTTTTATTTTTAATCTTATTATTAAAAATTTTATAAACTCTCTTTAGTAATAATTGTGATCTATTTTCATTTGATTTAATAACTGATTTAATTACAGTTAGATTTGTCTTAAATTTGTCAGCTGTTGATGTAATTGCTTTTGTATCTTTTGGAAAACAAGAGCCACCATATGCAGGACCTGCTCTTAAAAAACGACTGCCTATTCTTTCGTCTAAACCCATACCTATAGCTATATCCTCAATATTTATTTTAGTTTTTTCACATAAATTAGCTATTTCGTTTATAAATGTAATTTTAGTTGCTAGAAACGCATTAGATGCATATTTAATTAGTTCCGCTGCTCTTCGAGATGTAGAGAGATATTTTGCACCTTTTGCAATTAATGGGGAATATAAATTTTTTAGGATTCTATTGGACTTTGTATCATTAGCGCCAACTACTATCCGATCAGGATAAATGAAATCTCTAATTGCGTCACCCTCTCTCAAAAATTCAGGATTTGATACAACTGCAAATTTGTTTTTAGAATTTTTCTTTAATAAAATTTTTTCAATATCATCACCTGTAGTTAATGGTACAGTTGATTTAGTAACTATAATTTTAAATTTATTAATATTTTTTGCTAAATCTTTTGCAACATCAAATATAAATTTTAGGTCCGCGTTACTACTTCCTTTTTTGGTTGGTGTTCCAACACAGATAAAAATAATATCTGACTTTTTTATTGAACTTTTTAGATCAGTGGAAAAAGATAATCTTTGATTCTTTATATTTTTTTCAACTAATTCTTCAAGTCCAGGCTCATATATTGGTATTATTCCTTTTTGAAGATTGTTAATTTTATTAATATTTTTATCTACACAAATAACATTATTTCCAAGATCTGAAAAACAGACACCACTTACTAGTCCAACATAGCCTGTTCCTATCATACACAATCTCATATTTTAGCAATTTCTAAAGTTGATTTTATATAACCATTCATTGTACCACAGTCTAAATATTTTCCTGAAAAACTATGCGCTATGAAAGACTCATTTTCATTTATTAATGATCTTATTGCATCAGTAATATGAATTTCACCACCCTTTCCTGGTTTTAGATGTAATAACTTATAAAAAATTTTATAAGGTAAAATATATCTTCCGATAACAGCTTTATTAGATGGTGCATTTTTTATACTAGGCTTTTCAAAAACATCTTCAATTAATGAATTATCTTTGTTAATTTTTTTTTTTAACTTAAATATTCCCCATCTTGAAACAGTTTTTTTTTTAACATTCATGCTAGCTATTACTGATGATTTATAACGATTATGAATTTTTATCATAGACTTTGAACAATTTTTTTTAATAATCAAATCATCTGGCAACATCATCAAAAAAAATTTGCCTTTAATTAATTTTTTTGTTTTTAGAAGAGCATCTCCGGTGCCTTTCGGTTTATTTTGATAAACAAATTTTATCATTTTTTTATATTTTAATATTTTTTTATATTCATCTATAATTCTTCTATCTTTTTTTTTTTTAATAATTTTTTTATAAAATTTATCATTATGAAAATATTTTTTTATTATTTCTTTTTTTTTTGAAATTATAAATATTACTTCTTTAATGCCTGAATCTATACACTCATCCAATATGTATTCTATACCTGGTTTACCATTTATAGGCAAAAGCTCCTTAGGAAACACACTAGTTAAGGGTAACAATCTTGTACCAAGTCCAGCTAGAGGAATAATAGCTTGTTTAATCATTTAAATGTTTTACTTATTAAAATAACTAATACAAATGAAAATTTTATTAAATAGCAAAGAACTAGAAAAAGAATTAAGTAATAATAGGAATTTAGGGTTTGTGCCTACTATGGGAAGTATTCATAAAGGACATGAATACTTGATCAAAAACTCAAAAAAAAAATGCAAAAAAACTTTAGTGAGTATTTTTATTAATCCCACCCAATTCAATAATTTAAAAGATTATAAAAAATATCCAAAAAATGTCAAAAAAGACCTTAATATTCTTAAAAGATTAAAAGTAAATTATGTATTTATTCCTACAGTTAAAGATATTTATCATCATAAAAGAGAGAAAATAATTAAATTAAAAAAGAAGGATTTAATACTTTGTGCAAAATATAGGAAAGGACATTTTGAAGGGGTATTAGACGTAATGGATAGACTAACAAATTTAATAAAGCCTAAAAAAATATATATGGGTAAAAAAGATTATCAACAGGTTTTTTTGGTAAAAAGATATATAGAAAATAAATATAAGACAAGGATAATTAAATGTAACACTATACGGAACAAAGCAAATATAGCTCTTTCATCAAGAAATTTACTATTAAAAAAAAATCATTTAAAAAATGTTTCAAAAATTGTTAATGAGTTATTTCTATTTAAAAAAAATATTAATAAACAAAAAAAAATAAATTTAATTTTTAAAAATAAGATAAAAGATTTGGAAAAAAGATATAAAATTGATATTGAATATCTTGAACTAAGAAAATTAGATAATTTAAAAAAATCTTTTAATACTAAAAATGCAAATTTATTTATTGCTTATTACATCAATAAAGTTAGACTAATTGATAATCTATAAAAAATATGCTCCTACACCCAAAAAGGAAACAAAGCCAATTACATCTGTTATTGTTGTAACAAATACACTAGATGCGATAGCTGGATCAATTTTCATTTTTTTTAATGTAACAGGAACTAATATTCCAAATAAACCCGCAACCACCATTGTTATAACCATAGATATTGAAATTATTAATGATAATTTAGCATCCTGAAACCAAGCTTGAACAATCAAAGAACTAATTATGGCAAATATAATTCCATTTAAAACACCAATGTTAAATTCTTTTAAGATATTTTGATTAAAATTATTTTTTGTTAAATCATTTGTTGCTAAAGTTCTTACTGTTACAGCTAATGTTTGCATTCCTGCATTTCCACCCATTGATGCTACAATTGGCATCAAAAATGCTAATACAACCATTTGTTCAATAGTAGCGCCGAACAAACTTATACAATAGGTTGCTAAGAAAGCAGTGAAAAGATTTAATAATAGCCAATTAAATCTTCTTTTTGTTTTAGTAATTACGCCATCAGTAATTTCTTCATCACCAACTCCGGCTAATCTTAAAGCATCCTCTTCTGCCTCCTCTTTTAAAACTGTTAGTATGTCATCTGAGGTTATCATACCAACAAGTTTGTTATTTTTGTCTATAACACAAGCAGAATTTAAATTATAATTTTCAAATAAATTACCAACTTCCTCTCTATCCATATCAACAGGTACTAAAAAAATTATTTCTTCCATTATTGATGACATTTTACTTTCTCTTGGTGTTCTTAAGACTTTTGATGAAGGAACAACACCAATTGGTGTAAAATTTTCATCTACAATATAAATTTCAAGAAATTGATCTGGTAAATCTTTATTTTCTCTAAGATAATCTATAGTTTGTCCAACAGACCAATTACTTGGAATCGCAGTAAATTCTCTTTGCATAAGTCTTGCAGCACTATCTTCTGGATAACTAAGACCCTCAAGTAATGCAAAACGATCTTTAGGAGGTAAAGCACCTAAAATAGAATTTTTATCTTTTTCCTCAACATTTTCCAAAATTGCAATTGCATCATCAGATTCAAGATTTTTAAGTATTCTTACTATGGCCTCAGAAGATAAAAATTTTATAATTTCAGATTGTACTGACTCATTTAGTTCTATAAAAACCTCTGGATCAATATTGAAATTATTAAGTTTAATTAAGTTCTCTCTATCATTTTGACTTAAATGCTCAACAATATCAGCTGCATCAGCTGGGTGCATTTCTTTAAAAGAACTAGTTATAAATGGAGCATCGTTTGATGCGATTTTATCAGTTACAACTTTGATAAATTCTTTATTAAATTCAAAATTAACTTTTTTATCTTTAATTTTTTTGATTAAAGTCATAAATATTCCTGTTATTAAATCGGATCTTTTAATACATAATGAGAAGAATACAATTTATTAATGAATATAGAGATTAAAAAGTCAAAAAAACCAATAAAATATAAAGATGCTATCGAATTTATGGAAAATCGTCTATTAGATTTAAGTCAAAATAAATCAACAGATTTGATATGGATTCTTGAACATGAAGAAATTTTTACTGGAGGAAAAAGTTATAAGGAAAATGAAATTTTAAACAAATCTATTGAAATAGTTAAAACTAATCGTGGTGGAAAAATTACTTATCATGGACCTGGTCAACTAATCTGTTATTTTGTTATCGATTTAAAAAAGAGAAAAAAAGATATAAGAAAATTTGTAAACTTGATAGAAAAAACAATAATAGATACTTTGACATTTTATGGAATTAAATCATTTGCTGATAGAGATAATATTGGTGTCTGGTACAGAGACAATTCAAATATAAAAAAAATTGCAGCTATTGGTATAAGAGTAAGCAAGTGGATTGCATATCACGGTTTTTCAATAAATATAAATAATGATCTAAATAAATACAATGCGATAATACCTTGCGGTATTAAAGATAGAGGAGTCACAAATTTAAACAAAATTAAAAAACAAAATTATAATAATTTAGAAAAAATATTAATTAAAAACTTTATTTCAAATTTGAAAAATCAAGTCTTTTAATTTCTAATAATTTTTTAAAATAATCAGGAAGTAAAGCTTTATAAGTATATTTCTTTTTATTTATAATAAATCTTACTTTATATGAATGAAGCATAAGATTTTTATTCAAACCTATTGTTGAATTATAAGATTTGTATTTTTTATCACCATATATAGAATGACCTATATTAAATAACTGTTTTCTTAATTGATGTTTTCTGCCTGTAATTGGTTTCATTTCTACTAAGCTTGCTTTAGAATTTTTATCAATAACTTTAAAAAAAGTTGTTGCTTTTTCCACAATTTTTTTTTTACCTTCAAATCTTATTAGTTCATCTATTAACTCACCTGAATTTTTTTCTAATTCTCCATTACAGATAGCTAAATAAGTTTTATGCACTTTTCTTAATCTAAAAAGGGTGGTTAATAGTTGTGCGGTTTGTCTATTTTTTGCTATAATAAAAACACCTGAAGTATCTTTGTCTAACCTATGTACCGTAAAAGGTTTGCTGTTATGAAAAATTTGGCTCTTTGAAAATATATCAATTAGATTTTTTTTTGATTTAGTCCCGCCTTGAACAGAGATACCTGATTTTTTATTTAAAACTACAAAATTTTCGTTATTATCAATTATTAAATCTTCATTTGACTTAATTACTTCATCAGTTGGTTCAAATTTAATTTTTTTTTGAATTATTCTTTCCTGAAATTCAAAATTAAATAAATCTATTTCATCGTCAGTTTTAATTTTAAATGAACTTTTAGCTTTTTTTTTATTAATTTTTATTTTTCCAGCTCTTAATGTTTTTTCAATTAAACTTTGAGGAATATTTCCTAATTTTGATCTTAACCATCGGTCTACGCGCATATTATTGCACGTTGAGTCAACGATAAATCTCTTATTCATATTTGAAAAATTATACTAAGCTGTAGCTAGCTTTTTGTCTTCTTTTTTTTCAATATCTTTTGTTGTTTGTTTTTTCTTTTTATCTTGTTTTTTTGCCTCTATATCTCTATCAACAAACTCTAGAATTGCCATTGGAGCATTGTCCCCATATCTGAACCCTGCCTTTACAATTCTTGTATATCCACCTTTTCTTTTTTCATATCTTTTCGATAAAGTTTTTTTAACTTTATTGGCTGATTTAATATCCTGAAGTTTTGAAACTAAAAGTTTTGTCGTCTGTAAAGTTTCTTTTTTTCCAAGAGTTATAATTTTTTCTGCTTGTGGTTTTAAAAATTTTGCTTTTGGTAATGTTGTCTTTATTTGCTCATACTTTATAAGTGAATTAAGCAAATTTTTTAAAAGTGCCTTACGGTGCTCAGAAGTTCTATTTAACTTTTTGTTAGCAATACCATGTCTCATTATTATATTGCTTCCTCTAATTTTTTAGACATTTCAGCTATATTATCAGGGGGCCAATTAGGGATTTCCATTCCTAAGTATAATGACATTCCAGTCAGGACTTCTTTAATTTCATTTAAAGATTTCCTACCAAAATTTGGTGTTCTTAACATTTCTCCTTCAGATTTTTGAACTAAATCACCAATATAAATAATATTATCATTTTTAAGACAATTCATTGATCTCACTGATAGTTCTAGTTCATCAACTTTTCTGAGAAGATTTTTATTAAATTCTGGTTCTGTAGAAACTTCTTTAATTGGAGCCTCAACAGGTTCATCAAAATTAATGAACATTTTAAGTTGGTCTTGAAAAATTCTTGCTGAGTATGCAACTGCGTCCTCAGCAGAAATTGAACCATTAGTTTCTACTTCCATTGTTAATTTATCGTAATCTAATGCTTTACCCTCTCTAGCAGTGCTAACTGAATAGGAAACTTTTTTAACAGGACTATACAATGAGTCGATTGCAATTAATCCTAATGGTGGTTCCTCGGGTTTATTTAATTCAGCAGGAACATACCCCTTACCAGTATTAACATTCATTTCCATATGAAAATTTGTATTTTCATCTAAATTGCAGATTACTAAATCAGGATTTAGAATTTCTACATCAGTAACAGGAGTGATATCAGAGGCTTTTATTTCACCTGGTCCTTTTGCATCTAAAATTAATTTTTTTGTTCCTTCAGCTGATGATTTTAATGCAAGAGACTTCACATTTAAAACAATATCAGTCACATCTTCTCTAACGCCTTTTATAGATGTAAACTCATGAAGAACTCCATCAATTTGAATTGAAGTTACTGCTGCTCCTCTAATAGAAGACAATAAAATTCTTCTTAATGAATTACCTAAAGTAAGTCCGTAACCTTTTTCTAAAGGTTCAGCTATAATTTTAGCATGTGTTAGATCATCACTTAACTTTACGTCAAGTTTTGCAGGTTTAATTAAAGATTTCCAATTTTTGATGTTTACATTTTCAGTTTCCATTAAACTCTCCTTTTTTTTGGTGGCCGTGTACCATTGTGTGGCATCGGCGTTGTATCCTTAATAGATAAAATTTTAAATCCTCTTGCTTGTAAAGCTCTTAACGCAGTTTCTCTACCAGAGCCTGGACCTTTAACTTCTACAGATAAGGTTTTCATTCCAAAATCTAAAGCTTTAGAAGCCGCAGCATCAGCTGCTATTTGCGCAGCATAAGGTGTGGATTTTCTAGATCCCTTAAAACCTTTTTGACCAGCAGAAGCCCATGAAATTACATTGCCGTTTGTATCTGCTATCGAAATGATTGTGTTATTAAATGTTGATTGAACATAAGCAATACCATTCAGAATATTTTTTTTAATTTTTTTCTTTTTTGAATAAGTACTTTTGTTAGATTTTTTTGAAGACTTTTCAACTTTTTGATCTTTATTATCAGTTTTTTCAACTTTTGACATTTTTATTTTTTAAGTGGTGTTAATTTTTTTCCAGCAATAGCTATTGCTTTACCTTTTCTTGTTCTCGCATTACATCTGGTTCTTTGTCCTCTTACTGGTAATTTTTTTCTATGTCTTGAACCTCTATAACATGCAAGATCAATCAATCTCTTAATACTTAATGAATAATCTCTTCTTAGGTCACCTTCTACTTTAAAGTTTTGATCAATAAATTCTCTTATTTTTAGTATCTCATCATCAGTTAACTCATTTATTCTTTTTTCTTTTGGTATTTCTAGAGATGAACAGATTCGTTTAGAAAATTTATCACCTATTCCATAAATGTAAGTTAAGCCTACATGAACAAGCTTATTTTGTGGAATGTTAATACCTGCGATACGAGCCATATATAATGTGATAAATTTGTGCCTTTTATATAAGAAGATCTTTTAAAGTCAATGTCTTAAACCCTTAGAAAAGTGTCTATTTTCCTCTTTATTTCATCAATTTCGTACGATCCATCAATCTCATGAAAATTTTCTTTTTTAGAGTAGAAATCTAATACAGGTTTAGTTGTGTCCATATACGTATCGTACCTTCTTAGAATAGTATTTAAATCATCATCAGATCGATTTTCAATAATTCTTCTTTTTTCAATTCTTTTAATAATTGTCTCTTTATTTACATTAAGAAAAAAAATAAATTCTATCTTTTGGTTTGATTTATTTAACAATAAATCTAAATTTTTAGCCTGACTTAATGTTCTTGGATATCCATCAAATATAAGTTTGTTTTTTTTTTGAGGGTCAGAAATGATAGACATTATTAATTTGTTTACAATTTCATCACTTACAAATTTGCCATCATTCATGTCGTTAATTATCTTTTTACCTATATTTGTATCTTTTTTAATTTCATCTCTTAACATCTCACCAGTAGAAATTTGAAAACCATTTATTTTTTTTACCAAATATTTTGCTTGGGTACCTTTGCCAGCACCAGGAGGACCGAATAAGATTATATTCACAAAAAATTATCTTCCAAATTTTGTCTTTTTAATTAATTGCTCATATTGAGCGCTCATCATTCTAGTCTGAATTTGTGTTACTGTGTCAATTGCAACAACTACTACAATCAAAATTGAAGCTCCTCCTAAATAAAAAGGAATTGGATAGTTTGCAATAAGAAATTCAGGCATTAAACAAACCAGAGCTAAATATGATGCACCTATTGTAGTTAATCTTGTTAAAATAGTTTCAATATATAATGCAGTGCTCTCTCCTGGTCTTATGCCAGGAACAAACCCACCATATTTTCTTAAATTATCGGCTGTTTCAGTTGGATTAAAAGTTATTGACGTATAAAAAAAAGTAAAAAAGATAATTCCAGATGCATAAAGTATCATATATAGAGGTTGTCCTTGAGTAAAATATGAACTTAGATTTAAAAAAGTTTCATTATCAGAAAAATTAAAATTAGAAAATGTAACTGGCAATAACAACAAAGCGGAGGCAAAAATTGCTGGTATAACTCCAGCTTGATTTATTTTTAGTGGTAAATGTGATGATTCTCCACCATACATTTTATTGCCCATCTGTCTTTTTGGATAATTAATTAAAATCTTTCTTAAGGCTCTTTCCATAAACACCACAAACAAGACAGTAAGAACTAATAATATGAATATACCCAAAATCATCACTGTTGATATAGCGCCAGTTCTTCCAAGTTCAAATGTTGCTACTAAAGCTCTAGGAATTTCAGCAACAATCCCAGCAAAAATAATTAATGATATACCATTTCCTATGCCTCTCTGAGTTATTTGTTCACCAAGCCACATTAGAAATATGGTACCTGCAACAATTGTTGTTACTGTTGAAATTTTAAAAAATATGCCTGGGTTAATAACAAGATTTGCTGATGACTCTAAACCTACTGCTAATCCATAACCCTGAACTGTTGCAAGCAAAACTGTTCCATATCTTGTAATTTGGGTAATCTTTGCTCTACCAATTTCACCTTGAGATTTTAAATTTTTAAAATAATCTGAAACACCAGTTAAGAGCTGAACTATAATAGCTGATGAGATATATGGCATGATACCTAAAGCAAAAATTGCCATTCTACTAATTGCTCCTCCCGCAAAAACATTAAACATACCAAGTAATCCTTTTTGATTACCTTCCATTAAAATTTTCAATTGTTCTGGATCAATACCTGGTAAAGGAACGAATGTTCCAAATCTATAAACTGCTAACACACCTATAGTAAAGATTATTCTATTTCTTAGGTCATTAGAAGTAGATGAGGAGCTCATTTTTTAATGATCTATTTTTTTAATTGAATTGATCCACCAATTTTTTCCAGTTTTTCAACTGCTGATTTTGATGCTAAATTTGCTTGTATATTAATCTTACTTTTTATTTCTCCAGTACCTAGAATTTTTAATTTCGTTGATTTTTTACTTATAATATTAAGTTTTTTTAATAGATCCACATTTAATAAATCAGATGAATTGATAGTTTTTTTTTCAATATACGTTTGAATTTTATTTAAATTAAGAATAGCAACTTTATCTTTTGAAATAGAATTAAATCCTCTTTTTGGTAAACGTCTATATAGAGGCATTTGTCCACCTTCAAAGCTTTTAATTGCAACTCCAGAACGAGATTTTTGTCCTTTAACACCTCTACCTGATGTTTTGCCTTTACCCGAACCTATGCCACGTCCTACTCTAATTTTAGTTTTATTTATTTTTGTCCTATTATTTAAAGATGTTATCATTATCCTCTTTTCTCTATAATTTCAGAAATTTTTTTATTTCTAATAGCAGAAATTTGTTTTGGTGAATTTTGTTTCATTAATGCCTTGATTGTTGCTCTTATCACGTTATGAGCGTTAGATGTTCCCATCGATTTAGCTACAATATCCTTAACACCCAAAACTTCACAAACGGCTCTGACTGGACCTCCGGCAATTATTCCAGTTCCTTTTGAAGCAGCCCTTAATACTATTCTTCCAGAACCATCTTTCGCTTTTACATCATGATGAATAGTTCTTCCTTCTCTTAAGGGTATGTGAATAAGTTTTCTTCTTGCCATTTCATTAGCTTTTTTTATTGCATCTGGAACCTGCTTTGCTTTTGCATGGGCAATACCAATTCTACCTGCTTGGTTTCCAACAACTACTAAAGCTGAAAAACCAAATCTTCTACCACCTTTTACAACTTTAGTAATACGGTTAATATGAACTAACTTTTCCAATATTTCGTCATTTTTTTTATCTTTATTATCCATAACTAAAAATCCATTCCATTTTTACGTAAAGTTTCAGCAAATATTTTTACACGCCCATGATATTTATAAATTCCACGATCAAAAAATATTTTAGTAATTTGTTTTTCTTGAGCTTTTTTTGCTAATTTTTCTGCTACTATTTTTGAAAGTTCAGTTTTATTCACTTTTGCTCCAGATTTAATATCCTTTTCTATGGAAGAAGCTGATAATAAAGTTATATTTTTTTTATCATCAATAATTTGAGCTGAAATATTTTTTGAGGATCTCGATATACATAATCTAAATCTATTTTGTGGAGCAAATTTTTTCACTTTGTTACTCACTCTAAAACGTTTTCTAATACTAGTAGAGAGTTTCATTATTTTTTCTTTCCTTCTTTTTTTAGAATATATTGTCCTTTTTCTCTTATCCCTTTACCTTTATATGGTTCAATTTTTCTTAATGCTTTTAGTTTTGAGGCTACAACGCCAACTAGTTCTTTATCAGAACCAGATATTTTTAAATTAGTTTGTTTTTCAACAGTTATTTTAATACCTTCAGGAATATCAAAATCTATATCATGACTATAGCCTAATTGTAAATTTAACTGATTTCCTTTTAAAGCTGCTCTATAACCAACTCCAACAAGTTCTAAATTTTTTTCATATCCAGAGCTTGATCCAATTACAGCATTATTTATTAAACTTCTATTCATCCCCCAAAGACGTTTTGTATTTTGATCGTTTTTTTTTGGTTTAATTGATATTTCTTTTCCTTCTTTTATTTCTAAATTGAAAATATCCAAATCAATATCTAAAGATTTTTTACCAAGTGGTCCTTCTATATTGAGAATGTTGCCAGCTAAAGCAACTTTTACTTTTTCTGGAATAGTAATATTTATTTTACCAATTTTAGACATAATTAAAATACCTTACAAATTATTTCTCCACCAATTTTTTGTTTTCTCGCATCCATATCTGTCATTACACCTTTGGGTGTTGATATGATTGCGATGCCTAAACCATTATTAATTCTTGGTAAACTGTCAGCTCTAGAAAAAATTCTTCTTCCAGGCTTTGATACTCTTTCAAAATTACTTATAACAGGATTTCCTGAATGGTACTTAAGCTCAAGTAATAATACAGACTTCTTATCTTGTTCATCAACTTTAAAATCTTTAATGAAACCCTCATTTTTAAGTATATCAGCAATTTTAGCTTTAAAATTAGATGAAGGTAATTCTACTTTTTTATGATTTCGAGCTTGAGCATTTTTAACTCTTGCTATCATATCTCCTATCGGGTCGCTTAAACTCATATTTTCCTTTCTACCAACTTGATTTAACTAAACCTGGTATTTTGCCTTGTAAACCAAGTTGTCTTAACGCAATTCTTGATATCTTTAATTTTCTATAAACACCATGGGGTCTTCCAGTAATTTGGCATCTGTTCATAACTCTACTTTTTGCAGAATTTCTGGGTAATTTTGATAATTTTTGTTGAGCTTTAAATCTTTCCTCTAAAGAAAGTTTTTTATTCATAACAATTTTTTTTAATTTTTCTCTTTTTTTATAATATCTATCTGAAAGTTTTATGCGCCTGTTATTTTTATTTATTGAACTCAACTTAGCCATTTTAATTATCTCCTTTTTTAATAAATGGAAAATTTAATTTTTCTAATAAAGCAAAACTTTGCTCTTTATTTCTAGATGAAATTACTATTACAATATCTAAACCTCTGACTTTATCAGCTCTATCAAAACTTACCTCTGGAAAAATAATGTGTTCTTTTACACCAAATGTATAATTACCAAATTTATCGAATCCATCAGAAGACAATCCCCTAAAATCTTTAATTCTAGGCAAGGCTATATTTACTAACCTATCTAAAAATTCATACATTTTATTTTTTCTTAAAGTTACCTTCAACCCAGCATTAGAACCTTTTCTGGTTTTAAAATTTGCAACTGATTTTTTAAATTTAGTAATCACGGGTTTTTGGCCTGTAATTTTTGACAAATCCTCTTCACAGGATTTTAAAATTTTTGCATCATTACCATCTAAACCTAGACCCATATTTAAAACTATTTTTTCTATTTTAGGACCCATATAAATATTTTTTAAACCGAATTGATCTTTTAGAGCCAACTGGATTTCTTTTTGATACAATTCTTTTAATCTAGGTATCATTATTTTTTAACCTCAGTTTTTTCTTTTTTTTTTTCACTAATTAATTTTAAATTAGAGATGTGGATAAAACTTTCTTTTGAAATTATTCCACCTTTTTTTTCTTTTGTTGTTTTAACATGTTTTTTAACCATATTTATTTCTTTTACTTTTGCTCTATTGGCAGGTCTGTCAATTTCAATGACTTCACCCTCTTTTTTTTTATCTTTTCCTGCTAATACTCTGACTTTAAGTCCTTTTTTAATCATCATAGTACCTCCGGTGCTAAAGAGATTATTTTCATTTGACCCCTACTTCTAAGTTCTCTTGTGACTGGGCCAAAAATCCTTGTTCCAACTGGTTCACCTTTATCATCAACTAAAACTGCAGCATTATTATCAAATTTTACTTTTGATCCATCATCTCTGTGAATACCTTTTTTTACTCTGACAACAACAGCCTTATGGACAGTACCCTTCTTAACCTTACCTTTTGGTATTGCTTCTTTAACAGCTATGACTATCGTATCGCCAATACTTGCATAACGTCTCTTTGATCCACCTAATACTTTTATACATTCAATTTTTTTTGCTCCAGTGTTGTCAGCAACTTGTAACTCTGTTTGTACCTGTATCATTATTTATTAGTCTCCATCACTTGAAATTTTTTATTTTTGGAAAAAGGTTTACTTTCAATAATTGAAACTTTATCCCCATTTTTAAATTTGTTATTTTCATCGTGCGCATTATATTTTTTTCTTACTTTGATAACTTTTTTTAAGACTGGGTGTGAAAATTTTCTCTCAACCATAACAGTGATGGTTTTATTAGGTTTATCACTAACAACAATTCCAGTTAAAATTTTTTTAGGCATTTATCTTTTCCTTTAGAATAGTTTTTAATCTTGCAATTGTCTTTTTAGTTTCTCCAATTTTTGCTGGATTGGTTATTTGAGAATTTATTTTTTGGAACCTGAAATTAAACAAATCTTTTTTAAATTTGTCGATATTCTTCAAGATTTCATCTTTAGATAATTTTTTAATTTCTTTTTTTTTCATTATGAAAATCTTTTAATTGTTTTAGTTTTAATTGGTAATTTAGCAGAAGCTTTATATAAAGCTTCTTTAGCAATTTGATCTGAAACTCCGTCAACTTCAAATAAAATTCTACCAGGTTTTACTCTGCATGCATAAAATTCAGGTGAACCCTTACCTTTACCCATACGAACTTCAATAGGTTTTTTTGAAACAGGAATATTTGGGAAAATTCTTGTCCAAACTCTTCCCTGTCTTTTCATATGTCTTGTTAAAGCTACTCTTGCAGCCTCTATCTGCTTTCCGGTCACTCTATCTGGAGACATTGCTTTAAGGGCAAAAGCACCATAATTTATAAAATTAGCTCTGGAGGCAGTTCCGTGAATTCTACCTTTATGAGCTTTTCTCCATTTAGTTCTTACTGGTTGTAACATTTTAATCTTTACCTTCTTTGGGAGTTATTTTATTTGTTTCCTGGCTAAACTCTTTTGCAAAAACTTCACCTTTGTAGATCCATACTTTAATTCCTATAATTCCATAAGTTGTTAAGGCCTCAGCTTCAGCATAATCTATATCTGCTCTGAGTGTATGAGAGGGAATGCTGCCATCTCTTAACCATTCAGTTCTCGCTATTTCATTTCCACCCAATCTACCGCTACATGATACTTTTATACCTTTTGCGCCTAGCCTAATACATGACTGCATTGCTCTTTTCATAGCTCTTCTATAAGAAATTCTTTTGACTAATTGTTGGGCAATATTCTCTGCCACTAGGTAAGCATTTGTCTCTGGTTTTTTTACTTCTTTAATATTTAATGTAACTTCATTTTTAGTAAACTTTGATAAATTATTTTTTATTTTATCTATGTCACTTCCTTTTTTTCCAATAACAAATCCAGGTCTTGATGTATAAATAGTTACATAACATTTATTTGAAGTCCTCTCAATCATCACTTTAGAAACTCCAGAATTGATCACATTTTTTTTTATGTATTCTCTTATCTTAAAATCTTCGATTAGATAATTGCCAAAATCTTTTTTTTTAGCATACCAAACTGAGTCCCAGCCCCTATTGACACCTAATCTAAAACCTACTGGATTAACTTTTTGTCCCATGACTCTCCATTTTTTTTGATTCTGATAAAATTATTGTTACACTTGAATATGGCTTCAATATTGGAGCTGCTCTTCCTTTGGCTCTTGGTCTGAATCTTTTCATAGTTATTTTTTTTCCACAATAGGCTTCCTTAACAATTAAGTTATCAATATCATATTGAAAGTTATTTTCTGCATTTGCTACTGCCGAACTGATTGTTTTTTTTATATCTTTTGAAATTCTTTTTTCAGAAAATTGTAAATCTCTAATAGCAACATCAACTTTTTTGCCTACAATATTTTTTAATATTGGATTTAGTTTTCTCACGCTAGACCTTATATTATTATTTATTGATTTTACTGTTTTATCAATATTTTTGTCGATTTTCTTTTTTTTATTCATAATTATTTTTTAGTTTCTGCTTCTGCAGGTTTAGCCTTTTTGTCAGCTGGCGTATGACCAAAAAAAGTTCTAGTTGGTGCAAATTCACCCATTTTATGACCAACCATGTCTTCAGAAACAGTAATTGGAATAAATTTTTTACCATTATAAATCAAAAAGCTCACACCAACAAAATCTGGAATTATTGTCGATTTTCTAGACCACGTTTTAATAGGAATTTTTTTAGGATCAACTTTATACTTATCAACTTTCTTCATTAAGCTATCTTCAACAAATGGTCCTTTCCAAACTGCTCTTGCCATTAATTAATCCTTTCTTTTTTTCCGTCTTCTTACTATAAATTTATCAGTTCTTTTATTATCTCTGGTCTTTAAGCCTTTAGCAGACTGTCCTGTAGGTGATACTGGATGTCTTCCTCCTGCAGTTTTTCCCTCACCACCACCATGAGGATGATCAACAGGATTTTTTACCACTCCTCTTGTATGAGGTCTTCTTCCTAACCATCTAGATCTACCGGCTTTTCCAATTTTAATATTTTTTTGATCTGGATTACTTAGAACACCAATCGTGGCCAATGATCTAGAGTCTATTTTTCTTACTTCTCCAGATGACAATTTAATTAAGCTATAATTTCCATCCAAACCACTTATTGTGACTGATGTACCTGCTGATCTTGCTATTTTTCCACCACCACCAGGTTGAATTTCTACGTTATGAATATCTATCCCAACAGGAATATCTTGAAGCGGCATGCAATTACCAAGCTTAATTTCTTTTTTTGTTCCGTTTTCTACTACGTCACCAACTTTGATTTTTTGTGGCGCTAAATAATATGCAAAGCTATTATCAGTAAACTTAACAAGCATTATGTAACAAGATCTATTTGGATCATACTCAATTCTTTCAACTTTAGCTGGCATATCAAATTTTTTTCTGTAAAAATCGACATGACGATACATTTTTTTATGTCCACCTGCTCTATTGACAGAAGTTATGTGACCATTACTATTTCTTCCTTTCATCGCATTTTTAGGAGAAACTAACGCTTTAAAAGGTTTGCCTTTCCATAATCCTGATCTATCTACTAAAATAGTTCCTCTAGTTGATTTTGTATAGGGTTTGAAATTTTTTAAAGCCATTTAATTAAACTCCTGTTGTCAAATCAATACTTTGACCCTTTTTTAATGTTATTATTGCTTTTTTAAATCCTGAAACTTTGACTTTTCTTCCTCTAGTTAATTTAGTTCTATTTTGTTTGTTTATAATATTAACTTTAGTAACATTTACTTTAAAAATTTTTTCAATATTTTTCTTTAAAATTTTTTTATTTGAATTTGCTGGTACCTTAAAAACAATTTTATTTTGTTCAGATAAATTAGTTGTTTTTTCAGTCACAAGAGGAAATAAAATTTTGTCGTATAAATGTATTTTGTCCATTATGAATATCTCTTTTCTAATTCTTTAATTGATGATTCTGTAAAAACAATTTTCTTAAATTTGATAATATCATATGCACTAAAATGATTTATATCTGTAGTTTTTATATTGGGAATATTTCTAGCAGATTTCTCAACTTTATCTTTTGAGGATTTATCTAGGATTATTAGTGCATTATTGATTTCAAATTTTCTCAATATGGATTGCATCTCTTTAGTTTTTTTGATTTCATTATTAAAATCATTAAAAATTAATAAATCTTTATTATTATTCTTTTCAGTAATTAATGATGCAATACTCAGTTTTTTTTCACTTTTATTAAGTTTTCTTTTTTTGTATGCTAATTCACCTTTTGGTCCATGAGCTATACCACCACCAACAAAGATAGGAGCTTTTCTACTTGCATGTCTAGCTCCACCTGTTCCCTTCTGAGCATAAATTTTTGAAGTAGGCCCAGAAACTTCATTTTGTTGTTTTGTTTTTGCATGTCTACCTTTATAATTTGCATTAGTTTTGTATAACACACTGTTCACAAGAATTTTATTCACTTTGGCTGAAAAAATCTTGTCCAAAACTTCAATAGAATCTTTTTTTCCGTCTAAATTTAGTTTATTTAATTTCATTATTTCTTCTTTTTCTCAGGTGTTTTTTTTGCTTGTTCCGCAGCTTGAATTTTTTCCTCAATAGTAAGTTTATTAATATTTTTTACTGATTTTTTTACTAGGACTTCTGAATTTCTCGAACCTGGAATCGATCCTTTCAAGTATAATAATGCATTATCGAGATCTGTTTTAATGATTTCGATGTTTTGCATAGTTCTTAACTTATCACCCATGTGTCCAGCCATTTTTTTTCCTTTGAACACCTTACCTGGATCTTGTCTTTGACCAGTTGAGCCATGAGATCTGTGAGAAATAGATACACCGTGTGTTGCTCGTAAGCCTCCAAAATTATGTCTTTTCATTGCTCCAGCAAAACCTTTTCCAATAGTTTTTGATTTTGTATCAACGAATTTAATATCTTTAAAAATTTCAAGCCCAAATTCATTGCCCTCTTTAAATGTTTCTGTATTTTCTACTCTAAATTCTTTCAACGTTTTTTTAGCTTCAGTATTTTTCTTTGCAAAAAAACCTTTCATTGCTTTTGTAAGCTTTGAATTTTTTATTTTGCCATAACCCAGTTGAACAGCCTTATATCCTCTGTTTTGCTCATTAATAACTTGTATCACCCTAGCTTTTTCCATCTTTAAAACAGTTACAGGTACTAATTGGCCTGTTTTATAGAACTCTCTAGTCATTCCTATTTTTCTACCTATTAATGCTATATCATTCATAATTATATCTTTATCTCTACGTCTACACCTGAGGCTAAATCCAATTTCATTAAAGCTTCAACTGTCTGAGGCGTTGGTTCCACAATATCAATCAATCTTTTATGAGTTCTTGACTCAAATTGCTCTCTACTTTTTTTGTCAATATGAGGAGATCTAAGAACTGTATATCTTTCTATCTTTGTCGGTAGAGGAATCGGTCCTTTAATTGTAGCGCCCGTCCTTTTTACTGTATTAACAATTTCTTCAGTGGAAGCATCTAAAATCTTATTATCGTAAGCTCTAAGTTTAATTCTAATATTTTGCTTTTCCATAATTATCCTGCAATCTTTTTAGTTACTTCATCTTGAACATTTTGTGGTACTTTAGAATAATGATCAAAAAACATTGAATACTGAGCTCTTCCTTGAGACATTGATCTTAAATTGTTAATGTAACCAAACATATTTGCCAAAGGGACCATGGCTGTAATGACAGTTGCATTACCTCTCTGCTCTTGGGTACTTATTTGACCTCTTCTACTATTTAAATCTCCTATAACATCTCCCATATAATCTTCTGGGGTTACTACTTCAACTCTCATTACTGGTTCAAGTAATTTCAAACCACCCTTTGTACAAGCTTCTTTAAAACATGCTCTACTTGCTAATTCAAATGCTAAAACACTTGAGTCTACATCGTGATGTAAACCGTCTAAAATTGTTACTTTGTAGTCAATCATTGGAAATCCAGCTAAAATTCCGCTATCAGATACTGTTTCAATCCCTTTTTCAACACCAGGAATAAATTCCTTTGGTATTGCCCCACCTTTAATTTTACTTTCTACTTCTCTTCCTTTACCTGGTTCTTGTGGCTCAACTAATAATTTTACTTTTGCAAATTGACCTGCACCTCCACTTTGCTTTTTATGCGTGTATTCAACTTCTGAAGCACTCTCCAAAGTTTCTCTATAAGCTACTTGAGGAGCTCCCACATTAGCCTCCACTTTAAATTCTCTTTTCATTCGATCAACAATAATATCCAAGTGTAATTCTCCCATGCCTTTTATTATAGTTTGACCTGACTCCTCATCTGAAGTTACTCTAAATGAAGGATCTTCTTTAGCAAGTCGTCCTAATGCTTCACCCATTTTTTCTTGGTCAGCTTTTGTTTTTGGTTCAACTGCAATTTCAATTACAGGATCTGGGAATTCCATAGGTTCTAACAAAATAGCATTATCCTTGTCACACAATGTATGGCCAGTAATAGTATTTTTCAGTCCGGCTAGGGCAACTATATCTCCTGCATTTGCCTCTTTAATATCTTCTCTTGAGTTGGCGTGCATTAAAAGCATTCTTCCAACTCTCTCTTCTTTTTCTTTTGAGGAATTGTAAACAGCAGTTCCTGTTTTAATAGTTCCTGAATAAACTCTTATGAATGTTAGAGAACCTACAAAAGGATCATTTGCAACTTTAAAGGCTAAAGCTGAAAATGGTTCATCATCTGCAAATTTCATTTCTAAGTCGTCCTCACTATTTAATTTGGTTCCTTTTATTGAACCAATATCAACTGGACTCGGTAAATAATTTACAACTGCATCTAGTAAAGGTTGAACTCCTTTATTTTTAAAAGCTGAGCCAGTTAAAACTGGAACAAAATCAAAGTTTAGAGTACCTTTTCTTATACATTTAATTAAATCTTCTTCTTTAATTTCATCACCATTTAAGTAGGACTCCATCAATTTTTCATCTTGTTCAACTGCCATCTCAACTAATTCAGTTCTATATTTTTGTGAAATTTCCTTTAAATCTTCTGGAATATCTTTATATTCCCACTCAGCACCCAAAGCCTCATTTTTCCAAACTTGGGCTTTCATTTTAACTAAATCAACAACTCCAACCAATGAAGCCTCAATCCCAATAGGAACTTGAATTACTAATGGTTTAGCACCTAATCTTTCTCTAATCATATCTACACATCTAAAAAAATCTGCACCAGTTCTATCTAATTTATTTACAAAGCAAATTCTTGGAACTTTATATTTATCAGCTTGTCTCCAAACAGTTTCTGATTGAGGTTCTACGCCTGCGACACCATCAAAAACGGCCACTGCTCCATCTAAAACTTTTAACGATCGTTCTACTTCAATTGTAAAATCGACATGTCCAGGTGTATCAATAATATTTATTCTATGGTCTTGCCAAAAACAAGTTGTTGCAGCAGAAGTAATTGTTATACCTCTTTCTTGTTCTTGTTCCATCCAATCCATTGTTGCAGCTCCATCATGAACTTCTCCAATCTTATGACTTTTGCCTGTGTAATATAAAACTCTTTCAGTGGTAGTAGTTTTACCAGCGTCTATGTGCGCCATAATTCCTATATTTCTATATTTGTCTAAACTGTGAGTTCTAGCCATGATGTGTTACCACCTAAAATGTGCAAAGGCTTTATTCGATTCTGCCATTTTATGCACATCCTCTCTTTTTTTTACTGCAGCACCTTTTTTTTCATATGCATCATAAAGTTCATTAAATATTTTATCTGACATATGTTTATCTTTTCTTTTTCGAGCAGAGTCTACTAACCATCTTATTGCCAGTGCTTGAGCTCTTTTACTTTTTACTTCTACTGGTACCTGATAGGTTGCTCCTCCTACTCTTCGTGATCTAACTTCAACAGTAGGTTTAATGTTATTTATTGCTTCATTAAAAATATTAATTGGTTCATCTTTCGATTTTGTTTTGATTTTCTCTATAGCATCATAAACTATTTTTGCTGCAACACCTCTTTTTCCATCATACATTATATTATTAATTAACTTAGGAATTATCGTTGAATTAAATTTAGGATCAGGAATAACATTTTTTTTGGGTTGGGTTTTTTTTCTAGACATTATTTACCTTTTTTAGTTCCGTATAAAGATCTTCTTTTTTTTCTGTTCGCAACACCTTGTGTATCTAGATTACCTCTAAGAATATGATATCGTACTCCAGGTAAATCTTTAACACGTCCTCCTCTTATAAGGACAACTGAGTGTTCTTGTAGATTATGACCTTCTCCAGGTATGTATGCAGTAACCTCAAAACCATTAGACAATCTTACTCTAGCAACTTTTCTCAACGCTGAATTAGGTTTTTTTGGGGTGGTTGTATAAACTTTGACACAAACACCTCTTTTGAGTGGTTGCTTTTGCAGAGCAGGAACTTTATTCCTTTTAGTTTGTTTAGTTCTCTTATTTTTTAACAACTGATTAATAGTCGGCATAATTATAATTTTTATATTATTAGTTTTTGAATGAAATAACTGACAGGTTATTAGTGGCAGCGTTTAGTGTCTGTGATTAACACTACATTCCAACCAAAAACACCGCCAAAATACTTATTAATAAGATTTTGTCAAACTAAAACTAGACTGAATTTATCAGATTTTTATGAATTTACGGGGGTTTCTGAAGCCTCTATCTTTTCTTGATCAGACAAAAATTTATTATCATCCTCAAGAGCTTTTTTATTCCATTTATTCTTAATATTTCCTGTTCCAGCAGGTACTAACCTGCCCACTATTACATTTTCTTTTAGTCCGTTTAATGGATCAATTTTCCCTTTAATAGCAGCATCAGTAAGAACTCTTGTTGTTTCTTGAAATGAAGCAGCTGAAATAAATGACTCAGTTTGTAAAGATGCTTTAGTAATACCCATTAATACTCTCTCTCCAGTCGCAGGTATTTTTCCATCAGCTTTTAACTTCTCATTATTATTATCAAATTTAATTCTATCTATAATTTCACCAGGTAAATAAGACGAGTCTCCTGAATTTTTCACTTCAACTTTTTTAAGCATCTGTCTCAAAATTGTTTCGATATGTTTATCATTAATTATTACACCCTGTAATCTGTAAACTTCTTGAACTTGATTTACAAAATACTCTGTCAAATCTTTTATACCCATAATTCTTAAAATATCATGAGGTAGAGGTTGGCCATCCAATAAATATTCTCCTTTTTTAATTTTCTCACCTTGATTGAAGTTGATATGTTTTCCTTTAGGGATTAAGTAATTAGAGGCCTCTGATCCGTCTTCAGGAACTATTGAAACTCTCTGTTTTCCTCTTACTTCTTTTCCAAAAACAACCTGTCCATCATTTTCAGCTATTATAGCACTATCTTTTGCTTTTCTAGCTTCAAATAACTCAGCAACTCTTGGTAGGCCACCTGTAATATCTTTAGTCTTAGTAGTTTCTTTTGGAAGTCTAGCTATAACATCTCCAGCAGATACTTTTTGTCCATCTTTCACAGAAAGAATTGAGTCAGGTACTAAATAATATCTTGCCTCATTATCATCAGCTTTTTTAATTACATTGCCTCTTTCATCTCTTAAAGTAATTCTTGGTTTCAAATCTGTACTTTTTGACTGAGATCTCCAATCAATTACAGATTTAGACGAAATTCCTGTTGCATCATCAATCGTTTCTTGAATTGACATACCATCAATTAAATCTACGTAACTTGCTACACCACTTTTTTCAGCAATAACTGGTGTTGTGTAAGGATCCCATTCACAAATTTTAGTGTTAGCTTTAACTTTATCACCATTTTTAAAAAATAATCTTGATCCATAAGCAACTTTGTATACTGCAACTTGAACATTATTATCATCCTCAATTGATAATTGAGTATTTCTTCCCATAACTATCAAATTCTTTTTTGAGTCTTCTAATATATTTGAATTTATAATTTTTAAAGTCCCTTCGTTTTTAGTCACTATTTGTGAGTCTTGTTTTACTGATGCTGTACCACCAACGTGGAATGTTCTCATTGTTAACTGTGTTCCGGGCTCACCAATTGATTGTGCAGATATCATTCCTATAGCTTCACCAACATGAACCATTTTTCCTCTTGATAAATCACGGCCATAGCAAGTAGCACAAACACCCTCTTTAGAGCTACATGTCATAACTGAAAAAACTTTAAGTGATTTAATTCCTGCAGCATCAATCTGATCACAAGCTGCTTCATCAATCATTGAGGATTTTTTTATTATTACTTCTCCAGTAATAGGATTTTTTACCTCACCAGCAGTAACTCTACCTAAAGCTCTCTCAGATAAACTTACAACAACATTACCACCCTCTAAAATTTCAGATAACTCAATAAATCCTGGCTTCTCACATTTATTTTTAGTAATAGTTAAATCTTGAGCAACATCACATAATCTTCTAGTCAAATAACCTGAGCTTGCAGTTTTCAGTGCTGTATCAGCCAAGCCTTTTCTAGCACCATGAGTAGAGTTAAAATACTCAAGCGCAGTTAAACCTTCTTTAAAATTTGATATTATTGGACTTTCAATTATTTCTCCAGAAGGTTTAGCTATTAATCCTCTCATTCCTGCCAATTGTTTCATTTGTGCTGCAGAACCTCTGGCTCCGCTATCAGCCATCATAAATACAGAATTTATTTTTAATCCCTCAGAAGTTTTTTCAGTTGCTGAAATTCCTTTCATCATTTCACCTGCTACTCGATCAGTACATTTTGACCATGCATCAACCACTTTATTATACTTTTCACCCCTTGTTATAAGGCCTTCAGCATACTGAGTTTCGTAATCAGTAATTAATTTTTTTGTATCATCTATAAGTTGAGTTTTGCTCTCTGGTATAACTAGATCATCCTTACCAAAAGAAATACCTGCTTTAAATGCATGTTTAAATCCTAAATCTTTTAATTTATCACAAAAAATTACTGTAGTTTTTTGACCACAAAATCTAAATACAATATCTATAATTTCTGAAACAACTTTTTTTGGTAATAATCTGTCAATTAAAGAAAACTTTATATCTTTATTTTTTGGTAATAAATTAGCTAATAAAAATCTTCCTGCTGTAGAGGTATATTTTTCATATTTTTTATTACCATCTTTATCAACAGTCTCAAATCTTGATATAATTGTGCTATGAACTTTTATCTGACCAGATGATAAAGCAAATTCGATTTGATCTGCGTCAACGAAATATCCTGAGGGCTTATCTGTTAATGGATCTTGTGATAAATAATATATACCTAAAATCATATCCTGACTTGGAACAATAATTGGTTTTCCGTTTGAAGGTGATAAAATGTTATTTGTAGAAAGCATTAATATTCTGGCTTCTAATTGTGCCTCCAAACTTAAAGGTACATGAACAGCCATTTGATCTCCGTCGAAGTCTGCATTAAATGCTGCACAAGTTAATGGGTGTAACTCAATAGCATCACCTTCTATCAATTTTGGTTCAAATGCTTGAACACCTAGTCTGTGTAAGGTTGGTGCTCTATTTAGTAATACAGGATGTTCCCTTACGATCAACTCAAGAGCATCCCATACAGCATTTGTTTCCTTTTCAACCAATTTTTTCGCTTGCTTAATAGTAGAGGCTAAACCAAGTTTATTTAGTCTAGCATATAAAAAAGGTTTAAATAATTCTAATGCCATTTTTTTTGGTAGACCACATTCATGAAGTTTTAAATCAGGACCTACAACAATTACCGATCTTCCTGAATAATCAACTCGCTTACCTAATAAATTTTGTCTAAACCTCCCTTGTTTACCTTTCAGCATTTCTGCCAAAGATTTTAGAGGACGTTTCCCTGTTCCAGTGATTACTCTTCCTCGTCTACCATTGTCAAAAAGAGCGTCTACTGATTCTTGGAGCATTCTTTTCTCATTTCTGACTATGATATCTGGTGCCTTAAGATCCATTAATCTTTTCAGACGATTGTTTCTATTTATTACTCTTCTATACAAATCATTTAAATCTGAAGTGGCAAATCTACCCCCATCTAGTGGTACTAATGGTCTTAATTCTGGTGGTATCACAGGTACTACTGTCATTATCATCCACTCTGGTTTTTGCCCAGTTTCAATAAATGACTCAACTAGTTTTAATCTTTTTATTGCTCTTTCCTCATTTACTTTAGACTTAGTTTCTTTGATGTAGTTGACTAAGTACTTTCTTTCTGACTCTAAGTCTAAATTTTTTAACATTTCCAGCACAGCTTCTGCACCTATGCCTGCTGTAAATGCCTCCTCACCAAATTCATCCTGATATTTTGCTAATTCCTCTTCATTAAGAAGTTGATTCTTTTTTAATCCTGTTAATCCTGGCTCTATAACAATAAAGTTTTCAAAATATAAAACTCTCTCAATTTCTTTAAGCTTCATGTCTACGGCCAAGGCAATTCTACTTGGTAAAGATTTCAAGAACCAAATGTGAGCAACCGGGGTTGCAAGATTAATGTGACCCATTCTTTCTCTACGTACATTTGATTTTGTTACTTCAACACCACATTTTTCACAGATTATGCCTCTAAATTTCATTCTTTTGTATTTTCCACATAGACATTCATAATCTTTAATTGGCCCAAATATTCTTGCACAAAATAAACCATCTTTCTCAGGTCTAAAAGTTCTATAGTTGATAGTCTCTGGTTTTTTTATTTCTCCATATGTCCAAGATTTTATTTTTTCAGGACTAGCCAAAGATATTTTTATACTATTAAAATTTTGTGCCTCTGATATCTCTGAATTTTTAAAAAGATCTGTTAATTCTTTTTTCATTTTTAATTAAGCTCCACGTTTAATGCCAGCGATTTTATTTCTTTGACAAGTACATTAAATGATTCTGGTATTCCAGATTCAAAATTTTCTTCTCCTTTAACTATTGTTTCGTAGACTTTTACACGTCCAGCAACATCATCTGATTTTACAGTTAAAATTTCTTGTAAAGTATAAGAAGCTCCATAGGCTTCTAAAGCCCACACTTCCATTTCTCCAAATCTTTGACCTCCTAATTGAGCTTTACCACCTAATGGTTGTTGAGTTACTAAACTGTAAGGCCCAGTTGATCTTGCATGAATTTTATCCTCTACTAAGTGATGTAGCTTAAGCATATAAATAATTCCTACAGTTACAGGTCTATCAAACTTCTCACCTGTTCTTCCATCCCATAAATATGTTTGTCCAGAACCAGGTAATTTTGCAAGCTCAAGCATTTTTGTGACATCTTTTTCTTTTGCACCATCAAATACAGGGGTTGAAATTGCTACACCATTTTGTAAATTTTCACACAAATCTCTAAATTCTGTTTTGCTTAATTTTTCTACTTTCTCATTAAAAATTTCTTCACCATAAACTGATTGTAAAAATTTTGAAATTTTTTCGGTTTTTTCAATTCTTTTATTATTTTCATTAACTAGTTTTTTTACTTCCTCGCCAAATTCTTTGCAAGCCCAGCCTAAATGTGTTTCTAAAATTTGACCAACGTTCATTCGACTTGGGACTCCAAGTGGGTTTAAAACTATATCAACAGGTCTTCCGTCTTCCCTGTAAGGCATGTCCTCAACAGGAACAATTTTACTTACAACACCTTTATTTCCATGCCTACCCGACATTTTATCTCCTGGTCTCAACCTTCTTTTTATTGCTACAAAAACTTTCACCATTTTCATGACACTTGGTAATAGATCATCGCCACTTCTAATTTTTAAAACTTTATCCTCAAATCTTTCTGTAATATCTTGTTTAGCTTTATTATATTGATCTTTTAATTGATTTAATGTTGCTTCATCATTACTTTTGCCAACACTAATCTTAAAAACATCATTGATCGACAATGTGTTAATTTTATCGAAATCAAGTTTTGTACCTACATCAAGGTCTTTAATTTTTTTTGTTAATGAGGCTCCAGATAAAATTTGAGCTACTCTTTGTTTAATACTTCTCTCTAAAATTTCCTCTTCTACAATTTTATCTTGTTGAACTTGATCAATTTCTGCACGTTCAATAGTAATAGATCTTTCGTCTTTTTCAATTCCATGTCTGTTGAATACCTTCACATCAACAACTGTTCCACTGCTTCCCCTTGACATTCTTAAAGATGTATCAGTTACATCTATTGCTTTTTCACCAAATATTGATCTCAACAGTTTTTCCTCTGGACCTGAAGCTGAGTCCCCTTTTGGAGTAACTTTTCCAACTAATATATCTCCTGCATTCACTTCGGCACCGATATAAACAATTCCCGACTCATCTAAGTTTTTTAAAGCTTCTTCATTAACATTAGGAATATCTCGTGTGATTTCCTCTTCTCCTAATTTTGTATCTCTAGCCATTATTTCATATTCTACAATATGAACAGACGTAAAAACATCATCAGTAACGCACCTCTCAGAAATCAAAATTGAATCCTCAAAATTATATCCTTGCCATGGCATAAATGCGACTGTAACATTTTTTCCTAATGCTAACTCACCTAACCTTGTTGATGGTCCATCAGCAATAATATCACCAGTTTTAACTTTATCACCGACTCTTACCAAGGGTCTTTGATTGATACATGTGTTTTGATTTGATCTTTTAAATTTTTGTAAATTATAAATATCAACACTTGATTTAGTAAAATCAGTCTCCTCAGTAACTTTTACTACAATTCTTTTACCATCAATTCTATCAACAACACCCTCTCTTCTGGCTACAATTGTTACACCTGAATCTAAAGCAACATCACTTTCAATACCAGTTCCCACAAGAGGTGATTCTGGTTTCAATAGAGGTACTGCTTGCCTCATCATGTTAGATCCCATTAATGCTCTATTAGCATCATCGTTTTCTAAAAAGGGAATTAAAGAGGCAGCTACTGATACAAGTTGTTTAGGTGATACATCAATATAATCAATAGTTTCTGGTTTTGATAAAAGAAAATTTAAATTTTGTCTACATGACACAAGTTCTTCTACAATTTTTCCATTTTTATCAATTTTAGTATTAGCCTGAGCTATTGTAAATTTTGTCTCCTCCATTGCAGAAAGATATTCAACTTTATCTTGAACCACTCCATCCTTTACTCTCTTATAAGGACTTTCAATAAATCCATATTTATTAATTTTTGCATAAGTTGATAAGCTATTTATTAATCCAATATTTGGACCCTCAGGAGTTTCTATTGGACATATTCTTCCATAATGCGTTGGATGGACATCTCGAACTTCAAATCCAGCTCTTTCTCGAGTTAATCCACCAGGCCCAAGTGCTGAAACTCTTCTTTTATGAGTTATTTCAGATAATGGGTTTGTTTGATCCATAAATTGAGAAAGTTGTGAGCTTGCAAAAAAATCCTTCAATGACACTGTTAAGGGTTTTGCGTTAATCAAATCCTGAGGCATAGCTGACTCAACATCAAGAGTAGTCATTTTCTCCTTGATTGCCCTCTCCATTCTATAAACACCTATTCTTGCTTGATTTTCAACAAGTTCACCAACTGATCTAACTCGTCTATTTCCAAGATGATCAATATCATCAACATCATCTTTTCCATCTCTTAAATCTAACATTTTATGTACAATTGCAATTATATCGTCATTTCTTAAAATTGTGATTTTATCGGAACACTCAAGATTTAATCTTGAATTCATCTTTACTCTTCCAACATCTGAAAGATCGTATCTATCAGAACTAAAAAATAAGTTGTTAAAAATTTGTGTGGCAATTTCAATAGTAGGTGGCTCTCCAGGTCTTAACATCTTATAAATTTCAGTTATTGCTTCATCTTTTGAATTATTTTTGTCATTTAGAATAGTTGTTAATATGTAAGGTCCTTTAGTTATTGAATTTGTGACTGAGATATCTAAAGAATGAATATTTGCATCTAAAATTTGTTTTATAATAGTTTCGTTTAATTCAGTACCAATTTTAAAAGTTCCTCCCTCTTCATCAGAAACTTTAATATCTTTATGTAAAAATTTTCCATATAGAGACTCTTTTGATACTAGAATTTCTTTTAAACCATCATTTGATAGTTTTTTTGCGTTTAAAAAGTTAATTTTTTCTCCCAAATTAATAACAACTTTACCTGATTTTGCATCAACCACTTCCTCAGAAAAGTTTTTAGCTTTATAGTTTTCAGGATTAAAATTTGTTTTCCATTTCTCAGTTTTAGAGTCATATATAAATTTTTCTTTTTCATAAAACTCATTTACAATTTCTGATTTAGTAAAACCTAAAGCTAATAAAAGAGTTGATGCTAAAATTTTTTTCTTTCTATCAATTTTAAAATATAGAAAATCTTTTACATCATATTCGAAATCTAACCAAGATCCTCTATTCGGAATAACTCTACAATTAAACAATAATTTTCCACTAGCATGCGTTTTACCTTTGTCATGATCAAAAAATACTCCTGGGCTTCGATGCATTTGATTAACTACTACTCTTTGAACACCATTAGTAATAAAGGTACCACTGTTTGTCATCATTGGAACTTCACCCATATAAACTTCTTGCTCCTTAGCTGATAAAATATCTTTTGTATTATTCTCTTGATCAATTTCATAAACAACTAACCTTAAAGTACATTTTAAAGCAGATGAATATGTAAGACCCCTAGCGATACACTCTTCAACATCAAATTTCGGTTTTTCCAGCCTGTAAGATACATATTCTAAAGTTGCTTTATCATTTAGGTCTTCAATAGGAAAAATACTTTTAAATACTCTATCAAAACCTTTTGCAACTTCTGCTTCTTTTTTAAAATCTGTTAACTCATCGTAGGAATTTTTTTGAACTTCAATAAGATTTGGTATTGATAGACTTTCTTTTAGTTTACCAAAACTCTTTCTAATATTCTTTTTTTCAGTAAAAGATATTTGCATTTATATTTTTAACTGATCAACGAATTAATCAGTTTATGAATTCTTTCTAATTATTTATTTAAGCTCTACTTTTGCGCCAGCTGCCTCTAGTTTAGCCTTAATTTCTTCAGCTTCTTTTTTAGGAACACCAGCTTTAACTTCTTTTGGCGCACCCTCAACTAAATCTTTGGCTTCTTTAAGTCCAAGCGATGTTGCTGCTCTAACTTCTTTTATGACGTTAATTTTTTTATCACCAGCTGATACAAGCATGATCGAGAAATCATCCTTTTCAGCTGCTGCTTCCCCTGCTGCTGCTGCTGCGGGAGCCGCTGCAGTCATTGGAGATACTCCCCATTTTTCCTCTAATTGCTTTGAAAGATCTGCTGCTTCCGCTACAGTCAAACTTGATAAATCTTCTATAATTTTATTTAGGTCAGGCATAATGTCTACTCTTTAGGTTATTTTTCAGAATTTTCTGGGGTCAAACTACCCATTTTTTCCGAGTGTGCAAGTAAAATACTCACTATTTTTGACGCTGAAGCGTTTAAAATACCTACAATATTAGCTCTAGCCTCATCTAAAGTTGGTAAATTGGCAACATTTTGAACCCCGGCTTGATCCAAAACCTCATTATCCATGATTCCACCTATGAGCTTTAAATTTTGATTTTCTTTGGCAAATTTTGACAGAATTCTTGCTGACATAATTGCATCTTCCCCAAACGCTACAGCAGTTGGACCAGAGAATAAATTCGAAAGCTCTTTACATTTAGTTTTCTCTAAGGCTAATTTTGTAATCCTGTTTTTCGTTATCTTAAATACTATACCATGCTCTCTCATTTTTGATCTCAATTCATCTAATTGAGGCATAGTTAAACCCTGATAATGTGTTACCATAACGGCTTTGCTGTTCTCAAATTGAGACGTCATCTCACTAATATAATTTTTTTTTTGTTCTTTGTTCATCATGATATTAAATATTTTTACCTAATTTGATTTTATAAGAAACGCCCATTGTAGATGTTATAAAAGCTGATTTTACTAAATCTCCTTTTAAAGTATTATTAGATTTTTCTTTATCTAAGGTATCTAATACCGCGTTATAATTTTTAATTAATTGATCATCATTGAATGATTTTTTTCCAATGCTTACACCAATATTTCCATCCTTATCATTTCTAATTTCAGCTTGACCTGATTTAGCATCTGTCACTGCTTTTTTGAGGTCATCAGTTACCGACCCCAATTTAGGATTTGGCATTAAACCTTTTGGACCTAAAACTTTTCCAAGCTTTGATAGTTTTACCATCATGGATGGAGTACAAATAAGTTTTTCAAAGTCCATTTCACCATTCTTTATTTTATCAATAAAATCATCGCTCCCTACAACATCAGCTCCTGCATCTTTAGCCTCTGAGGCCTTGGTATCTTCACAGACAACAGCTACTTTAATTTTTTTTCCATTCCCTCCAGGCAAATTTACAACTGTCCTTATATTAATTTCATTTTTTTTTTGTTTATTGTTAATTTGAAAATTTAAATCCACAGACTCATCAAATTTTGTAGTGCAATTTTTTTTTATTAAAGGTAATAGTTTCTCTATAACATCTGACTGTAATTCAGATGTTTTATTTGGAAGTTTTTTAAATCTTTTTGATGGCATTAATCTTTTACCTCTATTCCCATTGATCTTGCAGAACCTGCAATTATCTTAACAGCCTGTTCTAAATCTATTGCATTAAGATCACTCATTTTTTGTTTAGCTATATCCTCAGCTTGTTTTTTTGTTATTGAAGCTACAATATTTCTTCCTGGCTCTTTAGAACCACTTTTCAATTTTGCAGCTTCTCTTATAAAAAAAGAGGCTGGTGGAGATTTAATCTTAAAATCAAATTTTTTATCTTTATATACTGTTATCTCTACTGGAACAGGTTTTCCAGCTAAAGATTTAGTTTTATCATTAAATGCTTTACAAAATTCCATTATATTAACTCCACGCTGACCCAATGCAGGTCCTACAGGTGGTGCTGGGTTGGCTTGTCCACCTTTAATTTGTAATTTTATAAATCCACTAATTTCTTTTTTTGCAGCCATTAACTTACTTTCTCCACTTGATTATATTCTAATTCAACTGGTGTTGGACGACCAAATATAGAAACTGAAACCTTAAGTCTAGATTTTTCTTCATCTATACCTTCAACCATTCCACTGAAGGATGCAAAAGGTCCATCAACTACTTGTACTTTTTCACCAACGCTATATTCTATACCAGATTTTGGCTGGGCCACACCATCTTTTATTTGACCTAAAATCTTTTCTATTTCTCTATCAGATACAGGAACAGGCATTCCTTTCGTGCCCAAGAACCCACTAACTCTCTTTATATTTTTAATCATATGATAAATACTATTGTCCATTTCACTTTTAATTAAAACATATCCAGGGAAATACTTTTTTTTTCTTTGAATTCTTTTTCCTCTTTTAACCTCTGTAACATCATGAGTTGGTACCACAATTTCTTCAAATTTATCAGAAATTTGTGCTTTTTCAGCTTCCTCTTTTATTAAACCTGCAACTTTATTCTCAAAACTTGAGTGCGATTGAACTATATACCAGTTTTTCATTATATACTTACCTTTAATAACATCTCTAAAAAGAATTTAAAAACTTGGTCCAAAAGCAAAAAAAATAAAGACATTACAACCGCCATTGCAAGAACCATTAAAGCACCTTGAACAGTTTCTTTACTAGTTGGCCAGGATACTTTAAAGGCCTCCTGCTTAACTTCTTGAATAAATTTAATAGGGTTTTTCATAATTTTATATTTCTCTAATTGGCAGGAGCGGAGGGACTCGAACCCTCAGCCTCCGGTTTTGGAGACCGGCGCTCTACCAATTGAGCTACACTCCTATATAGAGCTTACTCTATAATCTTAGTTACTACTCCAGCTCCAACAGTTCTTCCACCTTCACGGATAGCAAAATTTAACTTTTCTGACATCGCAATCGGTGTAATTAACTTAACAGTAAATTTAGCATCGTCCCCAGGCATAACCATTTCTGTTCCAGATGGTAACTCTACTTCTCCAGTTACATCAGTTGTTCTAAAGTAAAACTGTGGTCTATACTTTGTGAAGAAAGGTGTATGTCTTCCGCCCTCCTCTTTTTTCAACACATAAGCTTGAGCTTCAAATTTAGTGTGTGGTGTGACAGATCCAGGTTTACAAAGAACTTGTCCTCTTTCAATATCAGTTCTTTCAACACCTCTCAAAAGTACTCCAACGTTATCACCTGCTTCACCAGAATCTAATAGCTTTCTAAACATTTCTACTCCAGTACACACAGATTTCTTTGTTTCCCTTATTCCAACGATTTCAAGTTCATCACCAGTTTTAAGTATACCTGACTCTACCCTTCCTGTTGCTACTGTACCTCTTCCAGAAATTGAAAAAACATCTTCAACAGGCATCAAAAAATCTTTATCTTTAGGTCTGTCAGGCTGTGGAATAAACTCATCAACATTTTTCATTAATTCTAATATTGATTTTTTTCCAATCTCCTCATCTCTTCCTTCTACGGCTGCTAAGGCAGAACCTTTTGCTATTGGAGTTTTGTCGCCAGGAAATTTATATGACGTTAACAGCTCTCTAATTTCTTCCTCAACAAGATCTATCATCTCTTTATCATCAACCTGATCAACTTTGTTTAAATACACACAAATTGCAGGTACACCAACTTGCCTTGCTAAAAGAATATGTTCTCTTGTTTGAGGCATTGGACCATCTGCAGCATTAACAACTAAAATTGCTCCGTCCATTTGAGCTGCACCAGTAATCATATTTTTTACATAGTCAGCATGTCCTGGACAATCTACGTGCGCGTAATGTCTTTTTTCAGTTTCATACTCTACGTGTGCAGTAGAGATTGTTATTCCTCTTTCTTTTTCTTCTGGAGCTTTATCTATTTGATCATAAGCTACAGCTTGTGCTCCACCTGTTTCAGACAATACTTTAGTTATCGCTGCTGTTAAAGTGGTTTTACCATGGTCGACGTGTCCGATTGTTCCAATGTTACAATGCGGTTTATTTCTTACAAATTTTTCTTTAGACATTACTTATTTTCCTCACATTCTTTTTTTTTATAATTTTATTTCTTGGAGCGGGTAAAGGGAATCGAACCCTTACATCCAGCTTGGAAGGCTAGCGTTCTACCATTGAACTACACCCGCACAACCCCAAGAGTTACACTCCAGCATTACTTAAAGATTCATTGAATGGTGGAGGGGGAAAGATTCGAACTTTCGAAGACCGAAGTCAACGGGTTTACAGCCCGCCCCATTTGACCGCTCTGGAACCCCTCCTTTTAGGGGAAGTGTCCCCTTGTTCAATAAAAGCTTTAAACAACACGCGTTTTATATACTTTGTTTGTGTAATTGCAATACGAGAAATGTTAAGAAAATATAGTAAAATTATGTAAAAGTTATTAAAATTTATGAATAATTCGTCTTTTTTTATTGTTGGCCAACATGCTGTAATCGAAGCGTTGAAAAATACCAATAGAAGGGTATTGAGGGTATTTTTAACCGAGGAAAGTAAAAAAAATATTCATAGAAAAAACCCACAAAAAAATTTGCTTCGAGATATAAAGGTTTATTTTAAAACCAAAAAAGAACTAGACAAATATTGCACAAAAGAAAATTTACTACACCAAGGTTATGTTGCTGAAATTGAACATTTAGAAAAACTTTCTCTAAAGAAATTCATTAAAGAAAAAGATCAAATTACTTTAGCGTGTTTAGATGGAGTATCGGATCCGAGAAATATTGGATCCTTAATAAGAAGTGCTGCATCATTTAATATTGATGGAATAGTAATTAAAGAAAGGCATTTTCCTAGTGAAAGCAAACTCATGTATAAAGCTGCAAGTGGTGCAATGGAATATGTAAATATATTTGAAGTATCTAATATTAATTCAACGCTTAAAAACTTAAAAGATAAAAACTTTTGGATTTATGGTTTTGATGGAAATGGTGATAAAAGTTTTACAAATATTGAGTGGGAAGGAAATATATTACTTTTATTTGGTTCAGAGGGGTCAGGTATGCATAAGCACACATCAAAATATGCAGATTTTTTAGTCAAGATTGACATCAACAAAAAAATAGAAAGTTTAAATATATCTAATAGTGCTGCGATTGTTTTTCATCACTTAAATTACTTAAAAAAAAAGAGTTGATTAATTATAAAATAGTTAATAATTATTGTTTATGCCCTTGTAGCTCAGTTGGTAGAGCAATTGATTTGTAATCAATAGGTCCGCGGTTCGAATCCGTGCGGGGGCACCACTTTAATATTTTACTATTAGTATTTTAAAAGCGCTTGAAAACTTAAAAAATTTTTAAATAAAGTAAACTTTTTAGTTTCTTTTTTTGCATTTACTAAAACGTCTTTAATATTTTCAGGCTTTTTAGAATACATAATAGAAAATTTTTTTAAGAAATCTTCGTCATTCCCTTGTTTATATATAAAACCTCTTTCATCATTTCCTATAAATTCTTTCCTACCTGATGGACAATCACTACATAAGATAGGAATTCCAATGAAAGCTGCATCAATCATAGCTAAACTAGATCCCTCCCATATTGAAGTAGAAATATAAAAATTTGATCTACTTAAATATTTATAAATATTTGGCTCATAATTTAAAAGTTTAATTTTGTTTTCCAAATTAAGTTTTTTAATCAAATTTATTAAAGAATTTTTTTCTTCACCATCACCAATAATCAATAATTTTATGTCTGAATATTTTATCGAAAGTTTTTTAAAATTTTTTATTAAAAAATTATAATCTTTCTGCTTTGTCATTCTGCCTATCGATATTAAAACTTTAGTATCCCTAAAAAAGTCGTCCTCTATTTTGATTTTTTTTAAATATTGTATTTTTTTAATCTCAATATGTGAATCCTCAATTACAGAAATTTGTTTATCATCAAAAATATTTTCATTAATTAAAATATCTTTAAGTTCATTTGAAGGGCAAATTACTTTGAATACTTTTTTTGAGGCAATCTTTAAGACAGTTTTTCTCATAAAGTTTAATTTAGGATGTCCTGCCATGTGTAAAATTAATTTGGTTTTAAAGTTAAAAACTGAAAAAATGATCAAAGGAAGTGATGTTATTAAGTGTATGATTAAGAAATCAGGTTTGTTTTTTTTAATTAAAAAAAACATTGGAATAAAAGAAAGTAAAAATATGATAAAATACACAAATCTACTTTTAAAGAAACCAACTTTTTTCCAATTTTTTAAAAATCTTATTAACTTGAAATTATGAATATCAATTTTCTTTTTTTTTAATTCATTCGTATAATTATCCCACTCTCCAAAAGCATTAATTATCTTTATATTAAACTGGTGATCATAACTGTATTTTACTAAACTGTATGAATTATTAATTATATTTTGAGTAGTTCCAATTTTTGAAGTAAATGGGGACCATATAAAAACATTTTTTTTTGAGGTTTGATTTGTCATTATCTTCAATTAAAGATTAATACAATCTATAGTGAATAGTCAAATTTTACCATATGATATCTTTTGTAGGAATAGTTTTTATCGAGATCAAGAACAAATTATAATCAAAACGAATATAATTGAGCAAAATAAAAAGATAAAGTATACGTTGCTGCTGAATTTAAATGAAATCAAAAAAATTAATTATATTTATACCATCAATTGAAGGTGGTGGTGTTGAAAAAAATTTTTTTTTAATAAGTAATTATCTAGCCCAAAAATTTAAAAATGTGAACTTGATAACTTCCTCCTTAGATACAAAAAATTTAGATCCAAAAATAAAAATAATTACAACAAAGCAAAATTATATTTTGAATAATTCAAGATTATTTAAAATTTTACATAGTATGTTTTTACTTGCTAAAGAACTATTCTTTAATTCTCAGTCGGTTGTTTTAAGTTTTCAAGCAAATTTTTATGCAATTTTGATATGTAAAATCTTTAATACTAAAATAATAGCACGATCTAATGCTTCTCCTTCAGGATGGTCTAAAAATAAATTAAAGCATAATGCTTTTAAATTATTACTTAAATATCCTAAGGCAGTTATTGTAAATAGTCTTGATTTCAAAAAAGAGATGAAAAAAGAATTTAATGTGAATTCAGAATGTATATTCAATCCATTGAATAAAACAAAAATTTTAAAACTTTCTAAAAAGAAGATCAGTAAAAAAATTTTTAAACAACAATCATCACTAAAATTGATTAGTGTTGGACGATTAGTGGATCAAAAAGATCATCTTACACTTTTAAAAGCTATCAAAATAATTTCCCCAAAATATAAAATTGAATTACTTATAATAGGACGTGGAATTAATAAGTTTAAAATTAAACGTTTTATTTTAGATAATAAATTAACCCAGTATGTCAAAATAATAAATTTTAAAAAAAATCCCTATCCTTATATAAAATTAGCTGATGCATTAATTTTATCCTCAAAATATGAGGGTTTGCCAAATGTTTTACTTGAAGCTTTAACTTTGGGAAAACCAATTATTTCATCTAATTGCCCTACAGGTCCAAGGGAGATTTTATTAAATGGTAAAGGAGGTCTTCTTTTTAAAGTTGGCGACTACAAAACTCTTTCAAAAAAAATAATATATATGAAAAATAATTACAATAAATGTATTCATAGAACAAAATTTGCCCAAAAAAGATTATCTAGATACGATGAGAAAATTAATTTAAATAGGTATTTTAAATTAATTTTCAGAATAATGAATAAATAATACTATATTATTTTATTGAAAATTATCTTTTGAATTTATTGATTATTGATTTTACAAATGAAACAATAAAATTATCTCGTTTATAAAATTTTGGCGTCATGTAAATTGATTTATTATCGGTTCTCTTTCTAACCTGCCAATCACCAAATTGATAAGTAAGATATTCTGTAATTGGATTAGGGGCATTAAATTTCTTTCCATAAAATTCAATTATTTCAAATTCTTTTAGGAAATGATCAGGAAAACTTAACTTATTTCTAAAATATCTTTTATTATCTTTATCATAAGTCCAACCATTTAAAGTATAACCAGTTATTTCCTTACTATAATTCTTAAAAAAGTTTATTTTTGAATCAGTCTGAGTTTTTCTGCAATAGTCTATCTCAAAATTATTATTTAATAATTTAGACAAAATCTTATTAAAATTTAGATTAAGATCTTCAATAAAAAGGTTAATTTCTACATCCCAATCCCACTCAATAAACTTCTTGTCTCTCTTGGCACCTAAGAGAACACCTCCAATTAAAAAATAGGTAAGATTTAAATCGTCTAAAAGCTTACATATTTCAAGAAAACGCTCTTTTCTATCACTAAGCTCTTCTGTAGTTCTAATTTTAATTTTGTTATTCAATTTTATTATTTTCTAATAATTATCTTATTTATTAATCAATTAGTATCATAGATTTATTTAAAAAAAATTAGAAAAATATTTTTTAAATATTAATCTAGCTTGATCTAAATCATCTTTGAAATCAATTTCTACAAATTTTAATTTTTTAATATTAAGTTTTTTAAAATGATATTTATTTGAAACTTTATTTATCAGATCTTCAAAAAACATTTTTGAAAAATCTTTACTATCTTTTAATATCTTTACTTTTTTTTTGAGTTCATGAATCAAATTTTTTTTAAAAAAAGCGATTCCCAAAAATTCACCTTTTGGATACAAATTTGTAATATTTTTTTTTGTTAAAAAAACTTTTTTATTTCTTATATACAGCTTCATATCTTCAGTTGGATATTTTTTCTTTTTTTTAAAAGGTAAAATAGAAAATTTTGAACCCAAGAAACTTTTATATAAATTTATTTCTACAATTGAGTCTGCATGAACAAAAATAAAATCATCATTTAATATATTTAATGCTAAAGAAAATGATTTAAGAACATTAGTAGTTTTCCAATTTCTGTTATATAGAAAAGATATATCCTTATCTTTTTTAAATTTTCTATAAAAAAAATTTTTCTTATAACCAACTACTATAATAATTTTTTTTACTTTAATTTTTCTAAGAACTGAAATTTGATAATCAATGATTTTTTTTGACTTATATAAATTTATAAATGCTTTTGGTTTATCATTAGAAAAGTTTTTAAGTCTCGATCCTCTTCCTGCAGCTAATATAACTCCTATCATAAAGATTTTTCTAAAATTTTAAAAATTGTTTTTTTATTTACATAAATTGGATCTGCTTCTAATTTTCCATTTGTTTTACTTGAAATTTTTCTAAAATGTTTTTTTTTTATTTTAAAATTTCCTAATGAGTAATTAATCTTTAGTCGTTTTCTCAAATCAATTATTTTTTGATAAAATTTAATATTCTCTATATTGAGATCTTTACTGAGTTTTTTAAAACTAATTGAGTTAATTGAACACAATAACCATCCTTTATGTAAAGCAATTATTCCTTGAGCATGAGTGGTATTTGAAAATTCAGAGAGTGAATATTGAATCCTATGTGGCAAACAGGTTGTGCTTTCCGAAAGGTTTTGTCCCATAAATATAGAGCATAATGCTAATTTTTTTAAATTAATCTTGCTTTTAAAAAATGAAACTGACTTCACATTCATTAAAAACCGTATTGCATTTAATGATCGTTTTTTTACAATTTTATTTGAGAAATTCGAAATATATGTCTCTACAGCATGTGAAAGACAATCATAAAGTGCTTCACATTTAATTTTATTTTTTGCTGATTTTGTCAAATTTAAATCGACATATACATAGTCTGCTTTTATTAAATCATGTCTAATCGCAATTTTTTTATCATTTTTATATTTTAATATTGCTCCTCTTGAGTTTTCAGCTCCAGATCCTAAGATAGTTGGCACCAATATAGTTCTAATCTTTTTTTTGATATCAACATTTTCTATTTTAGTTTTATTAGTCTTATTAAAAAGACAAGAACAAGCTTTAGCAATATCCATTACAGATCCACCACCTATACCAATAATTAAATCAGGTTTATGAAATTTTTTAAGTATGTAGTTTATATCCTTAATTGGTGCACCCGCTGATGCATTTCCATAACAATTTACTATTTTTGTTTTTTTAAATTCATTAATTATTCCTAATAAATATTTTTTATTCTTATGAAATTTTGATGTAATAATTAATATTTTGATATTTCGATTTTTGATTTCCTTTGGAAGATTTGATAATTTTATGAATTTATAATTCATAAATTTTTTTTATATGAGTTTTTTTTAACAAGACTTTCGTGAACTAAATTAAATAAATTTTTATTTTTCTTTATGAATTTAAGAAAAAATTGATATTTATTTATAATGGTATTGTCATTTGATTCTTTGAGTTTCTGTAATTTGATAATTTTGATTATTTTTTCAAATTCTTTATCGTTTTGACTTACCACCATTAATATTAAACATCCTAAAGATGTGCTCTCAAAATCTTTAGAGATAAGAGTTTTAACACCGAATAGTCTTGCTTTAATTTTATTCAAAAATTCTAATCTAGCTAGACCTCCGCTCAAAGTTACAGATGAAATTTTACCAATACTCTTATTTTTTTTTATTCTATCTAGTAAATATTTTGACGTAAAGGCTGCAGAGTCAATGACACTTTTTGTTAAATCGTCAATATTAGTATTACTTCCTAGTCCATAAAAAATACCTCTTGAAGTCTGATGAAAACCTAAATCTCTGTCTCCAAAAATAAATGGAAAAAAATAAAAATAATTTTTTCCTCTAAAATATGATTTTTTTAAATCTTTATAATAATTTTTTGTTATAAAAAAATTTTTATACCACTCTATAATTCCACCCCCTAAATTATTTGATAATCCAATCAAATATCTATCTATCAAAGGAATATAAGAAATCTTTAGGGAGCCTGGTCTTTTTGGTTTAGTTTTAGATAAAATTCTAATTGATGTTACAGTACCAGATACTTCAGCAGCATTATGATAAATATTTTTTGAATTAACAGACCCTAAACAAGCACAAATAGCATCATATGTAGTTATTATAAATTTACATTGTTTATTAAAACCAAATCGAGCTATAGATGATTTATTTAGATTTATACTATCACCTATATTCTTTTTTTCAGGCAAAGAAATTTTAGAGATATTATGTGATCCTAAAATTTTTTTTGTAATTTTGGAATTCTTATACAAGAATTTATCATAATTTAAATTATCTGTTACTAATTTGTGGGTTAAATAATAACAAAGATAGTCAGAATTATTTACCCAATACTTACAATTTTTAAAAATTTTTATCTTATTTTTTTTTAGCCAAATAATTTTTGATAAATTATGAGATGGATCTAAATATTTAGCATTTTTTGATTTATTATCTATGAGTACTTCATTTGCTCTGAAATCTAAAACTGTAAAAACTTTTGTGATAGGTTTATATTTTTTTGTTAACCCTAATAAACAATTTGCGCTAGAGGTTATGGAAACACTTTTAATTTTATATGTAATTCTTTTTTTTTTAAAATGAAATAAAATTTTATTAAGCTTAGATACATATTCATTTGCATCTTGTTCAATAAAATTATTGTTGATATAAGTTTTTATTATAAAACTTTTCATATCAACCTTTTTTCCTGAAGAATTATAAATAATACCTCTTATAGATTTCAATCCTAAATTAATTACTAAATACATTGATCAAGAGTAAATTTTAATAAAATTATAAAAAAAGGTATTTAATTTTTTTTTTGAAAAATTATTAAATTCAGTAACATCAAAAAGTTTATTTTTTTGTGAGTATTTGTAATAAATATTATTTACTTCTTTTTTAAGTGAGGATGATATATTAATTTTTACAATATTTTTTTTTTGAATTTTTCTTAACACTTTTTTGTTAATACCTGAACCTCCATGAAACACCAGTTTAATTTTCTTTTTTTGTTCTATTGCGGTTTGATATAAGTTTATGTCTATTTTATTGTTAGAACTCAAGCCATGAGTATTACCTGCTCCTATTGCTAATAAATCAAAGTTTGCTTTGTTGATAAATTTGATCAAATCGTTTTTTTTCAATTTTTTTTTGACTGATTTGAATCCATCTTCTACACCAAGGATAGGTCCAATTTCAGCCTCAAGTATAGTGGACCGATTTTTAATAAGTCTCTTAATCTTATTTGTATTTATAATATTAGTTTGAAGCTTTTGTTTTGAACCATCAAACATTACGCCATCAAAATTATATTTAATACATTTTTTTATAATGTTTATATCTTCACAGTGATCTAAAAAAAAATATAAATTTTTTTTTCTAAAAAAATTCATTATTTTTTTTAAATCATGAAATTTATCAAAATAAAGTAAATATCGTGACGAAAATTGGCATATTGCTTTTTTTTTTAATTTTATACATGCATCAGATAAAGGATATAGGTGGTTTATATCTTGAATATTAAATGCCAGTAAAGATTTATTTTTTTTAAATAAATTATTTATTTCATCTAAGATCATTTTTTTGCGAAACATTTTGTTAATCCACAAATAGATAACAATTCATAGTTCTTTTTTTTGAAAAATTCTAATAATTCATTTGATGGAAAATTCATGGTTATCCTCTATTAGTATTTTTTCTGGATTTATAATATTCAAATTAGATGATTTTATGACCTCAAAATCTTTACCCTCAATATCTAAATATTTCCCTTTTTCAATGCCTTTATATTTCAAATACTTAAGTAAAATTAAATCTTCACCAAATTGAGAGAAAGAAATTTTAAAATGTCTAAATCCACCTATATAAGAAATATAATCTGACAAAATTTTTGGTGAAATAAAATAAAATATATTTATTAGATTTTTTAACATTTTTTATAGTATTCATTCATAATTTATATGGGAATCTCTACAAGAAAATTATTATAAATTTTACTATTTACACTTGTTCAATTATAAATATTGGCATAAATACTCATGAAATTCATTAATGCCCTCGTGGTGAAATTGGTAGACACAAAGGATTTAAAAAACATAGGGTAGAGATATTTTATAGTCTCACACAGTCTCACACAGTCTTAAATCCCATTAAATCCTATACTTTAAAAAAACCTTTAATTATTTTTATTGGAAAATATGAATAATAAATTTCATCAAACTAGAAACTAACTAGAAACTAGAGAGATGAAATAATATAGTAAATATATGAAACTTGACCCAATAGTTGAAAGAGCCTGCATGTGGTCATTGAATACAATCATTTGGTCATATCATTCAGCTGTAATAATACAAACTAACATTAAAGAAGAGGGTAGAAAATTTGAAAAAAAAGAACTAAAAAAATTATTAGACCATATATCTAAAGGGCATATTCCTTACCAACAATCACTGCTCACATATCTAGTTTACTTTTTAGGAGCTTGTTTTGAAAATTATAAAATTAATAATGTAAAAAAGAAAGTAGATGATGAAACAGTTGAATTTTTAATAAATGCTTTTTTTGATACTGTTAAAAGATATTCCAAAGACAAAAGCATAGGTTATCAACCCTGTATAATTGAAGTTAATAATAAAAAATATGATTTTAATAAAAAGATTCTAAATGCTCATTTACCTGGATTAACCAAGGCTGACATAAAAAATATTTCAAATTGGTTTGTTAAAAATTACAAATCAGCTGAGTCTATCTCAAAAGTATTTATTGGAGCGGGACATTATTTTAATTTAGAAAATACTGGATATATGAACCAGGTTGCTGGACCTGGTAAATCTAATACAACAGCATTATTAGAATTATTACCTGGTCATTTTGAAAAATTTCCAGGCACAGGATTACGAAAAGACGTAGCTCTTAGACTTAGTTATCTTTACATGAATGAAGCATACAGTATTAGACTCCATGAAAATTATGTTAATAAAGCATCAAAAAAATCAAAGAATGTTTTGAAATTTACAAAAGGTGAATGGATTAAATTTTTTCTATTAAGAGCTTCTTCAACGCTTAAGATGATGCAAGTAATATTCAATTCTGGTAAATCAGAAAATGAGAAAGATTTCAAAGCTATGGCGACAGGAATGAGTAGAATTGAGTATTTAGATGTAATTAATCTTTTAGAAAAAAATATTGAAGAAAGCGATGATTATAAAGAAAAAGATTATCTAACAAGTATTTGGTCTTTAATAGATGATTATCGTTCCAAAAAACCTACAAAAGGTTTTAGAGACCTTTATTTTAAAAAATAATAAATGAATAAAAATCATTTTAAATTTAAGATTCCATTTGATACTGGATCTTACGATTCAGAAACATATGCATATCTAGAAAGTAAATCAGTAGAAGAAAGAGATCCTATATTTATACTAAATGGATTAGTAGATTTTGCGAAACTAGGTAAAAAATATTTAGATAAAAAAGAATTTGATAAATATATAGCATCATCTCTTTTAGGAACTGATGACATATATTTTCCGTATTTTTTAGACTATGAGAAAGGTAAGTTAGACCCATACTTTGCAAAAAAAGAAGTTTATGATCAAAGAAAAGAGGAATTGATAGATATTTTACGTGAGTGTCAAAAAATATATTACGAGCAATTATACAAACACGTTAATAAAACTTGGTTAGATTTATTTGAAGAAATGAGAAAAAGAAAACTAAATGAATAAATACTATAGAGCTCAAGAGGAAAGAAACGGTATAATCAAGATACTTGAAAACTTATCTTTTGATGAAAAGAAAGAAGTATTAAGAATAGTTGATCAAAGTATGATTAATTCAGCTAATAATGTTCTAGCTAATGATGATCCACCAGGCAAACCTTTAAAAAGATTACCCAATAAGTTTAAGAGTGAAGTGCAGGCTAAAGCTGTTCAAATGGGCAGAAAACTTTTTATTAAGATTCAGGTAGATGAGTTGATCAAGAGAAGAAGAAAGAATAACATTAAAATTATAAAATAAATATTATGAATAAATTAGAATGCCCTAATTGTAATCATTCAGAAATTATTGAAAAAATGAATTATCGGAAAGATTCAAAGATCTATATGGCAAAATTATTTTTGGTTCAAAAAGAAAATCCAGATTTAGTTGTTCATACATTTATGTGTTTTGCTTGTAATCATTTAACAAATTTTGCAGGAAATGTAGATGGTACTATAGAATATTTTGAAACGTATAAATATGATAAGGATGTAAAATTTGATAATTATTATGATATTCATGGTGAAAGAAACAAATTCGATGCAATTAAAAGAATGATCATTGATATAAATTTTGATAACAATTTAGATCACTTTGTTAAAAGATTGGATAAGTTATGAGTAATGAGAAAGATCAAATAAGTAAATTTTACAATGACTACGTCATCATTAATTTTAATGATCCTGATGAAGTAAAATCAAAAGATAAAGTTCTAAAAAAACAAATGGAGGATTTGGTAAACATAGTACTCCCATCTCTAGCTAAATTAGGTGAGTCAAATAGCGAAATGCCAGTGGGAATGCTTTTAGCATCTTTAGTTACAGAAAATTTAGTTTCTAAAGATAAATTTATAGATGTTCAAAACAATTTAAAAGAGATGAAAAAATTAGGTGAATTGCTTCAGTTTGATATAAAGCTAACCGCAACATTAAATGCTTTAGTACCATAATTGTAAATAGGATTTTATAGGATAACTAGAAACAGACTAGAAACTAGAGAGATAAAATAAAAAAAATTTACTTATTCCTCTTGTTCAATTATAAATATTGGCATAAACACTCATGAAATTCATTAATGCCCTCGTGGTGAAATTGGTAGACACAAAGGACTTAAAATCCTTGCCGCTTGCGGAGTGCCAGTTCGAGTCTGGCCGAGGGCACCATTAAAATGAAAAAAGTTCAAATTATTTCTGACAAAAATTTAAGATCACTTAAAATAAAATCAATTTTACTAAATAAGTTAAATAAAGGTAAAGTTAAAAAACCTCATTTAAGTATAGTTATTGGGGGTGATGGCTTCATGCTGCAAACATTAAAAAAAAATAAAAATTCAAAAAAATATTTTTATGGAATAAATTCTGGCAATTATGGTTTTCTAATGAATAAATTTTCATCAAAAAATATTATCAAAAACCTTAATAAAGCTAAATTAGTTACAATCTCACCTCTTGAAATGATTGTGGAAAATGTGAATAAACAAAGAAAAAACCATTTAGCTATAAATGAAGTTTCAATTTTGAGACAAAGTAGACAAGCTGCATCTTTATCAATTAGATATTCTTCAAAAACAATTATTAAAAAATTAGTTTCTGATGGAGTTTTAGTATCGACTCCTGCAGGTAGCACGGCTTATAATTTATCGGTACATGGTCCAATTTTAAATCTAAATTCAAAAAAATTAGCTATATCCCCTATAAGTGCATTTAGACCAAGGAGATGGAAAGGTAAAATAGTTAGTGATAAGTACAAAATTCTTATAAAAAATTTAAACCCGTCAAAAAGACCAATTAGTGCTGTAGCAGATAATATTGAAGTAAGAAATGCAAAAAAGATATTAATAAAAACAAATCAAAAAATTAGATTTAATCTTTTATATGATAAAAATAGAGGCCTTCAAAAAAAAATAAAAATTGAACAATTAAGACGAGAATTTAAGTAGATAAAAATACTTTTCTAATTTAATTTATATAAAGCATAATTTAATCCATAAATTTTTTCCAATTCATGATCTTTAATTCCGTCAGCAAAGTCATGGCGATTTGTTATATTTCCAAAATAATGAATAACTGACCTAAAACTTCTTAAAAAAATTTTTTTTTCTGAAAATTGAACTTTTTCAAGTGAAAAATTTTTTTTAACATACTGCTTAATTTTTTTTTGGTTTAAATAATTAGATAAGTAAAATATCTCATCGGCATCTTCTATAACAACATAATCAAAATCTTTTTTAATATAATTAAAAAAAAGTTCTAGATTATCAATTTCAAAAAAAGTATAATTAAAATATACAATATCATTTTTTAAATCTTTGCGATTAATTATGATATCATTTGTGGTCTTTATCGTTTCTATTTTTTTATAAATTCTATTAAGAAATTCTTCTTGTATAGTGGTTTTTTTGATAAGATTATTTTCATACAAATCCACATAAAGTAAATTTTGTTTCAAACTTTCTTGAAAACCTAAATCGATGAGATAAAAAATTTTTGATTTATCCTTCGTAATTTCATTATTAAAGTTATAGAAGGAGTGCTTTTTTGAAACTAAATTATTGATTTTATTGTTCGCACTTATATTATTATAAATAAATACAAAATTAAAAAGTACCAATATAACTCCTAAATATTTAAATTTAGTTTTATTTAATTCATTAAATATCAATCCGGTTAAAATTAATACAATACTTACACTTCCAATAAAATATCTTGGTTGTGGACCTATGGCTTGTGCTAACGAAAATAAAATTATTGGTTCAAAAAGTATAAAAAATATAATTAAAAATTCTTTTTTTAATCTAATATTTTTATTTATTAAAAAAAAGGGTGTTAAAGCAAGTAATAAGAAAAAGTTTTTCTCCGAAAAAAATAATATTTTAAATCCATGTAAAGCATCACTGAATAAATTCGTTAAAAAGGAACCTGATTTAAAATTTTCTCCTTCATAAGAGCTAAAAAGATGACCGAATAATTCATCTGATGACATTACTGCATTAAGAATTGGGCCTAATATTAAAAAAATTAGTGAGAAAAAAAATAAATAATTTAATTTCGAGAATTGAAATCTCCGAAAATGTAAAACAAATATCCCGTATATTGATATAAATGCTGGCCAATAATTTACTCCCCAGGCTAGAGATGCTAGAAGCCCAAATATTAAATATGACTTAAAATTAAAATTTTCTATTTTAACTAAATATTTAATTAAGAAATATAATTGTAATAAAAAAAATAATAAATAATAAGAATTCTTACCATTTATAATAGCAACATCTAAAACTATTAATGATGAAGAAAATGTTATTAAAAGAATACTGTATATTAAAAAATTGATTTTTAGTTTTTTAAATATTAAATATAAAATGAAAATTGAGATAGAGACAATTATAAGACTAGCAATTCTTCCATAAAATATAAATAGCTCGGGATTAAAATAAATTTTTGATTTTATTTGACTAGGACTAAGACTATTAAATAACAATTCATTTATAAAAATAGATTTTAAAATTAAAATAATATTTAATAATGGGGCAATTATAGGATCAATGAAATTAGGTTTATATCCAGTAACAAAATTTATAAATGCAAGTGAACTGTATTGAAATGCATTTTCATCAAGATTAATAAAAAAAGGAAGTCCATAATTAATTCTATTAAAATTATATAGGAAAAAGATTAGTATTAGAAAAAAAATAAAATATTTATCTAAATTTCGAGAAATGATTTTTTTATTCATGTTCTAAATTCTGTCTACTAAAATTTAATACAATTTCATTCCACAGATACTGTTCACTATCATAATTACCTTGAAGATATTCCTGATGTTTTTTAAAAAAATATTTAGAATTAATCATATAATTTTTATCTATATTTTTTTTGACTAATTTTTCATTTTTAAGAATTATATGTTTATTAAAAGCAAATCCGTGTTTTTTATGTTTCTTATTGTTTTCAAAAAAATCAATAAAAATATTTTTCATTAGCTTTCTATTGCCGAAAAAAGAAAAATTTTTTTTTGTAGAAAAATTTAAAGAAAAATTGATTAAATCTTTACTTAAATACGGAGATCTGGCTTCAACAGAATTAAGCATACTTGAAAAATCAACCTTTGTTAAAATTAGTGGAAGGAAATATTTAATATAATAAATTTGTGCAAAACGCATTTTATCTGGATATTTTTTAAATAATCTTTTTAGTTCAGTCATATGATAAGTTGTTGTATTTTTTCTTTCGAAATATTCATCTATATCTCTATCATCAAAATTTGTAATCCAATAATTATTAATCAAAGATAAATCTTTATCTAAATATTTAAAAAAAATTTTTATTTTTTTTCTAAAATTAAGATAACCAGTTGTAATTTTTATATTTCTAAAAGGATATTTCATAAGTTTTAACAAAAAATTTGGTATAATTTTTTTTATAAAGTTTACCATATAGAATGCTTTAAAAGATAAATATCCAAAAAATATTTCATCACCTCCATCACCTCCTATGATAACATTCGTTTTTTTTTTAACTAAATTGAATAATTCATATGTTGGTACAGCAGAAGAGTCACCAAAGGGGAAAAATATATTTTCTTTAATTTTTTTAAATGTTTTGATTAAATCTTTCTCCGTTACAATTTTTTTTAAATTTAAGTTATACTTATCTTTTTTTACTAAATTTGCTTCATTGTAAGACTTATCTTTAAATCCAATAGTAAAAGAATTAATCTTTTTTTTATGTTTTAACATTATTGTTTTGATTAAATTAGAGTCATTTCCATCACTTAATGATAAGGCTACGTCTTTATCAGCAACTAGAAATTTTTTAATTGTCGTTGAAAACGCATTCCCAATATTTTGAGAATTTTTTTTCTTAAAAAACAAATTGTAATCACTGCTATTTTCGATTTTCCAGTAATTTTTTTTAATTATCTTTCGTTTTTTGAATTCAATAATTTGTCCTGGACAAACTTGATAAATATTTTTGTATAAAGTGTTAGGGGCATGAAAATAACCAAATCTTAAATATTCTTCATAATTTTTTTTTAAAACATCAAATTTATTAGTATATTTAAAAATTCCATTTATTTGACTGGAAAAAATTAATTTATCATTATCCTGGTGATAAAATAAGGGCTTTTGTCCTACGTAATCTCTAGATAGGATAAATTTTTTATTAGAAAAATCATAAATTCCTATAGCCCACATTCCATCAAAATAATTAAAGCATTTATTGCCCCAATAACTATAAGAATTAATTAATACTTCTGTGTCAGAATTTGTTTTAAATCTAATTTTTTTTTTTGATAAAAACTTTTTAATTTCATTAAAATTGTAAATTGCTCCGTTAAATACAACAACATACTTTTTGTCATGAGAATACATTGGTTGTATACCCTTTTTTTTGTCTATTACAGATAGCCTGTTCATTCCAATAGAAAAATTATTTTTTTTATTAATCAAAAAATTTTGAGAGTCTGGTCCTCGGTAGATTTGACATGAGGACATTTCTTTAAGTAATTTATAATTTGTGTCACCTATTATTCCGTAAACCGCACACATTTTTGATTAAACTTTATATAATTATTTTAATTTAAATTAATTTATATATATGTATATATCTTGAATATGAATTTTTCTATAGTAATCCCGCTATTCAATGAAAGTGAAAATATTAAAGATCTTAATAATGAAATTTTAGACGCAACAAAAGTATTACAAAACAAAAGCGCTCACAATTTTGAATTGGTTTATATAGATGACGGTTCAACAGACAACACTTATGAGATAATTAAAAATTTTGAAAATCCAATATCAACTGTAATAGTAAAAAATTCTAGAAATTTATCTCAATGTAGCTCAATACTAAACGGTATAGAGGTGTCATCTTTTGATGATATTATTTTATTAGATGGAGATAGACAAAACGACCCTAATGATTTTATTCCTATGGTAAATGAATATTCATTGCATGATAGTGTGATTGTTCATGGATATAGAAAATATCGAAATGATCCATATTGGTCCAAAGTCTTGCCCAGCAAAATAGCAAATTCTCTTATAAGAATATTCACTAATTCAAAACTGTCAGATCATGGTTGTGCCTTAAGAATATTTAACAAAAAAGATGTAGAAATCGAAAATCTTTTTGGTGATTTTAATAGACTGTTTGCTGCTCAGATAAGTCAAAAAAAAATTAAAATTGTTGAAGTTGAAGTAAATCATAGAAAAAGAACTAAGGGTATAAGCAAATATGGAATTGAGAGAGTATTTAGAGTTTTAATTGATTTAATATTTATTAATTTTACTAAAAATGAACGATCATATTTTTATACAATTGGATTTTTGGGTCTAACTTCCTTTTTTCTATCAATAATAACTTTTATTTATATGGTTTATAAAAAAATATTTTTAAATGTTTCGTTTATAGAGACCCCCTTGCCAATAATCGTTATTTTTTTTGCATTAACTGGTCTCATTTTTTTCTCAATAGTTCTAATGCTTGAAACTATAAAAAAAATGATTACTGATCAAAATTCTCCAAAAAAAAATTATACTGTTTATAAGAAAAAATAAAATTTTAAATTATTAAAATAAAGATTGAAAGTATTTTTAAAATTAACGTTCATAAAAAACCATGTTAAAAGAATTATAAAAATGAAATTCATGTTCAAAAATTAGTCCTTGATCTGTTTGACTAATTACATAAAAACCACCCTCCTCTAAAAATGGATCATCTGGGCATTTATCATTAACAAACATCTTACAATCAATTACTGAATTATGCGATGAAACAATTGAGTTTGTTCCCTTAACTATTTCAATTTCAGAATAAAATTTTTTAAGTTTTTCTAATCTTATATCTTTTTTTTCATTATATGGCCCTTTGTGAACAAGAATCCTGTGAAGGGAATCATAACCATTGAAAGCGAGTTCTGCTGTTTGTCTTGAACGGCAAGAAACTGAAGAATAAACTTTTCCTATTGGTAAACCAATAAGTTTTATATGCTCTCCCATTGCTTTAGCTTGAATTAATCCTCTTTCATTTAAACAAACAGCATTTTTAAAATATTCATTTTCAGCTAACCTACTTTCATCAATACCTTTTTGGTGAACATCACTTTCGAGCGCGTCATACATTGTTACATCAATCCATTTATCTCGCTCAGCATGTCTAAAATGAAGAATATAACCACCATTTAATATCTCATTAGCCCAATAAATGTCTTCATCTGTATTATCATTATAAACTTCTTTTTTTTTTATTTTTAGTTCAATAAATTTATTAATCTTATCTCTTTTTTCATAAATATTTATAACTGCAGAAAAAGTTATCAATGCAAATGATAGAATAAAAAAGATTATTATAGGTATAATTAAATGTTTAATAAACTTCATGGTCAGTATTAACTAATATATATTTTATTTTTGAATATACAAAGATTAAATCATTTATTACAATATATTATCAATATCAAACTAAACAATGATGACGCTTTAAAATGAAACCTTACGAAAATTATTTAGACACGTTACGAAGATCATCAAAAGAAAGATCGGAGACAAGATTTGCAGCTAACCAACTATTAGAGATGCACTATGAAGCATCTAAAAGAGAGAATCCAGTCATTGTTGAACTTGGTGTAGATAAAGGACAAAGTACTAAAGTATTTTTAAATGCTATTGATGAAAAACCATATGCCAAATTAATTTCGGTAGATATACTAGACTGTAAAAATGCTGCAAAATCTGATAAATGGGAATTTGTTCAACAAGACTCAGCTGATATTGAGGCTTTAATTTTAAAAAAACCCTTTCTCAAGGATGGTATTGATTTACTTTATGTAGACTCTAAACACACAGACGAACACGTAATGAAAGAAGTTTATTCTTTTTTTAAATATATTAAAGAAAATGGTGTCATATATTTTGATGATATAGATAGTGGGCCTTATATGCGAAATCAAAGAAAAGATTCTGTATCATTAGAAATTGCCAATAGAAAAATTCTTAATTTACTAGAATCGATTTTTAGATCAAATCATTCCTCTATTGATTTTATTATTTCAAGAGGATCAACAGGTTTAGCAAAATATATTAAAAAATCAAAATTAGGTGATGAGTTAAAACCTCCATTATTTATAAATGAAAGACGTTTTAGTTTATTTTGGCGTTTCTTAAAATTGATCACATTTAAAAAATCTTATCAACATAATAATAAAACTAAAGATAGTTTTTTAATAGATCCAGGTAGTACTAACTCTGATTAAAAGGAATACAAATTAAACAAACTTATTTTTATTTAAAACCTTAGAAGTAATTCTACAAGAGTGCATCATTGATAACAAAGTTGGAGGTACACATAATATTTTATTTAATGATGCAGAATCTATTATATAAAAATTCTTTAATCCATGAACTTTTCCAATTTTGTCTGACAAAGTAAATTTTAGTTTTGAATTATTTTTTTTATATAAAAAGCTAGCTCCATAATGATTCCCTGCTAAAGATGGTAAATATTTACCTATTGAATAAATAGTAAAAATGTTTTGTACAATATTTATTTTTTTAAATAATCTTTTTAATAGATTTTTTTTGATAGTTTTATTTTGTGTAATTATATTGGAGTTGTTAATAACTTTTACCTCAGAATTATGATCTATACTTATAAAGATTATTGCTAGGTATTTAAAAATATTCAAACTTAGTATTATCTTAAAAAATATTTTTAGAAATTTTGGTATAAAATTATAAAGCATTTGAGAAAATAGATAACACTGAATATAAATTTTAGCTTTATTATCTTCAAATATAATACCTTGATATATTGGATGGGAATTATTTAGATCGATAATTGTTTTTTTTTTAAATAAAGAAAAGAATAATCCTTTTTTACTTGTATTCATAAAAACTGTATCGTCTATAGAATTAATACTATTGTTAATTATTCTACTTGAAGAAAGCGCACCTGCACCACAAAATATATGATCATACTCAATTTTTTTAATTTTATCATTTTGTGACTTGTAAAATACAAATGTTTTATTTTTATTTTGACCAACTTTTATTACTTGACCTTGAATATACTTTATTTTCTTTGATCTAATTAAATTGTTAAAAAAACTTTTTGTTTCAAACGGTATTATCTCATTTTTATTTTTACCTTTTTTGCAAAAGAAGATAGGTTTTCCTATCCAAGATTTCTTTCTAAATAGAATATCTTTAACTTCATCTAAAGACAATTTTACAAAATCAAATTCATTTTTATTATCATCTACCAATGTGTTAGTATAAAATGAATAATCTTTTATTAAATTTAATGTTGTATCAAATAATTTTTCTTTATTTTTTAAAAATAAATTGTTTAGATCGGAATTAGAGGAGCATGCAACAACTCCCTTCCAGACCTCAGACAGTCCGCCAAAAAGCGAGTAATCTTCAATTTTTTTTTTATAAAAAAAAGGTTTTGAAATTGAGCTATATCCATCTACTTTAGTGTATTTTGTTCCTATATCTATTACTGTTGGTAAAATACCTTTCTTTATTAGACTTAAAGTACTTATTAAAGAGGTAAAACCTGATCCAATTACAATAAAATTTTTTTTTCTTTTTTTCACTATTTTAGAAATGAATTTATAACATTAATATTTTTTTTTATTTTATTATCATCTATTTCTTTATGTATAGGTAAAAGAATTATATTATTTGATATAAATTGGGAGTTAATACACTGATCTCCTAAATCTTTAAAACATTCAATCTCATCACATGATCTATAAAAATACTTAGCGTGATCAATATTATTTTTATAAAGATATTCGCTAAATATTTTTTTTTTATTATCTTTAATTAAGATTGGAAAATTTATAAAAGTATTTTTTTCATTTATATCTTTTTTTCTATAAAATAATTGAATGAAATCGTTTTTAATCCCTTTTTCATAAATAAGAAATTTTTGTTCTCTCTCATCTCTCATTGTAAATATCTTTTCAATATTTTTATAAATCTGCTGAGCTTGTCCATCATTCATTTTTTTTTTATAGTTTTTACCAATAAAATTTATTTTTTTTGGATTTGGATCATTTTTGGATAGATTTTTTATAAAACTAATATTTTTCAAATCACCAAACTTAAAAAGCTTAAATGTAATCAATTCATAAATGATAGGTAAAGTTAAAATTTTAACTTGTATACCTTTAAAAAAATAATTGAATAAATCAGTATAATTATAAATACTCCAAGTTTCTTGCTCCGTAACCACATATTTTTGCAATTCATTATCAGATGTTATGATTGCTCCTCCATGGATGCATTGTAAAACTTTAAATAAATTAAAACTGAAGACAGCATATTTGACATGATCAACTAAAGGTTTTTCATTTAAAGTTGATGTTATAGAAATTGCACAATCTAGAATAATTTGAACATTATATTTTTTCGCAACTTTTGTTACTTCCTCAATGTTTGTATTTATTTGATAATTACAAATTAGAATTGCACATATATTCTCATCTTTAGCAAGTTTTGTATCAAGTTTATCAATATCAATATCGAATGAATTTTTTTTAAAATCTATAAAGTCTGGAGTACATCCTGCACTTAAAACCATATTTACAACATCAAATACAGTTAGTGGAGACATTAAAATTTTATTTTTCGAAAATTTATTTTTTAAGAATTTAATTATTAAATAAATACCAACTCTTGCTTTGTTTACTGGAATAAAAGTATTTTCTTTTTTTGATTTAAAAAAATTCTTAAAATATCTATCGAAATTTTTTTCATCAATCTTTTTTGGAAAGAATGAATTGAAAAAAATTTTCAATAAATTTCCAGGATATAATATTTGTCTTGGTGGTATTTTTCTCCTCAAAAAGAATATATCTCCTTAACTATATGAATTAGACTTATCTCAAAACTAATCAATAATACTGAACCAGTTAATTCTTGTCTAGTAGGTTCATTATTCTAGTTTAGTTTGTTGATTAAGAATTGTCCATAATATTGAATTTTTTAATCATTTTTATAAAAAATTTTTTTGATATACATCTTATTGTCTTTTTAATAATTTTTAAGATATATGAAAACTCAACAGAAATTTGATGTAACTACTGAATACAGAGGTATATCTGGAATTTACTTTAAGAAATTATTAAGAGTCATAATTCAAATAGGTAAATTAAAAAGAGAAAATCTTAGAGTGTTAGATTTTGGCTGTGGTACAGGCCAATTAAAAAAAATGGTTATTAAGAATCATCCAAAAACAAAAGTGATAAACTATGACATTTTAGAAAATTTATCAGAGGTAAAAAATTGGCAAAATGAAAGTTTTGATATAGTTGTAGCTAATGAAGTTTTTCATACATTTCAAAAAGATAAATTAGAATCATTAATTTTAGAATTTAAAAAAAATAATCCAAAATTAGAATTTATTGTTGGAATTAGTAAACAATCTTTACTAAATACAATTGGAAAGTACTTACTGATGCAAACTGGCTCTCATGCATTTACAGTCTTAAGTCCAAAAGATGAAATAGATATTTTATGTAGACATTTAGATATTATTGATCATAAATCAGTATGGTATTTAGCAGATGTTTTTAGACTTAAATTTAAGTAAAAAATATTAATGAAATTAATTAAAACAATTATTTTTTTTTCAATTATTTTTTTGACATTTTTATATGGAATAGGTGTCGGCACTTATAAGTGGTTTCCTTATGAGGAGGTAAGAATGTTAAAGTGGTCTCTTACTTCAGATAAAAGAATTCAATCCAATTACAATAAAACGCTTAATAACAATTTAAAAATTACAGAATATAATCCCTCTGATCTTATTAAATTACGAAAAAAGATAAATAAATTTATCATTCCTGATATTGAATTGCAGATGTCATTTGAAACTTCTGATAATAAAATTTATATTTCAACAAATTATTATGGAGTAAAAAGTAACGCGATACTGACAAAAAGTTTAAAACCTAAAAATAAATGTTTAAGAATTTATATACAAGGTCATGGTGGAAATCCTTTCGATTACGACTATCATAGTAAGTTAGTTGATGATTTTTTAGAGACTGGTTGTGATGTGCTTTCTATGTCTATGTTAGGACTTGGCCTCAATAGTGGAAATGCATCTTTTCCAATTCGATCTAGTAAAATGGAGCTTAATGCTAAACAAGCAAGAGAACATGGCAACTACAGTTTTTTTTATGATGAAAAAAACCCCCAATTAGATCCTTTAAGTTTATTTTTGTATCCTCACATTGCAATAATTGACTCAACTATAAATAAATTTCAATATGAAGATATATTAATCATGGGAATTTCAGGAGGTGGTTGGTACACAGTATGGCTTTCTGCTCTAATGCCAAATCTTAATTCAGCCATAAGCTATTCAGGCAGTTTACCATTAGCTTATAGAAAATTTGGAGAAAATCGAGGTGATTGGGAACAAGTTTATAGTAAAGTTTATCACCTTATAAACTATATAGAGTTATATCAAATGATGCTTATAAACAATAATGGAATTAGAAATAGAAAAGCAACTTTAGTTTATAATGATGATGATCCTTGTTGCTTTGCAAACCCATATGCATTAGCATTTAAAAAAGCTATTAAAAATAGTCCTATATTTCCATCTATTATTATTGATAAGAATGATAGACATCAGATAAGACCTCAACTTATAAAAACAATAATAAATAATTACAAATGATAAAATTAATAATTTTCTTTTATAGATTCAATAATTTTGTTTGAAAATAAAGCGATTTCCGAGTTTTTTTTAAAGTTTATTTTTTTAAACATGAAACTTGAAATCATTTTATGAAGAATATTTTTTTTAATTCTAAGATTTGTATCATTAAAAGTATGTATCTTCTTTCTGGAGTTTAAATTGTAAGTAAAGAAAAATTCTTTTGAATCAATGCTTAAATTGAACGAAAGGAATCCTCTTTTTCTTGATTGAATGTATAATTTTTGAATTTTTGTACTCTTAAGTTTTTTATAAATATAAGTAAAATCATGATACGCAAGTCTATTTAAAATGTCTGTTTTATTATAAGAGAATTTAGATCGATAAATATAATTAGATTTTTTAAATTTTAATTTAATATTTTTAAAATTTTCAATATCAGAGACATACAATTTACAATTATTTTTTTTTGCTAATTTAAATAATTTTTTGGATTTAAATAAATTTGTAGTTAAGGGCTTTTCACAGAAAACATTAATTTTCTTTTTTAAATATTTTTCAACAAGTTTGTAATGTTGACTCGTATTTGTTGTAATAAAAACCCAATCTATACTTTTAAGATCTATCTGTTTATTTTCTAATCGGCTTTTTTTTATATGAATTTTTGAAATTTTACTTATTTTTTTTAAAGATTTAAAAACTTTTTTTCCCCAATTTCCGTACCCAATTAAATAGACATTAGTCATTATGACAATAATTTTTCGACTTTATTAGCAATATTAACACATGTGTTCCATTTTCCAGACAGTATTGAGATAAACTTTTTATCAATTTTTTTTATATCACCAACTCTTTCATCTGTTTTTTCTACATTTTGTTTTATTGTTCTTACTATAAAAAAAGAACCAATATACTTAGCTTCTTTTAAAAATGGTAAATAAATTGAACCATGACTAATAAACTTTTTAAAATTAGAAATATTTAAATTCTTATGAATTTTGTCATCAAGATATTTTTTTTTGGGGGATATAAAATTTGGTTTTAATTTTTTTATAACTTCTAATTTAGAATTTTTTACATCACTTAATAAATGGTATTTTGTACCGAGATAAGGATCTAAACAAACAAATTTTCCATCAACAACAACATAACTTTTGTTTTTGAATTTTTTAGGTAATTTAATAATTATTTTTTCTATCAATTCATATCTATTTTTTTTTAGACTCTTTTTTCCTGCAAGATTCTCTAAAAGAGTATTATTGTGTGAATAAGTACATACTATTATCTTATCATAGTTATTAATATCCTTTTTTTTTAATTCTTTATTTAGAAATAAATTTACACTACTTTTTTTTAATTTTGTTTTTAAGATTTTCTTAAACTTAAAATAATTCAAAACTTTTTCTTCACTAAGAATTAAGTTTGAAATTTCAGGAAATTTTTTATCAATAATTTTGTATCTTAATTTGAACTTTTTAAGAATTTTTAGGTATTTTTTATATGAAACTTTGCTCTCTTTATTTGCAACAGCATAATAATTAGTAGTTTTGTCAAAAACGTCGTTAGAAAAAAAATTAATAAATAATCTATATGATGATTTGATTTCATTAAGAGTCTTACTTGATCTAGGATAATGGTAACCCAAATGAAATCTAAATTGATTAATTTTAGAGGCTTTATTCAAGACATCATTTTTTTTTTCAAATAAATCAACCGAATGTTTTTTGCTCAGTTTTAATGCAATAGTTGAACCAAAAAAACCAGCGCCAATAATAGCAATTTTCATTGAGCTAAAAACATATAACTATTTTTTTGGAAAAGACAATTTTTAATGATTATCTAGATGCTAAAGCTTTTTTTAAATATTTATCATTAAGATTACAGTCTTTATATCCCCTTTTGACTACATTTAAATATCTTTCGGTTGGGTACATAAAAGTTGATTTTCTTACCATACTGTAGGTCATAATTTTTTTTCCATAATAAGAAAAATAAAACTTTTTATAAAGTGTTGGATAATCTTCATAAATATCAAGTTTTTTTTCATCACTTTTAGAGATTTCAAATAACGCTCCAGGAACAATTGAACCTTTTTTATATTCTATATCTGCTGCTCGGTATTTGCTTCTAAACGTTAATCTAAAATTATTTAAATTTATCTTTTTCAAAAAAATACTGTTCTTGCATCTTCTTTTCATCTGAAAATGATTAAGATTACTTCCATACGCAAAGTATAGCATTTATCGATCAACTACTTTAATTTTTTTTTTGTCAACAAATTTTAATATTTGAGAATTACAAATATCAATTTTTGTTTGGTCCTCTGATCTCATTACAATTGACACACCTAGTTTTCCAGCATGAAAAAATGGATAACTTCCAATTTCTACATCTAAATTTTCATTTTGAACTTTTGTTAAGGAGTCTGCTATTTCACTTTCAACAGTTCTTAGGCTGATTGTTAAACTTTTAATTGGTTTGCCTCCAATTATCTTATTCTTTAATCCACCTAGCATAGATTTTAAAATTGATGGTACACCTGGTAAACAGAAAACATTTTGAATATTAAACCCTGGCGCACCACTTGTGGGATTATAAATCAAATTTGCATCTCTTGGCATCCAGGTCATTTTTTGTCTGCCTGTATTAAATTCTCCTGGTGCATAATAATCTTCTAAAATTTTGAAAGCTTCTTTATGCATCTCATAATTTACTCCAAACGCTTTTGAAACTGATTGAGCTGTTATATCATCGTGAGTAGGACCAATACCACCAGTTGTAAAAACATAATTATATGTAGTTCTAAGAGTATTTAAAGTTTCAATAATTGTTGTTTCGATATCAGGTACTACTCTGACCTCTTCAACCTTAACACCAATAGAATTTAGCCAAATAGCTAATGTAGAAGTATTTGTATCTTGTGTTCTACCTGATAAAATCTCATTTCCTATTATTAGAATTGCTGCATTTACTTTTGCTTTTTTTGTCATATGAAATATATAATTTAGTGATGGAATTTACCAAGTCTTTAGTAAAAGGCAAACTAATCAAACGCTATAAAAGGTTTTTTACTGATGTAAAACTCAATAAAGAAATTGTCACAGCTCATTGTCCAAATACTGGCTCAATGAAGGGCCTATTACATGAAGGTAATGAGGTTTATTTATTACCAAATAACGATCCTAAAAGAAAACTCAAATATGGGTTAGAAATCATAAAATCTAGAAATAATTTTGTTGGAGTAAATACTCATATGGCTAACAAAATTGTTCATCATGCTCTTGAAAATAATTTGATAAATGAGCTTAAGAATAGTGATTCAATAAGATCTGAAGTTTTTTTTAATAAAGAGACAAGATTTGATTTTTTGATAGAAAAAAAAAAACAAAAAATTTTTGTTGAGGTTAAAAATGTTACTCTATTTCGAAACAAAGACACAGCTGAATTTCCTGATGCAGTTACTGATAGAGGCTCAAAACATTTGTTAACTCTTATTGATGCCATAAATAGGGGCTATAAAGCTTATCTATTTTTTCTAGTTCAAATTCAAAATATGAAATATTTTAAAATAGCTAAAGATATAGATGAAGAGTATTATGCTAATTATTTATTAGCAAAAAAAGCTGGTGTGAATTTTTTGGCCTATAAATGTGATATAAGTTCAAAAAAAATTTTTGTAAAAAAAAAACTGAAAATTATAAATGACTGATTATTCGGAAAAATTTGAAAAAATGAGAATTGCTGGAAATTTAGCAGCAAAAACTTTAGACATGCTAACTGACAATATTAAAGAAGGTGTATCTACTGATCATATTGATAAATTGGGATACGAATTTATTAGAGACAATGGAGGTTACTCAGCTCCTCTTTTTTATAGAGGATTTACAAAATCTTTATGTACTTCTTTAAACCATGTAGTTTGTCATGGAGTTCCGTCCGACCGTATTCTTAGAGAAGGAGATGCTTTAAATGTTGATGTAACTGCAATTATCAATGACCATTATGGTGACACTAGTAGAATGTTTTGTATAGGCAATACATCTGTAAAATTAAATAATTTAATAAATACAACTTATGATTCATTGATGCGTGCAATTAAAATTTTAAAACCTGGAATTAAACTCGGAGACATCGGATATGAAATACAATCATTTGTAGAAGAAAAAGGTTTTTCTGTTGTAAGAGATTTTTGTGGACATGGCATAAGTAATAAATTTCATGAACCCCCAAATATTCTGCATTACGGTAAAAAAAATACAGGTACAGACTTAATACCTGGTATGACTTTTACTATTGAGCCAATGATTAATTCAGGTAAATACCACACTAAAACGTTAAATGATGGCTGGACAGCTGTAACAAAAGATAAATCTTTATCTGCACAATTTGAGCATACAGTAGGAATAACAGAAAATGGTTATGAAATTTTTACAGAATCTGCTAAAGGTTTTTCCAAGCCTCCATACTTATAATTAATGATAAAAAGATACTCTCGAAAAGAATTAACCGATATTTGGTCAGAAGAAAATAAATATAAAATTTGGCTTGATGTTGAGATCGCTGCAGCACAAGCAATGGAAAAACTTGGTCAAATACCGAGAGGTGTTTCATCTGTCGTAAGAAAAAAAGCTAAAATTGATGTAAAAAGAATTCATCAAATTGAGAATAAAGTTAAACATGATGTAATCGCTTTTTTAACTTCAATCACTGAGAAAGCTGGTATTAAAGCTAGATATCTCCATCAAGGTATGACCTCATCGGATGTTTTAGATACTAGTTTTAATATTCAATTAGTTCAGTCAGGAAAAATAATCTTAAAAGATTTTGACAAAATTCTTAAAGTGCTCCAAAGACAGGCAAAAAAATACAAATTTACTCCTTGTATGGGTAGAAGTCATGGTATTCATGCAGAGCCAATTACTTTTGGTTTAAAATTAGCTTCATTCTACGAAGAGTTCAAAAGAAATAGAAAAAGATTAAGTGATGCGATAAATGAAGTATCTACTTGTGCAATATCTGGAGCTGTGGGAACCTTCGCAAATATAAATCCCGATGTTGAAAAACATGTTGCAAAAAAACTAGGTTTAAAAGTTGAGCCAATATCAACTCAAGTTATTCCACGAGATAGACATGCTTTTTATTTCTCAGTTTTAGGAATTATCGCTGGATCAATAGAGAGAGTTGCTACTGAAATAAGACATTTGCAGAGAACAGAAGTTTATGAACTTCAGGAATACTTTTCAAAAAATCAAAAAGGTTCTTCGGCAATGCCTCATAAAAAAAATCCTATTTTAAGTGAAAATCTTACTGGTCTTGCAAGAATGGTGAGAAGTACAGTAACTCCTGCCCTGGAAAATATTGCATTATGGCATGAGAGGGACATTTCGCATTCAAGTGTAGAGAGAAATATAGGGCCGGATGCTAATATAACTCTCGATTTTGCTCTAGTTCGATTAACAAACATTCTAGATAATATGATTGTTTATCCAAAAAAAATGTTAGAAAATTTAAATTTAACTAAAGGATTAATTTTCTCACAAGAAATAATGTTGGAGTTAACTAAAACTGGTTTGAGTAGAGAAAAATCTTATAAAATGGTTCAAACTTATACAAAAAAATGTTTTGCAGAAAACTTAAATTTATTTGATGTTATATCAACTGATAAATTCATTATGAGTAAAATTACCGCAAAAAGATTAAAAGAAATTTTTAGCCACAATAAACATTTCAAAAATGTTAATTTAATTTTTAGAAGAGTGTTTAAATAATGAAAAAAGGAAAAAAATTATATGAAGGAAAAGCTAAGATTATTTATGCTACTCAAGATAAAAATTTAGTCATTCAATACTTTAAAGATGATGCAACTGCATTTAATAATCAAAAGAAAAGCACTATTGAGGGAAAAGGAGTTTTAAATAATAGAATTTCAGAACATATTCTTTCAAATCTATCACAAATTGGAATTAAAAATCATTTAGTCAAACGTCTGAATATGCGAGAACAAGTGATCAAACTTGTAGAAATAATTCCAATTGAATTCATTATAAGAAATGTTGCAACAGGATCAATTACCAAAAGATTGGGTATTGAAGATGGAACGGTTTTAAAAGAGCCACTTATTGAATATTGCTTAAAAGATGACAAATTAGGTGATCCACTCATTGCTGAAGAACATATTTATGTTTTTGAATGGGCAACAAAAAAGGAGATAGAAAAAATCAAAAAAATTATTTTAAGAATAAATGATTTCATGATTGGAATGTTTAAAGGTGTTGGTATTAACCTTATTGATTTTAAACTCGAATTTGGGAGAATTAAATCAAGTGGAAAAACTGAAATAATTCTTGCTGACGAAATTAGTCCAGATACATGTAGACTATGGGATAGTGTAACTGAAAAAAAACTTGATAAAGATAGATTTAGAAAAGATCTTGGCGATCTGATCCCAGCTTACACAGAAGTAGCGAAAAGACTAGGTATACTCCATGAGCAGTCTAATGTTTCTGCGGTAAATATTACAAAACTGTCTTCTGTTAAGAGAAAACGAAAATGAAAATTTCAGTTATAATTACACTTAAAAAAGATGTTTTAGATCCTCAAGGAAAAGTTATTCAGCAAACATTAGATGGTATGGGTTTCAATAATATTAATGAGGTAAGACAAGGAAAATATTTTGAAATAGATACAAAAGAAAATGATAATAATAAAGCAAAAGAAAAAGTTGAAGAAATGTGCAAGAAACTTTTAGCTAATCTAGTTATTGAAAATTATAAAATTATTGATGCACAATAATTAATGAAATCATCTGTAATTACTTTTCCAGGCTCTAATTGTGATAGAGACATTGATGTAGCCTTAAGAAAATTTGGTTTTAAAAATAAGATGGTTTGGCACAATGATGCCGAAATCCCAAATAGTGACCTAGTAGTTTTGCCAGGGGGATTTTCTTACGGAGATTATTTGAGATGTGGCAGTATGGCTTCAAAATCTAAAATAATGAAATCTGTCATAAATTTTGCAAACTCTGGAGGTATGGTAATAGGTATTTGTAATGGATTTCAAATTCTAGTTGAAACGGGTCTTGTCCCAGGTGTTTTGCTAAGAAATAAGTACTTAGAATTTATTTGTAAAAATGTGTTCGTCAAAATTAATAATAAAACAAACATCTTTTTTAAAAATATAGATAAAGAGGTTTTAGAATTTCATATCGCACATAATGAAGGAAATTATTTTTGTACGGAAGATCAACTCAAAGAAATTGAAGATAATGAACAAGTTGCAATTAATTATTGTGATAAAAATGGAAAAACTGAGGAAAAATTTAATCCTAATGGCTCACTTAAAAATATTGCAGGAGTTTTTAATAAAGGAAAAAATGTTTTAGGAATGATGCCTCATCCAGAACGAATGATTGATCTTTCGCTTTCAGGAGAAGATGGATCTCTTTTTTTTAATAATTTGATTAATAATCTAAAATGATAGTAAACGAACAAGTAGCTATAGATCATGGTCTTAAAAAAGATGAATATAAAAAAATCTGTGAATTACTTAATCGAACTCCTAATATTACAGAACTAGGTATTTTTTCAGCAATGTGGAATGAACATTGTTCTTACAAGTCATCAAGGATCCACTTAAAAAAACTTCCAACAAAAGGAAAACAAGTTATTCAAGGACCAGGCGAAAATGCAGGAGTTGTTGATATAGGGGATAATGATGCAATTGTATTTAAAATTGAAAGTCACAACCACCCCTCTTTTATTGAGCCTTACCAAGGTGCAGCAACTGGGGTCGGTGGTATAATGAGAGATGTTTTCACTATGGGTGCAAGGCCTATCGCAAATTTAAACCTAATTCATTTTGGTTCACCACAACATAAAAAAACAAAAAATTTATTAAGAGGTGTTGTTCATGGTATTGGTGGATATGGTAACTGTATGGGTGTTCCAACTATTGCTGGTCAAACAAACTTTGATAGTTCTTATAATGGAAACATCTTAGTAAATGCGATGACCTTAGGGTTAGTCAAAAAAGATAAAATTTTCTATTCCAAAGCTGCAGGATTAAATAAGCCAGTAATTTATGTTGGGTCAAAAACAGGTAGAGATGGAATTCATGGAGCAAGTATGGCTTCAGCTAGTTTTGATGAAAAAATTGAGGAAAAAAAACCTACTGTTCAAGTGGGTGACCCTTTTACAGAAAAATTATTACTTGAAGCATGTTTGGAGTTAATGGCTGGTGACTCAATTATAGCAATACAAGATATGGGCGCTGCTGGATTAACTTCATCTAGTATTGAGATGGCCTCTAAAGGAAATCTAGGAATTGAACTCCATTTGAATAAAGTTCCAACACGAGAAGCTAAAATGACACCATATGAGATTATGTTATCTGAAAGCCAAGAGAGAATGTTGATTATTTTAGAAAATGGTAAAGAAGAACAGGCTAAAAAAATATTTGATAAGTGGAACCTTGATTTTGCAATAATTGGCAAAACAACAAACTCAAAAAAAATTGAGCTTTATTTTGAAGACCAAAAAGTTGCGAATATTCCTGTAAATACTTTGGTAGAAAATTCACCTATGTATGACCGAAAATGGAAAAAAGCAAAACTACCTAAAAAAAATAAAATTAAGAAACAAGAATTAAAGAATCTCAATTTAATTGATATTTTAAAGAAAGTTTTATCTAACCCAAATGTATGCAGTAAAGAATGGATTTGGCAACAATATGATCACACTGTTATGGGTGATACTATTCAAAAACCTGGGGGAGACTCAGGTGTCATAAGAGTTCATGGTACAAACAAAGCTGTGGCTGCTAGTGTAGATTCCTCGGCAGTGTATTGTTGGGCCCACCCTTCAACAGGAGGTAAACAAGTGGTATGTGAAAGTTTTAGAAATTTAATTTCTGTAGGAGCAAGACCAGTTGCAATTACAAATTGTTTAAATTTTGGTAGTCCAGAAAATGAGGAGAATATGGGTGAATTTGTAGAGTGTGTTCAAGGTATTGGTGAAGCAAGTGAATATCTAAAATTCCCGGTAGTTTCTGGAAATGTATCATTTTATAACCAAACAAAAGAAGTTGGCATCAAACCTACTCCTGCTATTGGTGGAGTTGGTTTGATAACGGACTATAAAAAAATGATAACTATGGATCTAAAGAAAGTAGATAATATAGTTTTAGTAATAGGTAAAACGATAGGCCATATAGATCAGAGTATATTTGCAAGAAATATCTTAGATGAAAAAAATGGTCCCCCACCTGAAATCAATCTGTTTAATGAAAAAAATAATGGTGAAACTATTCTAAAATTAATTGAAGATGGACTTATTAAGAGTGCACACGATGTGTCATTAGGTGGAATTATCACTGCAATAAGTAAAATGTGTATTCAAGGTAATAAAGGAATTACATTAAAAAAACCAAAATATCTTATAAATGAAATAGAATATTTTTTTTCAGAGGATCAAGGACGGTATTTAATAGAAGTTGCTAAAAAAGATCAAAAAGAAGTCTCTGAAATACTTAACAAAAATGCTGTCCATTATGATGAATTAGGAACAATCAATGAAGATCAATTAATTTTTAATGAAAAGACAAAAGTTACAATTGACGAATTAAAAACTTCGCATAAGAATTGGTTGAACAAATATATGAGTAAATAATGGCAATGGATTTAAAAGAAATTGAGATGTTAATAAAAGAAGCTTTATCTGACGCTCAAGTTGAAATTCAAGATTTGGCTGGTGACGGTAATCATTATTCAGCAACGATTACATCGTCCCTTTTTTCAGGAAAGAGTAAAATTGAACAACATAAGATGGTATATAATTCATTAAAAGGTAAAATGGGAAATGAGTTACATGCTTTAGCAATTAAAACAAAGGAACAATAATGGATGATCAAGTAAAAAATCTTATTCAAAACCATATAGATAATAACGAAGTATGTTTATTTATGAAAGGAACCCCAGAAGCGCCTCAATGTGGATTTTCAATGGCAGTTTCAAATATGTTGAAAGTATTAGAAGTAAATTTTAAAGGTGTTAATGTTTTAGAGGACCAAAAAATAAGAGAGGGAATTAAAATTTTTAGTGACTGGCCTACTATACCCCAATTATATATTAAAAAAGAATTTGTGGGCGGTTGTGACATAGTTAAAGAAATGTACGAAAGTGGTGAGCTGAAAAAAGTTTTTGAAGATAAAGGTATTAACTTTAAAAAATAGATTTATCTTGAATAATATTCAATCACTAAATTTGGTTCCATTACAATTGGATAAGGCACTTCCTCAAACTTTGGTGTTCTAACAAATTTAAGTTTTTTATTTTTTTCATCCATTTGAATATATTCTGGAGTTTCTCTCTCTTTATTTGCTAAAGCAATATCTATAATTGCTAGTTGTTTAGATTTATCTCTTATTTCAATATTGTCTTCCTCTTTAACTAAATAAGAACTTATATTAACTTTTTTTCCATTAACTTTAACATGACCATGATTGATTAGTTGTCTTGCAGAAAAAATTGTTGTTGCAAATTTTGCTCTGTAAATTATTGCGTCAAGTCTTCTTTCTAAAAGTCCAATAAGATTCTCACTTGTATCTCCTTTGAGCATTGAAGCTTTTTTGTAAATATTTCTGAATTGTCTTTCATTTATATTTCCATAGTAAGCTTTTAATTTTTGTTTAGCCTGGAGTTGAATTCCGTAGTCAGACGGTTTTGAGGATCTGGTTTGGCCATGTTGGCCAGGACCATATGCTCTTGTGTTAAAAGGACTTTTAGGTCTACCCCACAAGTTTACTTTTAATCTTCTGTCTACTTTGTGTTTAGAGTTTAATCTTTTTGTCATTATTTACGGGGTTTATAAACTTACACATCATTTTGTCAATCAACGTTTTTTACCTAAACTGGCAAATACACTTGATAATATACGTGTTTCTTTAGAAGATAATTCCATTCTATAGAAAATGTTTCTCAAATTTTCTAACATAATTGGCTTCTTCTCTTTGTGTTTAAAAAAATTTATTTCCTCTAAATTTTTTATACAAAGTTTTGACATAGATAATATTTCTTTTTTAGAGGCAGCTTTGACTTTATTTGACCTAACAAATTTTGAAGTTTTAAATTTAAGAATACTTGTAGTGTATTGAGCAATAATTATTAAACTATGAGATAAATTTAAAGATTTAAAATTAGGATTTGTTGGAATTTGCAATGTATAATTTGAATAACTAATTTCGTTGTTTGTTAATCCTGATGCTTCTGAGCCAAAAAGAAAAGCTACTTTTTTCTTAAAATTTATTTTTTTTAAATCTTCTAATTGAATATGTTTTACATTTTTATTACGAAATCTTGCAGATGTAGCTATTACGATATCAATATTTTTAAGGGCAGACTGAAGACTATCAAATTTTTTACAATTTCGTATAATATTCTTAGCTCCGACAGATGTTGCTAAAATTTTATCATTTGGAAAAATAGGTTTTGGTTCTACCACAATCATTTTTTTATAATTAAAATTTTTCATTCCTCTTGCACATGCCCCAATATTTTCTGAAAGTTGTGGTTTGTGTAATATAAAAGTGATATTATTTACTGACATGATTAATCTATGCCATGATTTCTGTTATAATTTGAAATAGTTGAAGGTTTTAAATCTTTTATAAATTTTTGATCGACTGTCCAAATAGAGACTCTTAATGGATAGCATTTTGCTACATCAGAAGAATGTTCTGAACCACAATCACCTCCTGGACATGCTGAAAGAGCGCCAAGTATATTAGTTTCCGCAAAAAATTCCAAATAATCACCTGGCCTAACTGGACTCGCTTTCATAAAATATTGTTTAGTATCATTTGTAAAACCGGTGAGCATAAATACATTTAAAACATCATGTACAATTTTTTCTGCTTCTGATAATTTCATATTTTTTTCTTTCACCAAAGCTCTTGTTAGATTTGAATGACAACAATAATGGTAATCTTTATTCGACAATAATTTAGAGGTATAAGGATCACATCTAGTGCCTATAACATCATGAACAGATCCTCCATCTTTATCATAATCATACCAATCTAATGTGTCCCAAGTAATTGTTGCTAAAGATCTTAAATAAGGAAAGCTACTAAACATTTTATCCCCTACTGATAAATGAGTCCCATAAAGTGCTCTTGTTTTTCCAGAATAAAATTTTTCCTCTAAATTGGTTGAACAAAATAAATTTAAATCACCAACTTGTGGCCCCTCAATACTTTCTATTCTAAAAAATTCACCATATTCCACCTCGAATGTTTTTGCGTCTCTTGGGGGAATAGTTATTTCTTTTTTTTTAATTAAATTTTTTCTTGCCTGATGCAAAATACTTAGGTTATGGTCTTCTATATTTGTATTTGGATAACAAACAATTGGCTTAGCACCAATTCTATCTTTAATATCTGATGGTTTTTCAGAATATTTTTTAATTTTCATACTTATAAGCTAGCAGGTGCTTTATCTTTGAATAATTTATAATCTAAACTGTCTACTAAAGCTTTAAAAGAGGCGTCTATAATATTTGGAGATACTCCTATAGTGAACCAATTCACACCGTTAGAATCAGTGCTTTCAATACTTACTCTTGTTACTGCCTCTGTGCCTGTATTTAATATCCGAACTTTATAATCAACTAATTTCAAATCTTTTAAATACTCTGAATATTTTGCAAGTTTATTAACATTTTTTCTAATTGCATTATCTAAAGCATTAACTGGTCCATTTCCTTCTCCAACACAAATAATTTTTTTTCCATCAACTTCTAATTGGGCTTTTGCTGTTGAAATAATATTTCCAATATTATCTTTTTTTACTGAAACATCGTACTCAGTTATAGAGATATATCTTGGGATTTCTCCAATAATTCTTCTAGCCAATAATTCAAATGATGCATCTGCACCATCATAACTGTACCCAATAAATTCTCTGTCTTTTACTTCATCAAGTAATTTTTTAATTTTTGGATCATTTTCTTGAATATCTATTTTGATACTTTTTAATCTTGAGATAATATTTGATTTTCCTGATTGATCAGAGACAACAATATTTCTTGTGTTACCAACTTCCTCTGGATTGATGTGTTCATAGGTTTTTGGATCTTTTTGTACAGCAGATACGTGTAATCCACCTTTGTGAGAAAAAGCTGCTGCACCTACATAAGGTAAATGTTGATTAGGTTTTCTGTTTAAAATTTCATCTAGAAGTCTTGAACAATCAGTTAGATTTTTAATGTTTTTTGATTTTATTCCAATTTCGAATTGAGATGAAAAATCTTTCTTTAAAAAAAATGTTGGTATCAATGACATTAAATTTGCATTTCCACATCTTTCACCTAATCCGTTTATTGTACCTTGAATTTGACGAACACCAGCCAATACTGCTGCTAATGAATTAGCAACTGCATTACCCGTATCATTATGAGCATGAATTCCTAAGTTTTTACCTGGTACGACTTTTGTAACTTCGCTAACTATCTTTGTAACTTCATGTGGAAGTGTTCCACCATTTGTATCACATAGTACAACCCACCTAGCACCTTCATCATAAGCAGCTTTGATACAGGAAAGTGCATATTTTGGATTTGCTTTATAACCATCAAAAAAATGTTCTGCATCAAACATAAATTCTTTTTTTGCTTTAACAAAATGTTTGGTACTCTCAGAAATATTATCTAAATTTTCTTCGTTTGTTATTCCTAGAGCAACATCAACATGAAAATCCCAAGACTTGCCTACTAAACATACTGCAGAGGTGTTAGAGTTCATAATTGCAGATAAACCGGTATCATTTTCTGCACTTCGCCCAGACCTCTTAGTCATTCCAAAAGATGTTAGTTTTGAATTTTTGAATTCATGTTTCTTTTGAAAAAATTCTGTATCAGTTGGGTTAGCTCCAGGCCATCCAGCTTCTATATAATCCACACCCAAATTATCTAAAGCTAAAGCAATTTTTTCTTTATCTTCTAAAGAAAAGTCTACTCCTTGTGTTTGAGCTCCATCTCTTAAAGTTGTGTCAAATATGTATAATTTTTCTTTGCTCATTTAAATTTCCAGAGTGTTCTACCATCTTTGTCTTCTATTAAAACACCTTTGTCTGAAAGCTCATCTCTAATTCTATCAGCTTCTTTAAAGTTCATGTTTTCTCTAGCTTTATCTCTCAAACTGACCATATTTTCAATTTCAGATTCAGTTATAGATACTCTTTTCTTTTTAAATTCATTCCATTCCTCACTTGTTTCATTCATCAAACCAATAAATTTACATGCTGAGATAAATAAATCTATATTTTCACCTTTACTAGCTTTTTCATATAGCTTGTGAAGATTAGCAATATATCCAGGTGTATTTAAATCTTCATACAATGGTTTTAAAATTTCATCTGAAACTTTGACAGATTTAAGATTAGATGAATACACTTTATACCATTTGTCTAAAGTGCTTTCACAATCTCTTAATAATTTATCGTTCCAATCTAATGGCTGTCTATAATGAGCACTCATCAAAGCTAACCTAATTATTTGGCCACTAGTCTTATTTCTAAAATCTTTTATCTTAAGAATGTTACCTTGTGACTTTGCCATTTTTTCATTAGACAGTGTTATAAATGCGTTGTGGACCCAATAATTCGCAAAAACTTTTGTATCATTGGCACATCTAGATTGAGCTATTTCATTTTCATGATGGGGAAAAATTAAGTCTATACCTCCACCATGAATATCAAATTCATTACCTAAAAATTTTTTTGACATCGCTGAACATTCTAAATGCCAACCTGGTCTACCTTTTCCCCAAGGTGAATTCCAAGCTGGCTCATTATTATTTGATGGTTTCCATAAAACAAAGTCTTCTGAATTTTTTTTGTTTTCACTTATTTCTACCCTAGATCCAGCTACTAAATCTTCCAAATTTTTATTAGATAATTTGCCATAATCAAAAAATTTTTTAACTTCAAAATAAACATGTTTTTTATTTTCATATGCAAATCCTTTTTTTAATAAATCATTTATCATTTCAATCATTAGATCAATGTGTTCAGTAGCTTTTGGTTGATGAGTAGGATGTTCACAATTAAGAAACTCACAATCTTCAAAAAAGCTCTTAGTTACTTTTTCTGTAAGCTCTTTTGTAGAAACTTTTTGCTCTTGTGAAGATTTGATTATTTTGTCATCAATATCAGTTATATTTCTTACATACGTTACTGAGATAAATTCATTTTTTAATAGTTTAAATAGAATATCAAAAATTACTAAAGGTCTCGCATTTCCAATGTGAGGATCATCATAAACTGTAGGTCCACAAACATACATTCCCACATTATTTTTTTCTTTAGGAATAAAATGTTCTTTTTTATTACTTAAATTATTTGTTAAAAAAATATCCATATCAGTTGATTAAGAAATATACCTTATTTGATGATTTGTTAATCTAATTGATTAACTAGGAATCTTGCAAACTGGAATTGGCTCCATTTTATGCAAGTTTTGATTTCGAATTTTTTCGTATTGTTCTCTGTGAGGTGAATTTGGGTTTCCCATTGCATCTTCAAGTTCAGAATATTTGAAACCTAATTGACCTTCATCTGTCCTTCCATCATCCCATAATCCATCAGTTGGTGGAGCATCAATAATTTCTTTTAATATGCCTAATTCTTTGCCAAGTTCCCATACTTCACTTTTATTACAATCTGCTATAGGAGATATATCAACACCACCATCTCCATATTTTGTATAAAAACCTACTCCAAAATCCTCTACTTTATTTCCTGTGCCAACCACAATACCTTTATTTGCTGCTGCAACTTGATAAAGTGTGGTCATTCTAAGTCTAGCTCTAGAGTTAGCGAAGCCATGCTCATTATCAAATTTATTTAGTGTTGTTGAAAATGTTTCAAAAAGTTTATCTAAACTTAAAGTGTGAGCTTCAACATTTTTAAAATTTTTTACCAGCCATTGTTGATGCTTTAAACTGAGGTCATGTTGATTTTCTTTTTGTTTAATCGGCATTGTTAAAACAATAGTTTTCATACCTGTCATCGCACTTAAAGTACTTGAAACAGATGAATCTATACCACCAGATATTCCAATAACTAATGATTGTGCCTTATTAGGCATCTTATCAACATAAGATTTAATCCAATTTGAGATGAATTTTACTTTTTCTGATGGTGTCATTACAATATATCTAACTATCTACAATTTTAATGCAATAGCTTAAGATGCCGCTTGAATAGCATTTTTGGAATAGCTGGTATTCTTTTTAATCTCATCAGAAATTAAAAAGGCTAACTCCAAAGCCTGGTCAGCATTTAGTCTAGGATCACAATGAGTATGGTATCTACTTGACAAATCTTGATCCTGAATATTTTTAGCACCGCCAGTGCACTCTGTAACGTTTTGTCCAGTCATTTCAATATGCAATCCACCTGCATATGAACCTTCACTTTGATGAACTGCAAACACGTCTTTAACTTCTTTTAAAACGTTATTAAATCTTCTAGTTTTATAACCTGTAGTTGATTTTATAGTATTTCCATGCATTGGATCACAAGACCAAATTACATTTACACCCTCTTTTTTAATTCCTCTAATAAGTTTTGGTAAATATTTTTCAACACTATCGTGACCAAACCTTGAAATTAGAGTAATTTTACCTTTTTCATTTTTAGGATTTATAAGATTACAGATTTTTGCTATTTCATCTGGTTTACTAGTAGGTCCACATTTAATTCCAATTGGATTTTCAATTCCTCTACAATACTCGACATGTCCACCATCAATCTGTCTGGTTCTATCTCCAATCCAAACAAAGTGAGCAGAGGTCGCATGATGTTCTCCAGTAGTAGAGTCTATTCTAGTCATACTTTCTTCAAAAGGTAAATGTAAAGCCTCATGAGATGTCCAAAAATTCACAGTCTTTAATCTTCTGTTAAAATCTGAATTTATTCCACAAGCATCCATGAATGCTAAAGCATCTGCAATTTTGTCTTCAAGTTCTTTAAATTTTTTTGCTTGAGGACTTTTCTTGATATATCCTAAGTTCCATAAATGAACTTTTTTTAAGTCTGCAAATCCACCGTGTGAAAATGCTCTCAAAAGATTTAGAGTTGATGCTGACTGAGAATAAGCTTTGAAAAGTCTTTTTGGATCGTATTTTCTTGCCTTCATACTAAATTCTATTCCGTTTACATTGTCACCAAGATAACTAGGAAGCTCTATTTCACCTTTTTTTTCCATTGGTGCACTTCTTGGTTTGGCAAACTGACCAGCAATTCTCCCAAGTTTAATTACTGGAACTGATGCAGAATAAGTTAATACCAATGACATCTGCAAAATAACTTTAAAAGTATCTCTTATATTGTCTGGATTAAATTCAGCAAAACTTTCTGCACAATCTCCACCTTGAAGTAAAAAAGCTTTACCATCTACCACTTCAGCCAATTGTTGTTTTAGGTGTCTTGTTTCACCAGCGAAGACTAGAGGTGGAAAAGTTTTAATTTTATTCAAAACTTGATCTAATTCTTTTTTATCCGGATATTCAGGAATGTGTTTTACCGGATATTTTCTCCAACTATTTACTTTCCAATTTTTCATGTTCAACTCAGGATTGTTGTATCAGAGTTTTTCTATTATTCAACGGTTACTGATTTCGCTAAATTTCGAGGCTTATCTATATCAAATCCTTTTTTAAGTGCTGAATAATAAGCTAATTTTTGTAGAGGTATTGTTAAAAGAAAAGGTAAAAGGTCCTCATTTGCACTTTCAACTTCTATTTTTTCCCAAATATTTTCAGAAACGACTTCATCGCTACTTTTATTTGTTATTAATAAAACTTTTGCTCCTCTTGCAATAACTTCCTGCATATTAGAAATAGTTTTCTTGTAATAATTATCTCTTGGTGCCAATACAACAACTGGCATCCCTTCCTCAATAAGAGCTAGCGGACCATGTTTCATCTCACCAGCTGGATAACCTTCGGCATGAATATAAGACAGTTCTTTCAATTTTAATGCACCCTCTAATGCTATTGGAAAGGAAAAACCTCTCCCTAAAAACATTGAACCTTTAGCCTCGTTAAAAGTATTTGATATTACCTGTATCTTATTATCGGTTAATAAAGTCTTTTCAGCTAATTTAGGAAGAGATTTAAGATCTTTAAGCTTTTCATTAAAAAGCTCTTTTTTCAAATCTTCTCTCAATAATCCAAGTTTTAAAGCTAGAATATACAGAATTAGAATTTGACCCAAAAAAGCTTTAGTAGATGCAACTCCTATCTCAGTCCCACAATGTATTGGTAAAACAAATTTAGAGTCTCTAGCAATCGAACTTTCAATTACATTCACTACTGCACATGTTTTCATGTCATTTTGATTACATAAATCTAATGCTGCGTAAGTATCAGCTGTTTCACCAGATTGAGATACAAATATATATAAAGTTTCTTTCTTAAATCTATTTTTTCTGTATCTAAACTCTGACGCAATATCTACATTAACATCTAATGAGGTTAATTCTTCAAACCAGTATTTTGCAAGAAGACAAGAGTGATAAGCTGTTCCACAACCAATTAAAGTTACTGAGGTAATTTCATTAGTTTTCCAAGGGAAGTTATAAATATTAATATCGTTATTTGATGTATCTACATATTCATTAATTCCATTTTTTAATGTTGTCGGTTGTTCCTCTATTTCTTTAGCCATGAAATGTTTGTAATCACCTTTGTCATATTTTTCATCCTCAAGTGATAATTCTAAAACCTTTTTATTTATTTTATCTCCATCTTCATTAAAAAATTCGACATGATCTTTTTTTATAATACAAAATTCACCGTCATTTAGGTAAGTAATCTTATTTGTCATTGCTTTCAGTGCGTATGAGTCTGAACCTAAATAATTTTCATTAGGCCCATATCCTACAGCCAAAGGTGAACCTCTTCTTGCACCAACAATTAAATCTGGCTGATCTTTAAATATTATTCCTAGGGCGAAACTACCGTGGAGAGATTTTAAAGTTTTTTGAACTGAGTTTACAATATTCTCTGACTTTAAATTTTCTGTAATCAAATGAACAATTACCTCTGTATCAGTTTGAGATTTAAATTTATGGCCTTTACTAACTAAAAATTTTTTTAATAAAGTTGAATTTTCTATTATTCCATTATGAACTACAGACACATTCTGGGATGAATGAGGATGAGCATTAACTCTATTTGGTAACCCGTGTGTTGCCCAACGCACATGACCTATTCCAATAGTTCCATCCATATTCTGTACTAATGAATTATTTTCAAGTTTATCTACTCTTCCCTCTGATTTAACTTCATTAATTTGATTATTTGATAATGTTGCAATTCCTGCAGAGTCGTATCCTCTATACTCTAATTTTTTTAAAGAACTAATTATTGTTGATGAGACCGGTCTATTACTATTTATTCCAATAATTCCACACATAATTATTTAGACTTTCTCTTATAATTTTTTACCTCTAGTTGTTGACTTCTTGTGAGTGCTAAAGATTTTTTACTAACATTTTTAGTAATTACTGATCCTGCTCCAATTATACTATTTTCCTCAAGTTTTAATGGGGCTACTAATGATGAGTTAGAACCAATAAAAACATTATCTTTTATTCTTGTTTTGTATTTTTTTATTCCATCATAATTACATGTGATTGTTCCTGCTCCAACGTTAACAGATTTACCAATTGAAGTGTCACCTATATAAGTTAAATGATTTACCTTAGAATTTTTTCCAAGAGTACTTTTTTTGATCTCAACAAAATTTCCAATCTTAGATCCCGCTTTTAAAGTGGTACCGGGTCTTATTCTTGCATAGGGACCTATTTCAACTTTATTTTCAATTTTACAACTCTCTAAATGACTGAAAGATTTTATAGTAACATTGTTACCAATCTTTACTTTTAATCCAATAACTACATATGGTTCTATCGTCACATTTTTTCCAACTTTAGTATCTTTTGAAAAATAGATTGTATCAGGCGCGATCATTTTTACTCCTGATTTAGAAAATTTCTTTCTAAGTGAATTTTGAAGTCTTTCTAAATTTAATTGTTTCATCTAGAAAATCATTTATATTAAGTATATATCTTTCTTAATTCACAAAATATTTCTTAAAAATACTTTTATTTATGAAACCAATTTACACAATTCTTTTTGATTTAGACGGGACTTTAGTCGATACAGCCCCAGACTTAATGAGAGCTCACAATCATGTGATGAATAAATTTGGATATCCAACCAAGTCTACCGAGGAAATAAGAAACTTGGTGGGCCAAGGAGCTGGTGCGATGCTTGGCAGATCTATATGGGGTCAAGCTAAAAAGGAATTTGGAAAAGTTCAGGATGAAAAAATTAAGCAGGAAATGATTAAAGAATTCGTAGATTATTATGGAAAAAATATTGTTAATGAAAGCAAACTAATTGATGGAGTAAGAGATTTTTTAATATGGTCAAAAGAAAAAAAAATTTCAATGGGTGTTTGTACAAATAAACAGGAGCATTTAGCAATCGATCTTTTAAAAAAAATTGGGATTTATGATTTTTTTGAATATGTAGCTGGTCATAACACATTTGATTATTGTAAGCCTGATCCAAGACATTTAACATCTGTAGTTGAAATTTTAAATGGTGATCTTAAAAAAACTTTGATGATTGGCGACAGTGAAACAGATGCTAATGCAGCAAAAGCAGCGGGAATTCCAGTTATTTTACTTGAAGATGGTTATACAGAAAAAAATATAACTGAAATATACCATAATCACTTAATAAAAGACTTCATTGGTATTGAAAAAATCGTAACAAAATATCTTTAATATTGATTATTTTTTTTTAACTATTAGAACAGTTTTCTATTAGGAGTTATTTTGATCATACATAACGTAAAAGTTTTCCCATCTAAAATTCACTTACCCAAAAAAAAACAACTTGCTTGGAAAATCGCAGAGATTGCCAGTGATAATGCAAAGCTAGATAATGCAGCAATAGAAATGGTGATTAATAGAATTATTGATAATGCTTCAGTTGCAATAGCTTCTTTAAATAGACGTCCAGTTATTTCATCACGAGAGATGGCCTTAAAACATTTAAGAAAAAATGGTGCAACTTTATTTGGTGTTAATAGTAAATTGAAATTTGATTGTGAGTGGGCGGCGTGGAGTAATGGAACAGCTGTCAGAGAACTTGACTTTCATGACACATTTTTAGCAGCTGATTACAGTCATCCTGGTGATAATATTCCTCCTCTTATAAGTGTTGCACAACAAAATAAAAAAAGTGGGCTTGATCTTTTAAGAGGGATAATTACTGCCTATGAAGTGCAAGTTAATCTAGTAAAAGGAATTTGTTTACATAAACACAAAGTAGATCATATTGCGCACTTAGGTCCAAGCGTTGCTGCTGGAATAGGATCAATGTTAAGACTAAATACAGAAACAATTTATCAAGCTGTTCAACAAGCCTTACACACAACCATTTCAACTAGACAATCTAGAAAAGGAGAAATCTCAAGTTGGAAAGCTTATGCTCCAGCACATGCTGGGAAGCTTGCAATTGAAGCTGTTGATAGAGTTATGCGCGGTGAAGGTGCTCCAAGCCCAATTTATGAAGGTGAGGATAGTGTGATAGCAAGAATTTTAGATGGAAAAAAAGCGTCATATAAAGTTCCACTTCCAAAAAAAAACGAGACTAAAAAAGCTATTCTTGAGACTTATACAAAAGAATATTCTGCTGAATATCAATCTCAAGCATTAATTGATCTTGCTAAAAAACTAAAAAAAAAAGTAACAAATTTAAATCAAATCAAAAAAATAGATATTTATACCAGTCATCATACTCATTATGTAATTGGTACCGGAGCAAATGATCCTCAAAAAATGGATCCAAATGCAAGTAGAGAAACTCTAGATCACTCAATAATGTACATTTTTGCTGTAGCGTTAGAAGATGGTAGTTGGCATCATATAAAATCTTATTCAAAAGCTAGAGCAAAAAGAAAGAGCACAATTAAGATATGGAAATCAATCAAAACACATGAGGATAAAAAATGGACCAAAAGATATCATGATCCAAATCCCAGAAAAAAAGCTTTTGGTGCAAAAGTTACAATTACACTCAAAAATGGAAAAAAAATTACAGAGGAACAAGGGGTTGCTGATGCTCATCCTTATGGATCACGACCGTTCAAGAGAAAAAATTATATAAATAAATTTTTAACACTTACAGAGGATATATTAGATAAAAAGGAAATTGAAAGTTTCTTAAAGACAGTGCAAAACCTAAGAAACCTTAAGCCAGGTCAGCTAGATAGATTGAATATTGTTGTTAAAAAAAACAAAATTAAACGAAATTTAAAAAAAGGAATTTTTTAATGCATTTTGTAGAGAAAGAACCGATACAAAAAAGAAAAGATTTTGCAGAAAAATTAAAATCACAAAAAATATTAAGAGTTCCTGGTGCTTATAATCCTCTTACTGCGAAATTAATTGAAGAGATAGGCTATGATGCTGTTTACGTCTCTGGAGGTGTAATGGCAAATGATCTTGGATTTCCAGACATTGGCTTAACTACTTTGCAAGATGTTAGTACGCGATCATATTTAATCTCTAGAATTACAAACCTTCCTACAATTGTTGATGTAGACACAGGATTTAAATCTTGCAAAGAAACTATAGAAACTTTTGAGGAGTTTGGAATTACAGGAGTTCATATAGAAGATCAAATTGAGAGAAAAAGGTGTGGTCACTTGGATAACAAAGAATTGATATCTACTGAAGCAATGGTAAAAAAAATTAAGGAATGTGTTTCAGCAAAAAAAGACAATAATTTTAAGATCATTGCAAGATCTGATGCAAAAAGTGTCGAAGGTATTGATAGTATGATCAACAGATGTAAAGCTTATATTGATGCTGGTGCAGAAATTATTTTTCCTGAAGCACTTCATGATGAAAAAGATTTTGAAAAAGTTAGAAAAGAACTTTCGTGTTATTTATTAGCTAACATGACTGAATTTGGTAAAACTAAATTATTAAATTATAAACAATTAGAGGAACTTGGGTACAATATAGTTATTTATCCTGTCACAACTCAAAGGTTAGCAATGAAAAATGTTGAAGATGGTCTAAGGGACATTTATGCAAATGGACATCAAAATAATATTATTGATAAAATGCAAACTAGGAAACGATTATATGATCTTGTGGATTATGAGAAATATAATAGTTTAGACGAAAAAATTTATAATTTTAACACAGAAGGTCACGAATAGAATGAGTGATGAAATTAAAAAAGGCTTATTGGGAATAGTTGTAGACGAAACTGAGGTATCAAAAGTAATGCCCGAAATAAATTCTTTAACTTACAGAGGTTATGCTGCTCAAGATTTATGTTCTAAATGCAAGTTTGAAGAAGTGGCTTATTTAATTCTAAATGGTGAATTACCAAACAAAAAACAATTAAAAGATTTTGAAAAGCAGGAAAGAAAAGAGAGAAAACTCTCAAAAACTCTATTAGAAGATATTAAGAAATTTCCCAAAAAAGCTCACCCTATGGATGTGGCAAGAACAGTTGTAAGTATAATGGGTTTAGAGGATAAGGAAACAAAAGATAATTCACCTAAGTCTAACATGAGAAAAGTAATGAGAATTTTTGCTAAAACTCCCGTGGCTTTAGCAGCTTTTTATAGAGCTAGAAAAGGAAAAAAGATTATCCCTCCAAAAAGTAATCTTTCTTTTTCAGAAAATTTTTTTCATATGTGTTTTGGTAAAGTTCCAAATAAAGATATTGTAAAAGCTTTTGATGTTTCTCTAATTTTATACGCTGAGCATAGTTTTAATGTTTCTACTTTTACAGCAAGAACTATAACAAGTAGTTTATCAGATATTCATGGGGCAATAACTGGTGCAATAGCAAGCTTAAAGGGTCCTTTGCATGGTGGTGCTAATGAGGAAGTAATGCACATGATGAAAAAAATTAAAAAACCTGAAAATGCCTATAAATGGATAAATAAAGCATTAGATAACAAAGATGTTGTAATGGGTTTTGGTCATAGAGTTTATAAAAGTGGTGACTCTAGAGTTCCAACTATGAGACAATATTTTGGAAAGGTGGCTAAAATTAAAAAAGATAAAAAATTTGAGAAAATCTACGATATTGTGGAAAAAGTTATGATTGATAGAAAAGATATACATCCAAACGTAGATTATCCGACTGGTCCAACTTATCATTTAATGGGCTTTGACACCGACTTTTTTACTCCGATATTTGTGATTTCAAGAATAACTGGTTGGTCAGCTCATATAATTGAACAACATGCAGCTAACAAATTAATTAGGCCACTAGCAAGTTATAAAGGAAATAAACATAGAAAAGTAGTACAATTAAATCAAAGGTAATTAGTTTTTTTCTATTTTTGCAAATCTATCATTACAAATTATCGTTTTCTTAAAATTGTTACTGAGAGAAAACTGATCTATTGCTTCTTTCACACCTGGGGCATAAGACAAATCATAATCATCACATAAAATAGTTCCGTTTTTATTTATCACTTCTATACAACAATTTAAGTCATTCATTACTGTCGCATAATCATGGCCTCCATCTAAAAAAACATAATCAATTTTTGACATATCAATTTTTTTTAAAACAACATTTGAATTTCCTTTTATTAAAGAAATATTATTTTTAAATTTTTTTAACAAATCCTCTACAGCTTCTTTACTATAAGGATCTTGTCTTTTTATATATTTAAAATAGATTTTTTTGAAAGGATTTTTAAAACTTGTACTGGGTATTACTTCATTCTTATTTTCTTCATTTTTTTCGAAAAGATCTAATCCAATGTATTTAAAATCATCTTTATGAATTAAACTCAGTAACTCACATACGTTCCGTGCAGTAACTCCATGAAACACACCCACCTCAAGAAAAACTTTTGGTTTTTTAATAGATATCTCTTTTAAAAAAAATTCACCAACACCTTTTTGTTTCAGACTTGTTTTTCTAAAATACTTTTTATACTTCATATTAATAATATTTGAATAATTCTAATCTAAAATAAATAAATTAAATATAGCTTATTATATTATTAGGGTCAGGCCTCTTTCTTTCAGCTGGTTCTTCTTTTTTATGACCTAAATAAATGAAACCAGAAATCTTATCTTTTTCAACGTCTCCACCTAAATATTTTAATAAATTATCGTTGTATGCATACCATTCGGTCAACCATTGAGCAGCATAATTTAAAGATTGTGCGCATGAAAGCAAATTCATACAAACTGCTCCTGAAGATAATCTCATTTCCCATAATGGTATTTTTGAATTTTCAACTGGAGTTGATATTACTGCTATTACTACTGAAGCTCTTTGTAGTCTTTTTGACTCCCTTTCAATTGAAATTTCATCAGCTTTGGGGTTCTGCTTTAAAAACTCCTTAATAATTATATTTTCGTCAATATATTTTAAAGAATTACCTTTAATGACTTTTATTTTCCATGGATTAAGAGCTCCATGATCTGGAACTCTCATGCCAGCTTTTAAAATTAGCTCCAGGTGATTAGTGGGAATTTCAGCATTTGACATTTTTCTTGCCAAAACAGATCTTCTCTTTGAAAAAAAATTAATTTTTTCGCTCACTACTTTAAGTTTAACTAAATGCTTCTACCCAAGTTCCTTGTGTTGAGGCTTTAGAATACTCTGTTGCACGTCCTTCAAAGAAGTTCATATGTTCAACTGCATTTAACATCGTATCGAGCCAGCCAAGGGGATTTTTCTCTACATCATAAATTGGCTCTAAACCTAATTGAACTAATCTTCTGTTACCAATAAATCTAATGTAATCTTTAACCTCTTGAGCAGTTAGGCCTTCCATCGGGCCCATTTCAAAGGCTAAATCAATAAAAGCATCTTCATGCGAGATAATTGTTCTACATGCTTCGTAAAGTTCTTTTTTTAATTTTGGTGTCCAAATTTCAGGATTTTCTTTTATAAATTCTTTGAAAATTCTAATCATTGAATTACAGTGAAGAGTTTCATCTCTAACAGACCAAGTAACTATCTGTCCCATACCTTTAAGTTTATTGTGTCTTGGAAAGTTTAACAAAATTGCAAAACTTGCAAATAACTGTAAACCTTCTGTGAACGCACTAAATACTGCAACTGTTTTTGCAATGTCCTCTTTCGAGTTTACATTAAAGCCCTGCATATAATCATATTTATCTTTCATCTCTTTATATTTCATGAAAGCTGAGTACTCAGACTCTGGCATACCAATAGTATCTAATAGGTGAGAATATGCGGCTACGTGGACTGTTTCCATAGCAGCAAATGCCGTCATCATCATCAAAACCTCTGTTGGCTTAAAAACAGTTGTGTAATGTCTTAAATAACAATTGTTAACTTCAACATCGGCTTGAGTAAAAAATCTAAATATTTGAGTAACTAAGTTTTTTTCTGGTTGAGATAAATTCTTTTGCCAATCTCTAACATCATCTCCTAGTGGCACCTCTTCTGGTAACCAGTGAATTCTTTGTTGAGTTAACCACGCGTCGTAACACCATGGATATCTAAATGGTTTGTAGACTGGGTTTTCAACTAATAATCCCATTTTTTTTGGTTGGATTATTTCTTTTTTTTCTTCTTTAATTGTTGTTTTTACTGACATGATAGACACTCCTCATATTCTGGTTGTTCGTTAACTTGTTTATTTTTAGATTTATATACATTGGCTGTGATATCAGTTGATTTAGAATTATTGACATTTTCAGCTCTTTGAATTGATTTTGACCTACAATAGTAGAGGCTTTTTAAGCCTTTTTTCCATGCATCAAAATGAATTCTATGTAATTCTTTTTTATGAACATCTGCTGGTAAAAATAAATTTACTGATTGTGCTTGTGAAATGAATGGAGTTCGATCACCACTTAACTCAATAATCCATTTTTGGTTTAGCTCAAAAGCAGTTTTAAAAACGTCTTTTTCTAATTCTGTTAAAAAATCTAGATGAGATACAGATCCTTGATTTGTGGTAATTGTAGACCATGTTTCATCATCATTTTTTCCATGACTTTGTAAAATTTCTTCTAAATATCTATTTCTAACATTAAAAGATCCTGACAAAGTTTTGTGTGTATAACTATTTGCTGCTATAGGTTCAACTCCAGGTGAGGCACCACCGCATATAATAGAAATAGACGCTGTAGGAGCAATTGCTGTTTTATTTGAAAATCTCTCTTTAAAACCATATTCTGCAGCATCTGGACACGCACCTCTTTCTTCAGCTAAATCTTTTGATGCTTTATTTACCTGTTCATCGATTTGTTTAAATATTTTTTTATTCCAAGACTTTGCCATAACAGATTCAAGAGGAATTCTGTGTTTTTGTAAAAATGAATGAAAACCCATCACACCCAATCCAACACTTCTTTCTCTTTCAGCTGAATATTTTGCGTCTTTGAATTGTTCGGGAGCTTTGTTAATAAAATCAGAGAGAACATTATCTAAAAATCTCATTACATCTCCAATCATATCTGGATCATCTTTCCATTCATCATATTTTTCTAAATTCAAAGATGACAAACAACAAACTGCTGTTCTGTCTCTTCCATCCTTATCAATTCCTGTGGGTAGGGTTATTTCACTACAAAGGTTAGAAGTTTTAACTGTAAGGTTCGCTAATTTATGATGTTGAGGAATTTGTCTATTAACAGTATCAATATAAATTATATATGGTTCACCTGTTTCAATTCTAGCTGTTAATAATCTTATCCATAAATTTCTTGCCGAAATAGTTTGTTGAATTGTTCCATCTGCTGGACTTTTTAATGCCCATTGCTCATCATTTTCAACTGCTCGCATAAAAGCATCAGAGACTAATACACCATGATGTAAATTTAGTGCTTTTCTATTAGGATCTCCACCTGTTGGCCTTCTCATTTCCATAAATTCTTCAATCTCAGGGTGATCAACGGGAAGGTAACATGCTGCAGAACCTCTTCTTAGAGAACCTTGGCTTATTGCCATAGTTAATGAGTCCATAACTTTTATGAAAGGAATTATTCCAGAAGTTTTTCCAACTTTGCCTATTTTTTCTCCAATTGATCTTAAATTTCCCCAATAGCTTCCAATACCTCCACCTTTTGCAGCCAACCAAACATTTTCACTCCAAAGATCTAAGATACCGCCTAAACTATCTGAAGCTTCGTTTAAAAAACATGAAATCGGTAATCCTCTTTTAGTTCCACCATTAGATAGAACTGGTGTTGCTGGCATGAACCAAAGATTACTAATATAATTATAAATTCTTTGCGCATGCAAATTATCATCTGCATATGTGCTAGCTACTCTTGCAAATAAATCTTGAAAAGATTCATTGTGACCAAGATATCTGTCTTTTAAAGTTGCTTTACCAAAATCAGTTAAGTTTGCATCTTTTGATCTGTCAATTTTGATTATTATGCCTTTATCGTTTTGAAATAGCTCAGTTTCATTATTTAGGGAGAATAAATCTGGTCTATTGCTTTTTTGGACTTCGTTGACCTCTGGGCTATATTCAGAGACAGCTTTCTTTAATGCCTGCGATAGTATTTTATTCATTTTTTGTTATTATATCTTGTTTATATAACGTAAACAACTATATGTTGTGTGCGTTTGGTGTTGATATACTAAATATTATATAAATCAACAGAACATTTATAGAACAGTGAAAAAATAATTCAACTATAAAAATGAAAAAAATGTAAGTAATTAACAGCATGAATCAATCAATAAAAATAGACCCCTTCGGCTTTAGAGAATATGACGCACGATGGATTTATGAAAAAGATATTAACGAACTAGGAATTACGAATCTTGGAAAAGGTTTAGGCACACAAATAAAAAAAAATACAAGTAAAGAGAATCCTAGAGTAATTGTTGGACATGATTATAGATCTTATAGTGGAGAAATCAAAACAGCTCTTAAAAAAGGACTAATTTCAACCGGATGTTTTGTTGAAGATGTTGGTCTGTCTTTATCACCTATGGTTTATTTTGCACAATTTAAATTGGATGCCGATGCTGTTGCTATGGTTACAGCAAGTCATAATGAAAATGGTTGGACTGGGGTAAAAATGGGAATCAAAAAAGGATTAACTCATGCACCTGAAGAAATGAAAGAATTAAAAGAAATAACTTTAAATGAAAAATTTTCAAAAGGGAAAGGGAAAGAAAAAGAAATAAAAAAATTTGATGAAATTTATAAAGATGACTTAATCAATAAAAATAAAATAAATAAAAAAATTAAAGCTGTAGTTGCTTGTGGGAATGGTACAGCTGGTATATTTGCTCCTGATATTTTAAGAGGAATTGGTTGTGAGGTAGTTGAGCTTGACTGTAATTTAGATTGGACTTTTCCAAAATACAATCCAAATCCTGAAGATTTAGAAATGCTTCACGCTATTGCTAAATCAGTAAAAGAAAACAATGCTGATATAGGTTTTGGTTTTGATGGAGATGGTGACCGTGTAGGAGTAATTGATAATAAAGGCAATGAAATATTTTCTGATAAAATTGGATTATTGATAGCAAGAAACCTATCTAACACCCACAAAAATTCAAAGTTTATAGTAGACGTAAAATCTACAGGACTTTTCTTGACTGATAAAATTTTAAATAATAATAAATGTGAAACCTTATATTGGAAAACCGGTCATTCTCATATTAAAAGAAAAGTTCATAAAGAAAAAGCTTTAGCAGGATTTGAAAAAAGTGGTCACTTTTTTTTTAATCAACCATTAGGCTATGGTTATGATGATGGTATTAATTCAGCAATTCAAGTTTGTCATTTATTAGATAATCAAAACAAAAAATTGAATGAAATAATGAAAGAACTTCCTATTACTTATCAATCACCAACTATGGCGCCATTTTGTAAAGATGAAGAAAAATATAATGTTGTTGATGAAATGGTAATAGAATTTAAGAAAATAAAAGCTCAAAAAATAAAAATAGATAATCAAGAAATTAAAAATATTGTAACTGTAAATGGAATTAGATTTTCCTTTGAAGATGGTTCTTGGGGATTAATTAGAGCATCATCAAATAAACCATCTTTAGTTGTTGTAACTGAGAGCCCTACCTCAGATGAGAGAAAAACTAATATATTTAGATTTATTGATAAGATTTTAAAAAAAAATAGGAATATAGGGGAATATGATCAAAAAATTTAATCAATTTTTTTCATCTTTTTCTTCATTTTCATGACTCACATTTTCTGTTTTTGATGGTTTTGAATGATCGCTATAAAATTTTTTAATTAATTCCTCTTCTCTAATTCTTTGCTCTTGATCAAATTTATCTTCCCATTCTTTAATTCTACGATTTTCCTCTTTAATTCTCTCATCCTCTTCATCTTTTTCTCTTAATAACTTAGCTCTTTCTTCATCTAAAAGCCTCTGTTCTTCTTGTTCTTTTCTAAGTTCTTCAGCTTTTTCTCTCTCCTCTTTTTCTTTTAATAATTTTTCAGACTCATCAGCTTTAGCTTGTTCCTCAATTTGTTTGAGTTCATCTTCTTTGGCTTTTTGTTCAGCCTCTTCCTGTAAAATTTGTCTGTCTAGTTCTTTTTGTCTATCTAATTCAAGTTGTCTAAGCCTACTCTCTGTCTCTCTTAATTTTTCCTCCTCATATTTTAATTTTCTAGCTGCTTCTCTTAATTTTTGCTCTTCATCTAATCTTTTTTGTCTTTCTATTTCTTTTAATCTATTTTTTTCTTGACGTTCTGCCTCTTTTATTTCTCTTTTTTTTTGAGCCTCTAATTCTTTTGATTTTATATTCTCTAATTTGATTCTATTTTTCTCTTCTCTAATTTTTTGTCTTTCTAGTATTTTTATCCTTAATTCCTCTTCTTTAAGTCTTCTAGAATCTTCTCTTAATTTTTTTGCTTCTTCATCTTTTAATTTTTGTTGCTCTATTTGTAATCTCTTAGCCTCTATTTTTTTTCTTTTTTCCTCATTTTTTATAATTTGTCTTTCATTTTCAATAATTAGTCTTTGTTGAGCTAATATCTGAAGCTTCTCTTCTTTCGCTCTGATCATTTTATCTTTTTGAGCCTGCTTCTTTTGCTGCTGTATTTCTTTTTGTTCTTGAATTTTTTGTTCTTTTTCTAATCTTAATTTTCTTTTTTCTCTATTTTTTTTTAAATCTTGGTAAAAATTTACAATTTTATTATTCATTCCGCCAATTAAGCGTTCCGGTAATGATTTAAAAATTTTAAAATTATTTCGATCTTTTTTATTTTTCTTACTTTTACTCATATCTTAAAATACCAATTTTTTATGTATGCTGCATACAAAAGTTATGTTTAAATTGAGTACAATCTTTAAGTGTAAAAATATATATTTATGATTTTCTCTTTAATTATCTCTTTATTTTCTAAAAATCATAAAATTGATAAGTTTAAGATTCAACTATTAAGTGATTATTTGATTTTAAAGAATCAATTAATTTATTAATTGAGGTGATGGAGGGAGACTGAAATCACCTCTTTTTTTTTGATCTAAATTTTAAAATATTCATACAAAAATTTAGATGCTACAATTAACAAAAATAAACCAAAAATTTTACTTATCCTATTTTTATTTATTTTATGAACAGTTTTTGCGCCTAAACGAGCCATAAAAGTAGTTATAGGAATAAATATTAGAAAAGCGGGTATATTTATAAATCCAGCGCTTTGAGGAATAGAAACTTTTAAAAAATTTCCTGTAATTAAAAAACCACTTGCTCCAAAGACAGCTATTAAAAATCCAATTGCTGCAGCGCTGCCTATAGCTTTATTTATCGAATATCCAAAAAATTTTAATATTGGCACATTCATTATTGCTCCACCTATTCCCATAGGTGCTGATAAGAAACCAACTAAAAATCCTAACAATATTCTTGAATGTAATTTAATCTTGATAACAACATCTTTTTGCTTTTCTTTGATTAATAATAAATAAAAACTTAATAAAAAAACAATAATTGTAAAAAAAAGGACTAAGGCTTTAGTTTTCAAAATTGCAGCAAAAACTGTTCCAAAAATAACTCCTATGATAACAAATATTCCATAATTTTTAACTATCTCAAAATCAACTGCTTTATATTTATGGTGTGTAATAACTGAAACTATTGATGTTGGTATAATAATAGCAAATGATGTACCAACTGCTAAATGCATCACATAATTGGGATCAATGTTTAATAATCCAAAAATATAGTATAAAAAAGGAACTGTAATCAATCCTCCACCGATACCAAATAAACCAGCAACAAAACCTACAGGTACTGCTGTTAAAGCCATTAATAAAATAATATAAATATATTCGTTTTCTAAAATTAAATTAAGCAGATTGCCCTACTCTTGTATCAAAATTATTATATTTGATTTTGTCCATTATATGATCAATTTTTTTTATATCAGCATCTCGCACACACATATTTTCACTTAAATATCTTTTCCAATAACTTGCTCCAGTTTGTCCATGAAAGAGACCTAAAGTATGTCTCATAATTTGATTTAATCTTGTTCCTTTTTTTAATTCATCTTTAATATAAGGTATAAGTTGTTCAATTACATCTTGACGAGTTGGAATATCATTATTTTTGAATATATCTTTTTCAATTTCAGCTAATAAATATGGTGTATGATATGCGGCTCTCCCAATCATTACACCATCAGTTTTTTCTAGATGAAATTTGATATCACCAACAGAAGTAATTCCTCCATTAATGATTATTTGTTCATTTACAAAATCCTTTTTTAATTTATAGACGTAATCATATTTTAGAGGTGGTATATTTAAATTTTGCTTTGGAGTAAATTTACCCAGCAAAGCTTTTCTAGCATGAATTATAAAAGTTTTAATACCAGTTGATTTTAAAATGGAAATAAAATTATATAAATTTTCATAGTCTTCAACATTGTCATAACCAATTCTTGTTTTAATTGTAATTGGTAATTTAGTTACTGATTTCATTTTACTCAAACAATCAGCTACAAGCTGGGGTTCTTTCATTAAACATGCACCAAATTTATTTTTTTCAACTTTTCTGCTAGGACATCCCAAATTTAAATTTATCTCATCATATCCAAATTCTTCACCAACTTTGGTAGCCTCAGCTAATAATTTTGGACTAGAGCCTCCTAATTGGAGTGCAACTGGTTTTTCATTGATATTAAACTCAAGTAATTTTTTTTTATCACCCCTGTTTATAGCTTCATCAACAATCATTTCGGTGTAAAGCAGAGTATTTTTCGTAATTAATCTCAAAAAATATCTCTCATGACGATCTGTACAATCCATCATAGGAGCAACTGAAACAATCCTGTTCATGATTTAGTTTTATATTATTTTATTAAGAGTTTGAAGAGTTCAGGTCTTCAGGATTTTCGTTTGCTTCATCCTCAGATTTTTGTTCTTCTGTCTCAGAAACTTCATTTAATGATATGTCTCCTTGGTCTTGTTCTGGCTGATCAATATTAGAAGCTTCAACATCTGGTTTTGCTGGATGAGATAGCTCTGCTAAATCTTCCTTAGTGACTTGAATTTTTTCTGGTGCTTTTCTTGCTCTTTTAGATGGTAAAATTGGAGTCCCACTTTTTGAAATTTCACCTTTATATAAACTTTCAAAATCATCACCTACTTCCTCATCATCCTCTGAACCATCATCTATTTGTTCAACATGTTTTCTTAATTTATACACAGCACTTTCTGTCAATTCTGGGACTTTTATTTTTTCTTCTGCAATTTCTCTTAGGGCTATTACAGTATTTTTATCATTATCAATATCAAGTGTAGGTTCAACTCCTGAATTTAATTGAGTAGCTCTTTCTTTCGCCACTAGAACTAACTCGTACGGACTATCAACCTTATCAATACAATCTTCTACTGTCACTCTCGCCATGCGGAGTATCTACACAGTGAGATATAAAAAATCAAGGAGAATTTTATAAATACTGAGGATTCAGCTTATTTCTAACTAAAAATAATAAGATGGCAGCTATCGCAATATAGATGAATGATACTAGAGCAACCTTTTCTATTGAAAATCCTGAGTCAATTAAAAGACCAAATAATGCAGTACCAAAAGCCGTTGAAAAAACCATTAGTGCTGTTGTTAAAGCTTTTATTGAGCCGATGTGTCTTACACCATAAATTTCTGCCCAAGTTGAGGAACCTAATACGTTTGCAAGTCCATTAGATATACCAATTAAACCTAGAAATAGGAAAGCTGATAAAGAAATATTAAAATACATTAAAACAATTGTTGAAATCAATAAGGGAATATTCATAAAAATAAGTAATTTTCTGCTTGTAAATTTATCAATCAAATAACCTGCAACTAGCAAAGTTATTACAGATAAAACAGAATAAACCATAAAAGATTGGGCTATTATATAAGTGCCCCACCCTTTAGACTCAGTTATAAAAGATTGATAAACAAATACACCTGTTGCAATCCATGGCATCGCTAACATATTCAAACAAACTACATAAAATCGATAATCTTTTAGAACTTCAATTCTTTTCCATTGTTTTATTTTTTTATCAAATTCTTGTTGGCTAGTCTCTTCCCTAGAATTAAAGTTTAAATTCTTGACTAGAGCAAAGGAAGTTATTGGAAGAAATATTAAAACTAATATAGAAATATATATCCATAAATTTTGCCAAGAAGTAATAGTAAGTAAATATACAATTAAAACAGGTAGCATAAATTCAGCAGTAGAAAGACCAAACCAACTTGTGCTTAAAGCTTTACCTCTAGATTTTGTAAAATATCTAGAAATTGTAGTTGTTGCAGTATGAGACATCATACCTTGGCCTGAAAATCTCATTAAAAAAATTGCAATAAATAAGAAAGTTATCGATGAAATCTTTGAAAAGAAAAAACAAGAGAAAGATAAAAGTATTATTACAAAAAATGCAAATTTAAATATATTGATATCGTCTATTTTTTTTCCAACCCAAATCAACAAAAAACTGCTCAACAAAGTTGCAGATGCATAAATTGTTCCAAATTGTCCCTGAGTGATAGATAATGTATCTCGTATACTAGAATTAAATAGACCAAGAAAAAAACTCTGTCCAAAACTAGAAAAAAATGTAAATATAAATCCAAATATAATTACTTTTAAACTTAAACTTTTAAACATTTAAAAAATTATGAGTTGTAATGTTGCTTTCATAGGTCTTGGTGTCATGGGTTATCCAATGGCTGGTTATATATCAAAAGGTGGACACAATGTAACTGTTTTTAATAGAACAAAATCTAAAGCTGAAAAATGGACTAAAGAATACAAAGGTAAAATGGCAGAGACTCCTGCTGAAGCTGCAAAAAATGCAGAGTATGTTTTTACCTGTGTTGGAAACGATAATGATTTAAGAGAAGTTACTTTTGGTGACAATGGTGCATTTAAAACTATTAAAAAAGGTGCAATCTATATTGATAACACTACAGCATCTGCAACGATTGCTAGAGAAATTTATGAACACGCAAAGAAAAATGGATTTGGTGCATTAGATGCTCCCGTATCTGGTGGACAGGCTGGTGCAGAAAATGGTGCATTAACAGTTATGATCGGGGGTGATCAAGCTGACTTTGATAAAGCAAAAGATAAAATTGATTGCTATAGCAAAAAAATGAAGTTGCTTGGTAATGCTGGAAGTGGACAACTTGCTAAGATGGTTAACCAAATTTGTATTGCTGGATTAGTACAAGGGTTATCTGAAGGAATTAACTTTGGAATGAAAGCTGGGTTAAATATGGAAGATGTTATTGAAGTAATTTCAAAAGGAGCTGCTCAGTCTTGGCAAATGGAAAACAGATACAAAACAATGATTGATGATAAATTTGATTTTGGGTTTGCAGTTGACTGGATGAGAAAAGATTTAAAGATTGCAATGGATGAAGCTAAAAATAATGGTTCATTATTACCTGTTACAGAACTTGTAGATAAATTTTATGGAGAAGTTCAAGGTTTGGGTGGAAATCGTTGGGATACATCAAGTTTAATTAAAAGATTTAGAAAGTAATGTATGCAGCCAGCATACTATGAAAATTTAGAAGAAATTCAAAATAAGTACTGGTCTATGCTAGATGATGCTGTGACCAATAGAGGTTCACCGTTCAGAATTCCTGTTTTCATATGTGCTCACCAAGATGAAGTAGATGGCAGAATTGTTGTTTTACGTAAGTCAGATAGAGCAAATAAATTATTACAATTTCATACAGATTTAAGATCCCCAAAAGTAGATATTCTTAAAAAAAATAAGAATGCCTCTCTAGTTTTCTACGATAAAGAAGAAAAGATACAATTAAGAGTAAAAGTAGAATGTGAAGTGAATAATCAAAATTCTACAACTGAAGAATCTTGGAAAAAAACTCAACACATAAGTAGAAGATGTTATTTAACTGATAGTCCTCCGGGAACTGCATCAGAAAATCCAACTTCTGGAATGATATCTAAATTAGAAAATTTTGATTACACAATTGAGCAAAGTGAAGATGGTTATAAAAACTTTACCGTCATTAAATGTAAAATGAAATCTATTGAATGGTTATATCTTGCAGCCAAAGGTCACCGAAGAGCAAAGTTTGATTTAGAGACCAATAAGAATGCTTGGTTAGTTCCTTAAAAAATTGATTTAGAATATTTTTTCCAATTGTCTTGGTAATGTTTGGTGTTCTCCCAAACTGCTTTTTTTTCTTCTTCAGTAACCTCTCTAACAACTTTACCTGGAGAACCAACAACTAAAGAATTATCCGGAATAACTTTATTTTCAGTAATTAGGGCTTTTGCACCAATGATACAATTTTTACCAATTTTAGCTTTATTTAGAATTACTGCACCAATTCCAATTAAACTATTGTCTCCTATCGTACAGCCATGAAGCATGACCAGATGTCCAATGGTTACATCTTTTCCAACTTTAAGAGGACAACCAGGGTCTGTGTGTAATACACTTCCATCTTGGACATTTGATCCCTCACCTATATGAATATTTTCTATATCTCCTCTTAGAGTTGCATTAAACCAGATACTAGTATTTTTTTCTAATGTAACGTCACCTATTACAGTTGCATTTGGGGCTACCCAATTTTCGCCAGAGTTTTTTGGTTTTTTATCTTTTAAATCATAAAACATTATTTATATATTATAGCATTATGCCTATACAAACTCCAATATGTGATTTCGGCCAAAAGGCTTATGACTTTAAGCTGAAATCAACAGACAATAAAATAATTTCTCTAAATGATGTAAAAGGTGAAAACGGAACATTAATAATGTTTATCTGTAATCATTGTCCTTATGTTAAAGCAGTTACAAAAGACATTGTTGAAGATTGTAAAAAATTGAAAGAACTAGGTATTAACTCCGTTGCTATTTGTGCAAATGATGCCAAAAATTATCCAGAAGACTCATTTGAAAACATGATTTTATTTGCAAAAAAACATAAATTTAATTTTCCCTATTTAGTAGATGAAACACAAGAAATCGCTAGAACTTATGATGCAGTGTGCACACCAGATTTCTTTGGATATAATAAAAATTTAGAACTTCAATATAGAGGACGATTAAGAGAGCTTAAGAATTTAATTCCAGTAAAAGAAGGTGAAAGTGATTTATTAACTGCGATGAAGCAAATCGCTAAAACCGGAAAAGGACCTGAAAACCAAACACCAAGTGCTGGTTGTGGTATAAAGTGGAAAAATAATTAATGTATTTAATTGTTACCAGAGCATTTCCTCCAGAATTAGGTGGCATGCAAAGTTTAATGTGGGGTCTAAGTAAAGAAATGTCTAAAAACTTTATGATTAAAGTTTTTGCAGATTATCAAGAAAATCACAAAGAATTTGATAATAAGGAAAGTTTTTCAATTGAAAGAGTTGGTGGAATTAAATTATTTAGGAAAATTCGAAAAGCTCAATTAATAAATGAATTTTTAAAAGTAAATAAAGTTAAAGGTATCATCGCTGATCACTGGAAGAGTTTAGAATTAATTAAAACTGATAAAAAAAAGTATTGTTTAATCCATGGTAAAGAGATCAACCATCAATTAGGAAGCTCGGTAAATAAAAGAATAATAAAAGTTCTCAACAATGTAGAAAAAATAATTGCGAATTCTGAATATACAAAGAATTTAGCAATTAGTAATGGCGTAAACCAAGATAAAGTTATAGTTATAAATCCTGGGGCTAACCCAGTTCAAGAATTAAATAAAAAGTCTCTTGAAAAAGTAGAAAGTCTATTAAAAGTAAAATCACCAAGACTAATAACTGTTTCAAGATTTGATAAAAGAAAAAATCATGAAAAGATAATCATGGCACTAAGAAATTTAAAACAATTATACCCTGATATTGTTTATATTTGTATTGGTTACGGTGATGAAGAGAAGAATATAAAAAAATTAGTTGAAGAACTAGATCTCACATCTCAAGTAATGTTCTTCAAAAATATAAGTAATGATTTAAAAAATGCTTTATTAGCTAAATCCAATATCTTTGTGATGCCATCTATAAAACATAAAACTTCTGTTGAAGGTTTTGGGATAGCTTATGTTGAAGCTGCACAATATGGAATTCCCTCGCTTGGAGGAAAAGATGGTGGTGCATCAGATGCTATTGACCAAAATAAAACTGGATTAATTTGTGATGGAAACAATCTAGATGATATTTATAGCTCATTAAATTTAATGATTGAAAATAAAAAATATATTGAACTTGGAAATAATGCTAAAGAATACGTTTCTAAATTTCAATGGGATAAAATTTTTGAAGAGTATAAAAAATTTCTTTATTAATTTAAAGAATTACTCAATCTCTCAAAGACTTTTTCTGCGCTCAGATTATTAAGATCTGTTACTTCAATTGCTTTAAAATTTTCTCTTTCAATACTGACTTTGTAAGCTGTCGTATGTTTTCCAAATAAAGTTAAACCTTTAGCGCCCACATGTGCTGCGATATGAGCTGGTCCGGTATCGTTTGCAATTACAAAAGAGCTATCTTTAATAATGGAAGTTAGTTGAGAAATATCAAGTGCTTTTCCATTATTTAATAAAGCTAAAGCATTTATTTCTTTTGCATCATTAATCTCTGATGGGCCAGGAGCTGTAACAATTTTATAATTATTGCCAAATTTATCTAAAATAATCTTTATAAGATCATTATAATAAGGCCACTTCTTAATATGTAGATGAGATGAACAAAAAGGAAATAATAAAATAAATTTATCTAATTTGAATTTATTTTTAATTTCACTGATCTCAGAACAAGCCCAACTAAAATCGGGATTTAATGTATGAGATGTTTTTAATCCTGATGTTTGTAATTGATGATTAAATCTATCCAAAACAGAATGTTTATCAAATTCTTTTTTATTTAACACTTCCGGCAAAGTTGTAATTGAACTAGACCATGTTTCTTTGTCTGCTTTAGGGAAAAGAATATTCTTATAAAAGTTTGTTCTTGATGAATTTTGAAGATCAAAAACTTTTGAAAAACTATGTTTCTTAAGTTCTCTCATTAAGAAATATAAATATATTAGATTATATCTTGGTAATCTTTTATCTATAATTACTTCATGTATGAATGGATTTTTTTTAAACACCTCTAAATAAGGTTTTGTTGTTAATATATAGATGTGATCATTTTTGTGATTTTCAGATATATCTTGAATTGCACCGCTTGCTTGAGCTATATCTCCTAATGATCCGTGTTTAATAATTAAAATATTAGACATATTTATAACAAGATAACACAGTATTAAATTTTATGAATAAAATTTTAATAGAAATTTCAATAGGTGAACTTTTAGATAAAATTTCAATTTTGGAAATTAAAAAAGAAAAAATTAAAGATTCTGAAAAATTAAAATTTATAACTAACGAGCACTCTATTTTAAAAGAACAGTTGAATAAGAATGTAAAATCTGACAATAAACTTAATGACCTTTATCAATCTCTTAAAGAAATAAATACTAAACTATGGGTTATTGAGGATAACAAAAGACAATGTGAGAGAGATAAAGATTTTGGGGAAAAATTTATTAAATTATCAAGAGATGTGCATTTTTTAAATGACGAAAGGGCTAAAATTAAACTCGAAATAAATTATCTCACGGGTTCAAAAATAAGAGAAATTAAAGAATATACTAATTACTAAAACTGTATTTTTTTTCTAAAAATTTTATTACATTATGAATAATAAAGGTCATAAATAAATAAATACCACCAGCCACGATAAATACCTCGATAGGCTTAAATGTAGTTGAAATGATATATTTTGCTACTCCAGTTAAATCCATAAGTGTAACTGTGCTTGCTAAAGATGTTCCCTTCATCATTAAAATGATTTCATTTCCATATGCCGGAAGTGATTGTCTTATAGCTATTGGTATTTGAATTTTATAGAAAATTATTTTATTAGATAGACCTAGACTTTTACCAGCTTCAATAATTCCTGGTTTAATCGTTTGAAATGCTGATCTTAAAATTTCTGAAGTATAAGCTCCAGTATTTAAAGCAAAAGCTATGATTGCACACCAGTAAGGTTCTTTTAAAATGACCCATAAAAATGTACTTCTTAAATATTCAATTTGTCCTAAACCAAAATAAATAATGAATATTTGTACTAATAATGGAGTACCTCTAAAAACATAAGAGTATCCATATGCAAATTTATTAATAAAGATATTTCTATTTATTCTTAAAATTGCAAATAACAATCCTATAAATAAACCTATTATTAAAGAAACCGATAATAATTTTAAAGTTACAACTGCTGCACTTAACAATTTTGGAAAACTAGTTACCATTAATTCTATATCCATCAGTATCCCCTGCTATATCTAACTTCTAATCTATTGATTAACTTCATACTTAAATAAGTGAGTATTAAATACAAAACAGCTGCAAATGAATAGAAGAATAAAGGATCTCTAGTGGACCCTGCTGCAATATAAGATTGTCTCATAATTTCAACCAAACCAGTTACAGAAATTAAAGATGTATCTTTAAGGGTTATTTGCCAGACATTACTTAGATTGGGAATTGCTAGTCGTAAAACCTGAGGAAGAATGATTTTAAAAAATTGCGCGAATTTACTTAATCCTAAGACCTTAGCAGCCTCAAACTGACCTTTGTCAATTGATTGAACTGCTCCCCTAAAAACCTCAGTTGAATAAGCACCAGAAATTATTCCAATGGCAAACGCACCAGTTATAAATGCATTAATTTCAATATACTCATTATAACCAAATATTGAAGCAACAAACATTACTGCACCGGTTCCTCCAAAAAAGAAAAGGTAAATTACTAATAATTCTGGCACTCCTCTAATGACCGTAGTGTAAGAATTTGCAACAAAATTTAACAATTTATTTTTTGAAATTTTGAGTGGTGTAAAAATAGCGGCAAAACTAAAACCAATTAACATGGCTGTAATTGATACAGCTATCGTCATCAGGGTAGCATAAAACAACTCATCACCCCAACCAGTATTTCCAAAAGCTAGAAGTTCCATAAAGATTGGCGACTATATATATAGTCGCCGAATCTAAAATTAATTACATAGAAGCGTCAAAACCGAACCATTTAGTAGCTATTCTACTAATATCTCCGTTTTTTCTTGCTTTATTAATTGCAGCGTTAAACTTTTTTAAAAGTTCGGTATCATCTTTTCTAATACCTACTCCAACACCATTACCAAATGCACCACCAGAAAAAGTTGGTCCAGTCAAAACAACTGGTTTGCCAGATTTTTCTGCATAGTCACTAAATGCAACAGCAGCAGCTAATGCAGCGTCACATCTACCAGATGCTAAATCAAGATTTACTTCATCTTGAGTTTTATATGTTCTTACATTAACCTTACCAACATCACCTGAATCTAAAAAGTTTTGATGAATTGTAGCTGTCTGAACACAGACTGTTTTTCCAGCTAAAGCAGCAGTAAGAGTTTTTAATGCTTTCTTCGCTGCACCATCAGGTTTGGTCAAATTAATTCCAGCAGGTGTATCTAAACCTTCTAGACTAGACCCTTTCATGACAGCTAATGAGGCAACTTCATCTGCATAGCCTTGGGAAAAACTGATTGCTTTTTGTCTTTCAGCAGTAATTGACATTCCTGCCATAATCGCATCAAACTTTCTCATGATTAGCGCAGGTATCATACCATCCCAGTCTTGCTCAACGATCTCGCATTGTTGTCCTATATATCTACATAACGTATAAGCCAATTCGACTTCAAACCCTATCAACTTTCCTGCCTCATTTTTTGAGTTCCATGGAGGATAGGCGCCTTCTGTTCCAATTTTTATTTTATCAGCATTAACATTTCCAATTATTAATATTGAAAATAAGACTGAAAAAATTATTTTTTTGAATATATTCATCATTATCTCCTTTAATAAAAAAAATAGTATTTCATAATTTTTAGATTTTAAAAAGGAAAAATTAATGATTTATTGAGGAAGAAAAATTCCATGAACAATCAAAACTAGGCACATAAACCCTTGATAACTTAGTATTTCCAAAGTGATGATGAAAAACATTTAACCAATTTTCAACTTGATGGGGTTTTTTATCTTGGCTACCAACTTGCGCCGTAATTACTCCTTTTGGTTTTAAAATTCTTACCAGGTTGTCCATATTTTTTGCTGCTAAATCTATGCAATATTGATCATCGTTTAAATCAACAAAAATATGATCATACACATCCTCTCCTACTGATTTAATACTTTCAAAAGCATCACCCCATACACATTTTACTGAATTTTTTTCAGTAGCTTTTTTTCCAATATCTCCTAAATGCTTATTACAAACATTCACAACTTCAGGATCAAGCTCATACCAATCAACAAAATTAAAATTTTTTGATATACATTCCCTTGCTACACCACCATCACCGCCACCAATGATAGCTGCTCTTTCATTAGACTTATTTAACTTTAAACCTGCGCCAACAAACGTTGAGCTATATAAATGTTCATCAGAAGTTGCTACTTGAATTTCACCATCAATAAACAATGATTTTCCAAATTGTTCCAGATCTAAGATTTCGATATGTTGCCCAACTTTTGATTTAAAATCCTCCAAAACTTCATTTACTACGTATGATTTTTGTAATCCAGGTGAGCTATATATGTCATGGTACAGTGATCTTGTATCTCTATTAAATTCTTTTTTTACTATTCTTTTATGTTTAAATTCATTCTTAATAATATCAATTGCGACAGACGGACTTATTTTTCCACAAGTAAAAAAATCAAAACTTATAATTCCTTTTTCTGGAAAAGTATGAAAACTTATATGACTTTCTGCAAGTAAAGCTAAAATTGTAAAACCTTGAGGTTCAAATTTATATTTAGAAATATTAAGAATAGTAACATCTGCAGCTTTAGCGATTTTATTGATAACTCTCTCATAAACCGATGGATCGTATTCCTTGGAAGTTCCAATTATATCTAAAGTAATATGCTCCCCAACTTTTATCATTTTACCCTTTTTTATAATTTTTAGCCTTATCTAAAACCTTTTTCATTTCTTCAAAAGAAAGAATCTTTGGCATTCCTAACTTTAGAGCAATAGTGTATTGATGACAAATATTTTCTATCTCTTGTGCAAGTTCAAAAGCTTCATCTAAATTTTTTCCAAAAGCAACCTGTCCGTGATTAGACATCAAGCAAGCACTTCTATTTTCTAAAGCTTTAATTACATTATTGGAAAGCTCTTCTGTTCCAAAAGTAGCGTAATCAGCACATTTGATGTCCTCACCTCCTGCAAGTGCAATCATATAATGAAATGGTGGTATTGCTTTTCCATGTGAAGATACAGCTGTTGCGTGTGGGGAATGAGCATGAACAATAGCCTGAGCATTTTTTTTATTAATGTAAATATCTCTATGAAATCTCCATTCAGATGAGGGTTTATTGATTGAGTCGTTATTTTCTGTCTCTTCATTTAAACCCATAAAAACAATATCTTCCGGTTTTAAAGTTTCATATTTTTTTCCAGAAGGAGTAATTAAATATCCATCTTTATCATCCTCTCTCCCTCTTAACGATATATTGCCAGATCTAAGAGGTGAAAGATTTGTAGAATTTAATTTTAAAGAATATTCAATAATTTTATTTCTTTGATCTAAATTTTTCATTTAAATAACTTCTTTAATCCCTTTGTTGATGCTTCGCATATACCTTTTTCTGTAATTAATCCTGTCACATATTTTGCTGGTGTTACATCAAAAGCTAAATTCATCACTTTACTTTTTGTAGGATATATTTGTATTTTTTTAATTTTTCCATTTTCATCTAAACCCTCCAAATGAGATAGTTCTTCTGAATTCCTTTCCTCTATAGGTATTTCTTTATGATCTTTAATATTCCAATCAATTGTTGAACTTGGAAGAGCAACATAAAAAGGAATGTTATTATCATGAGCAGCAAGTGCTTTTAAATAGGTACCAACTTTGTTACAAACATCTCCATTAGCCAAAGTTCTATCTGTTCCAACAATACACATATCAACCTCTCCTCTTTGCATCAAAATTCCACCTGTGTTATCCGCTATTATTGTATTTTTAATTCCTTCTTCATTTAATTCATATGAAGTAAGATTTGCACCTTGATTTCTTGGTCTAGTTTCATCTGCCCAAACATGAACTGGGATACCTTTTTTATGAGCATGATATATGGGAGACGTTGCTGTTCCCCAATTTATTGTTGCAAGCCATCCAGCATTACAATGAGTTAAAATATTAACTGTATTTTTTTTTTTATTATAAATTCCTTCTATAATTTTAAGACCATTCAACCCTATATTTTCACAAAACTTTATATCTTCCTCACAGATTTCCTTTGCTTCAATCAAAGCTATTTCTAAAATTTTATCACTATTTACGCTTGATAATTTATTCATCATTCTATCTACTGCCCACTTAAGATTAATCGCTGTAGGTCTTGAACTAACTAAATCTTCAGATGATTTTTTTAAAAAAGATTGGTCATTATTTTCAATAATAGCTAATACTAATCCATAAGCTGCTGTCGCTCCTATTAATGGCGCACCTCTCACCTCCATTACTTTAATTGCATTTATTGCATCTTTAACCGTTTTAAGGTCTTTTATAATAAATCGATGTGGAAGTTTGGTTTGATCAATAATTTTTACTACATCGTTTTCAAACCAAATCGTACGATATTCTTTTCCCTCTATTTTCATTTAATTAACTCTTGAAGCAATAAAATCTAAAATTTTTTGATTAAATTCTTTGAAACAATTTGCCCTGTCCATATCATGATAATTTTTAATTGGTTTTCCCCATACACTACAGCTTTTTCCATTAACCTTGTTGTCTTGAGAAATGACTATTCTTTCAACACCAGAAACTTCCTCAACCCAATCAGATACTAATCCACCAAATGGATCTTTAGGATGAGTAAAAACTAATACAGGTAAATTTGAGCTTTTTTTGATCTCATCTATTTGCATTTGCCTCATATTGGCTGGACCAGTACCATCTTTTTCTTTAAATTTTTTTAAAGCATCCTCTACTCCAACTTTCTCAACTTTATACGTTTTGGTTAAACGACCATAGCATTCAGGTACGAAAGAAATACCACCAGCGACAATATCTTGATATCTACTGAGTAACATCATTGTCATCCATCCACCACAAGATCGCCCAGTTATAAACATTTGTTTTTTATTAAATCCTTGAGCAGTAAAATCCTCAATAAGTTTTAAATTTGCATCTAATCTTTTTTCAAGTTTAGGCTTACCTTTATATGGTTCTGTAAATTTTTTTTTATTCCATAATCTTTTATAATCATCTCCTTTAAGTTTGCCTGTACAAAAGAGATAAACCACTATCTCTTTATCTTTAATTTTTTTTCCAACTAAAGATGACATATTATGCATTCCTCCCTTCCATGCGCAATCACTGGAAGGACCATCATGAGTAGTTTGACCATGATTATAAATTAATAGAATTTTATTTTGCGGGTTCTCTATTTTTTGTTCTTTTGAATAACTAACTTTGTCAGTCAAAAATCCACTCTTAGTCATTTTATCAGCTAAGACATTTGTGTTAAATAAAATGATAAATGATATCGCTATAAATTTTTTCATTTACTTAGAACTCTTCCGGCTATTGTTTTTAGTTTATCTTTGGTTTTTTTTGTTCTTTTTTCAGGTGCAGTAATAATTGCCACATCCAAACAGTTATTTGCGGGATCATTTGGATCAATATAATTTTCAAAATTCTCAATTAAATCTTTAATCATATTTTTTGCTTTAGCTACATTTCCTAATAAATTTTTTATAACTTGTTGAACATCAACATTTTCATGATCTGGATGCCAACAATCATAATCTGTTACCATTGAAACAGATGCATATCTTATTTCTGCCTCTCTTGCTAATTTTGCTTCTGGCATATTAGTCATTCCAATAACATCTGCTTTCCATGTTCTATATAAATTTGATTCTGCTAAGGTTGAAAATTGTGGACCTTCTATCACAACATATGTTCCATTTCTTTGATATTCTATTTTCTCCTTTTTTATTGATTCTTCACAAGCATTCATTAAACCATTAGATGTTGGATGGGCCATGGAAACATGTGCAACAATTTCATCATTAAAAAAAGTTTTTTCTCTTGTAAATGTTCTGTCTATAAATTGATCAATGATTACAAATTTTCCTGGAGGCAAATTTTCTTTTAGAGAGCCAACAGCAGAAATTGATACTATATCAGTAACCCCTAATTGTTTAAGGGCATCGATATTAGCTCTAAAGTTTATTTTTGAGGGAGATATAATATGACCTCTTCCATGTCTAGGTAAAAAATATACCTCTTTATTTTTGTAATCAGTTTTTAAAATTTGATCTGATGGCTTTCCCCAAGGGGTATTTAAATCCAATAATTCTCTATTTTTAAACTCCTCAACATCATAGAGCCCACTTCCACCTATAAATGCTAATTTATTTATTGTCATAGTAAAATATTAATTTATTTATGTTTTTATAATTAACAATTATGAATTTAAAAGACTTTATAAGATCAATTCCTAATTATCCTAAAAAGGGTATATTATTTAGGGATATAACTACACTTATTAAAAATGAAAAAGCTTTTGAAAATTGTATTAACCAAATAGTTGAAAGATCAAAAAGTTATCAAATAGACAAAATAGCTGCAATAGAATCTAGAGGTTTTGTTTTTGCCTCAGCAGTTTCATACTTATTAAAAAAACCTTTTGTAATGTTACGTAAAAAAAATAAGTTGCCTGGTGATGTGTACTCCATTGATTTTGAACTAGAGTACGGCACTGCAACAATTGAGGTTCATAAAGATTCTATTCAAAAAAATGACCATGTTTTGGTTATAGATGACCTAATTGCTACAGGAGGCACCGCAGAAGCAGCAGCAAAATTAATTGAAATTTCAGGTGGACAAGTTTCATGTTTTATATTTGTTATAAATCTTTTTGATTTAAATGGATGTAAAAATTTAGTTAAAGAAGGATATAAAGTTGAAAATTTGATAGAATTTCCAGGACATTAAAATTTAAAATGAAAAAAATAATTGTTACAGGTGGACTAGGTTTTATAGGTAGTAATTTATTAGATCTTCTAATAAGTAAAAATTATTATGTCATCAATATTGATAAAGCTACATACTCATCGAATTTTTATAATACTAAAGAATATAAGAATTCAAAAAAATATAAATTTATCAAATGTGATATTAGAGACAAAAAAATTAAAAGAATACTAGAACGATATAAACCAGCGGCAGTTTTTAATCTTGCAGCTGAAACTCATGTTGATAGGTCAATAGATAGTCCAAAAAATTTTATTCAAAGTAATATCGTTGGTATTTTTAATCTTTTAGAATGTTTCAAAGAATACTCAAAAAAATATAAATCAAAATTAATCCATATATCCACTGATGAAGTTTATGGAGATATTTTAACTGGCAGATCATCTGAAAAATATCCATATAAACCAAGTTCTCCATATGCTGCAAGTAAAGCTGCTTCAGACCATTTAGTTTATTCATATGTAAGAACTTTTAAAATTCCAGCGATTGTAACAAATTGTTCAAATAATTATGGTCCTAAACAACACCCAGAAAAATTAGTACCAAAACTTATCTATAATATTTTAAATAACAAACCTTTACCAATTTATGGTAAAGGAACCAACTCAAGAGAATGGATTTATGTAAAAGATCACTGCGAAGCTTTACTTAAAGTATTTAATAAAGGTAAGATTGGAGAGTTTTACAACATAGGATCAGGTAAAAATTTAAGCAATTTACAAGTTTCAAAGGAATTATTAGATGTTTCAAAATCTTTAATTAAAATTGGAAAAAAAGTTAAAATTTTATTTATTAAAGATAGACCAGGACATGATATTCGATATGCTTTAAACAGTAACAAAATTAAGAATAAACTTAACTGGAAACCAAGAACAAATTTTAGACAAGGTATTAAATTAACTTTTGATTGGTATTTGAAAAATAAAAAATATTATAAATATTTATCAAAAAAAGATATTATAAAAAGATTAGGCACTAAATGATTAAAAAAGGAATTATATTAGCTGGAGGTCAGGGAACAAGAATGAGTCCATTAACCAAAGCGGTGAATAAACAACTACTTCCAGTTTATGATAAGCCATTAATTTTTTACCCTTTATCAATTTTAATGCTAGCTAAAATAAGAGATATATTAATCATTGTTAATAAAGGTCAATTAGATCAATATAAAAAGATACTACCAAATGGAAATAATCTAGGCTTAAAGATTGAATATAAGGAGCAAGATAAACCAAGAGGTTTACCTGATGCATTTATTCTAGGGGAAAAGTTTATAGGAAATCAAAATGTCGCAATGATACTAGGAGATAACTTTTTTTATGGTCAATATTTGTCAAGTAAACTTCTTGAAAACACAAAATTAAAAAATGGGGCTAAAATTGTTTTGTATAAAGTTCAAAAACCAGAGGCATTTGGAGTTGCAAAAATAAACTCCAAAAATAAGATTTTATCAATTAAAGAAAAACCAAAAAAATTTTTTTCTGATTTAGCCATAACAGGTTTGTATTTTTTTGACAAAAAAGTAGTTAATTACGCAAAAAAACTTAGACCCTCAAGAAGAAATGAGCTTGAAATTGTTGATTTATTGAATATTTATCGGAAAAAAAACCAACTAACTGCTGACTTAATTGGTAGAGGCGGTGCATGGCTTGATACGGGTTCGATTGAAGATTTTTATAAGACTTCTGCATTTGTTTCTGCGATAGAGAATAGACAAGGTTTCAAGATTGCCTGTTTAGAAGAAATAGCTTTTAATTTTAAGTGGATAAATAAAAAACATATTAGAAATGCAATTAAATTTTATGGTAATTGTGATTACTCAAAATATCTGAATAATCTTATTTGATTATGATAATTAAAACAAAGTTTAAAGATTTATTGATTATTCAAAAAAAAAAATTTGAAGATTCTAGAGGGTATTTTCAAGAGTTATATTCTGAAAATTATATTAAAAAAAAATTTATTTTTAATGTAATGTCTTTTTCAAAAAAAAATGTTTTAAGAGGACTTCACATTCAAACTAAAAGACCTCAAGGAAAGATAATAACAGTTCTAAAAGGTAAAATTTTCGATGTTGCCTTAGATCTAAGAAAAAACTCAAAATCTTTCGGAAAAGTATTTAGTATTATTTTAAGTGATAAAAATTCTAAATCTATTTATATACCACCTGGCTTTGCTCATGGATTTTGTACTTTATCAAAAGAAAATTTTATAACTTATTCATGTACTGAATATAGAAATCAAAAAAGTGAAACAACAATACGATATAATGATGAAAAATTGAAAATTAAATGGCCAATTAAAAAGATGATTATTTCGAAAAAAGATCAAAATGGTATATCTTATTTAGATTATAGAAAAAGAAATAATGTCTAAAAAAAAAATTTTAGTAACAGGCAGTGATGGTAGATTTGCTAAAATTTTAAAAAATAAAAATACTAAATTAAATTTATATTTCGCGACTAAAAAAGAATGTAATATTCTTAGTGAAAGATCAATACTAAAAATTATTAAAAAAACTAAACCTCAAATAATTTTACATACTGCAGGATTATCAAGGCCAATGAACATTCACGAAAAAAATATCAATAAAAGTATTGATTTGAATATAATAGGGACTGCAAATTTAGTAAAAATTTGTAATAAATTTAATATTAAAATTGTTTATTTTTCAACTGGGTATGTTTACGAGGGTTCAAAAGGTAATTACAAAGAAACCGACCCAGTTAAACCATTTAATAATTACGGGATTTCTAAACTTGGAGGTGAATGTGCTGTCTCAATGTATAAAAATTCTCTTATTTTAAGAATTACTATGACTGAAAAACCTTTCCAATATAAGCAGGCTTTTACCAATTTAATTTCTAATTTCATGTATCACGAAGATTTAGTTAAAATTTTACCAAGTATTATTAATAAAAAAGGTATACTTAATGTTGGTGGCAAACAACAATCTGTTTATAATTTTGCAAAATCAAAAAAAATAAATGTTAAAAAAGCAAAATTATCAAAATCTGACAAAATTCCAGCTAATCAGGGTATGAATATTAGTAAATTAAAAAAGATTCTTTAAATTTAATGGTAGCGGGAAGTGGGATCGAACCACTGACCTCAGGCTTATGAGTCCTGCGCTCTAACCAACTGAGCTACCCCGCCAAAATTATTAGGTTTATACTACTTTTAAAAAAACGTTGCAAATGGCTTAGCTGCTTAATTGTATAATTGATTGATTGAAAAGGAATTGTCCCAAATTATCTTAATTTTTACAGGTAAATATTTAACTAAAATATCATAACACCAAATAAAAGAAGGCCAAGTGACGTTACTGCAGTAAATAATATTTTTTTTCTACTTTCTTTTTTTTGATCGAGTTTTACTCTATTCAATAATACATTAATATTAGTTGATTTAGCTTCATAAGTATCAACATCTTTGATTGTATATCTTGATACAAATTTATTTCTGAGTGATATTAGAGTATTTTTCACAAAAGTATTTAATCACCTTATTAATTTTTATTCAAATAATTTATACTGATAAGTAAATTCCTGCAGCACTAAGAGCTAATAGGAATACGATAAAAATTGAAATATTTTTTTTATTTTCTTTGTCTTGAGCTTCCTGAGCTCTAGCTTTTAGAACATTTATATCCACTTTTTTCACTTGATTAATTTCTTTTTTCAAAGGCTTTTCAACAGAATTATTAAACTCTAGGGTCTTGTTAAGTGTTATTTCTGCATCAAAGCCTTTTTTATTCATACTAAATTAAATCATATAACAAGGTTGCCCGCAAAAAAGCTAAAGTCCAAAATGGGGCAACTATAGATTGACAAGTGACCATTTTGGGTCTCTAATCAAAAATTTAAACAATGAGCTTAGAACAAATAGACTTTTCCAAAACTTTAACTGACGATCAGGTCTACGAAACAATAATGAGTAACTACTCGGAATTAAGTAAAGAATGGATTAGTCATCAATGGAATTGGATGAACAATATATATTGGTCATTTAACGATCATTATAAACATTTGATTGTAATTTCATTGATTGAAAAAACTCTTCAATTTTATGATCAAATGAATATTCAGTATTCATTTGATGAGTATTACTCAAAATCCTTTCTACAAATTGAAAAATTTAGTATTGCTGAGTTATGTGAAAAACTAGATTTACCAAAAGAAACTGTAAGAAGAAAAGTATTAGAACTTGAGAAAGAAGGAGTAATAAACAGAATAAAAAAAAAAATATTAATTGATAGAAAAGCTTTTTATTTTGTGAAACCTAACAACCAAATTAAATTTTCATCAAAATATATTTATTTAGTTTCTCAAGCTTTAAATAAAAATAAGACTTATTCTAAAAAACTTGATCCAAAAATCATTGAGGAAATTATAAAAAAAAAATTTTCATTATGCTGGAGGTGGTATTATCGGATGCAGATACCTCTAATCATTGGGTATCATAAGTTTATGCAAGATTTAACTACATTTCATATTTGGGGAACTGTTGCGATGAACCAAGTTTTAAATGTTTCAAAAGAGTTACAAAATCCAAACTCAAATAATATTCCGCTTGATTATAACGCTACAAGTAAAATTCTTATAAATAATGTTGGTATTAATAGTGGTGTTAGTGCAATGTCTATTTCTGAGATGACAAATATTCCAAGAGCAACAATTATTAGAAAATGTAAATTTTTAATAAAAAATGATTTAATAAAAGTAAATAAACAAAAACAATATGAATTATCAACACTAAATTTTAAAAAAATTTTACCTTATCAGTCTAAAGTTTTTAAATATAAAGCAAAGTTTATTCGTAAAGTTTTAAATCTTCTTGTAATTTCTTAAATTAAAAATATATTTATCTTTGTTACACTATTACAAAAAGCATTTGAGAGGGATATGTGGAAATTGTAACAAAAATTGCACCAATTATTTTAGCATTAATCATGTTGGGATTGGGTTTGGGTTTAAAGATTGAGGACTTTACAAGAGTATTAAAAACACCAAAAGATTTTTTTCTAGGGTTTTTATCACAATTAATTATTCTGCCAATTATTGCTTATCTATTGATAATAATTTTTAGAACACCTCCTGAAATTGCAATTGGAGTAATGATCATTGCTGCAGCACCAGGTGGAGTTACATCAAATATATTAACTAAATTTGCCAATGGAGATGTTGCTTTATCAATTACTTTAACAGCTGTAATAAGTTTATTTAGTATTATTACAGTTCCTTTAATAATTTTTACATCTGCTAATTTATTTGGAATTACAGATTTTTCAAAAGATATTTCTATGACTAGTATTGCACTAAAAATGTTTCTAGTTGTAACAGTTCCTGTTATCATGGGAATGATTCTAAGAAAATTTGCGGAAAACTTTATAGTTTCAAAAATAGTAATATTTGACAAAATTAATATTGTATTTTTTATTATTTTTTTTATAGCTGCATTTTACCAGGAAAGAGAAAACTTTATAAATTTCTTGAAGCAAGCTGGATTAATTACTTTGATTTTAAATCTGACAATGATGATTTTAGCGTATTATCTTGCGAAAGCTTTTGCCTCAGGAATTAAGCAAATGAAATGTATTGCTTTGGAATGTGGTCTTCAAAATGGTACTCTAGCAATATTTGTTTCAACACAAATATTTGGTTCAGATATAATTTATGTTACCCCAACAGCAGCATATGCCCTTATAATGTATGTAAGTGGTCTTTTATTTGTTTTTCTTCTTAAAAATAAAATTTAATTATTTTTAAAATTAGTTTGCTTTAAAGGTTTATAAATTATTTTAATTGGATATTTTTTCTTTTCGACCTCAATAAATAAGTTCTTATTTTGAAGTTCTTCATTTGTAAAATCATTATTTATATAACCAAAAGTTAAGTTTTTCTTGAAATTAAACGAATAATTTCCAGAAGTTGATCTACCAATAATTTTTTCATCTAAATAAATAGGCTCATCATGAAGTAATAATGGCTCACCTGGTTTGCTATGTTTGAGTATAAACATAGCAAATCTACTTTTAATTTTATTCTTTTTAATTTTTTCTAGTGCTTTCTTTCCAATGAAATCTACATCTTTTTTATTACTTATTGTAAAAGTCAATCCTGCTTGGTACTGATTTTCCTCAGGAGAAATATCATGTCCCCAATGTAAAAAACCACTCTCCATTCTCATAATATCCATTGCATGCATTCCACAATTTGAAAGATTGAACTTTTTTCCATTTTCTATAAGTAATTCATATATTTTTTGAGCATCATTAAATTTTACATATAATTCAAAACCTAACTCACCCACATAGGATAATCTTTGGGCCCAAACTTTTACATCGTCTATCGTTATGTATTTTGCTGTCCCAAACCTAAATTTTTCATTATCAAAATCATCAAGGCTGATAGTTTTTATTAAATCTCTACTTTTAGGTCCGAATAAGCCAAAAACACAATATTCATCAGTAATATCTTTCAAATCAATATCTGAGGATAAATGTTTTTTAATATGAAACTTGTCTCTTTCACGTGTAGCAGCCGAGCTTATTATTCTAAAATTGTCTTTTTCAATACATACAACTGTCAAGTCAGCCTCAATACCTCCATCAGAATTTAACATATGCGTATAAACGCACTTGCCTGGTTCATTCTTAATGTTAGCAGTGCAAATTTTTTGCAATTCTTGATGAGCAGAGATAGATTTTATTTCAAACTTAGAAAAAGGTGTAAGATCAAATAAACCAACATTCTTAGTTGTGTTATTAGTCTCATATTCTGCTGACGGATACCAATTTTGAAAATTATAACTATATTCATATTGATTCTTTTCACCATCAAGTGCAAACCACATAGGTCTTTCATATCCGCCTGATACACCAAAACATGCTCCAAAACTTTTTAAATCTTCGTGGTAAGGAAGTTTTTTAATATTTCTAGATGTTTTATGTTGTTTAAATGGCCAGTGCATTCCATATAAATCGCCTAACGACTCAGTTATTCTTTTTTTAATAAAACCAAGTTCAGAATGAAACTTTTGGAATCTTTTAATATCATAACAAAATATATCCTCATTAATATGTCCATTAATCATCCACTCAGCTGTAGCTTTGCCTACTCCACCTCCACTTCCTATTCCTATACTATTTAATCCACAACAAACAAAAAAATTTTTAATTTCTGGTACCTCTCCTAACAAAGTATTTGTATCTGGAGTAAATGACTCAGGACCAGAAAAAAATTTTCTTATTCCAGCTGTTTCTAAAACTGGAAATCTTTTTAAAGCACTATTTAAATATGGTTCAAAATGTTCAAAATTTTCTTGAAATTCTCCAAATGAAAAATTTTCTGGGACTTTGTTTGTTTTGTTCCAAGCTGGAATGGAATTTCCCTCAAATATACCCAACAATATTTTTCCAGCATCTTCTTTGAGATAAGTACGATTATCAAAATCTCTAATAGTTGGTAAGGTGCTAGAAAGATTTTTTATTGGTTCTGTTATTATATAAAAATGTTCAGCAGGATACAAAGGTATACTTACTCCAGCTCTCTCACCTATTTGTCTTGACCACATTCCTGAGGCCAAAACAATATATTCACAACTTATTTTTTGACCATTAACTCTTACTCCAGAAATTTTTCCATTTTTTGTCAAAATTTCATCAACAGGAGATTTTTCAAAAATTTGAGCACCCTCTTGTTTGGCAGCTTTTGCTAACATATGAGTTACTCCAGAGGGATCTGCAGCACCATCACCTGGCATTAGAATTCCACCTGTTACATTATCTGTGTTTACAATTGGAAATTCTTTTTTAATTTGATTTTTATCTAATATTCTTACATCAATATCATACAATTGAGCAGTTGTAGCCTGTCTTTGTAGTTCTTGCCATCTTCCTTTTGTTTCTGCAAGAGAAAGTGCACCGTTCAATCGTAATCCAGCAGAATGATCAACTTTTTTTTCAAGTTCTTTATATAAATCTAATGAGTATTTTCTTATTTTAGTTATTGTTGCCGAAGGTCCTAATTGACTTACAAGTCCCGCAGCATGCCATGTTGTTCCTGATGTAAGCTGATCTCTCTCTAGAAGAATTGTATCTTTCCACCCAAATTTTGCTAAGTGATAAGCCACAGAGCATCCAATAACTCCTCCTCCAATTACTATAGTTTTTACAGATGATGGTAAGTTTTTACCCATGAAGATTTTTTATTTCATGAGAAATCATTTTTTCAAGTGATTTTTTTAAATTTATTTTTATTTTCCAATTAGGGTAATCCTTTTTAAATTTTGAATTGTCAGAAATCCACCATATATGATCTCCAATTCTATTCTTATTCAAAATCTTATACTTGCTTTTTTTACCACTAATTTGTTCAATCATTTTTATTGCTTCAAGGATAGAGCAGCTATTTTCTCTTCCACCACCTAAATTATAGACCTTACCTCCATTTAAAGGTTTTTTTACAAATTGGTCAAATGCATTTACTACATCAATACTATGTATATTATCTCTAACTTGTTTTCCTTTGTAGCCAAAGATTGAATATTCTTTTTCAGTTAAAATTGATTTTACTAAAAAAGATAAGAAACCATGAAGTTGAGCACCTGAATGATTTTCTCCTGTTAAACAACCACCTCTAAAAGTAGCTGTTTTTAAATTAAAATATCTACCGTATTCTTGTACAAGTAAATCAGCAGATGTTTTGGATGTTCCAAAAATTGAGTGTGTTGTGTGATCTAATGACATACTTTCATCAATACCTTTTTTAAAAAAAACATGGTTTTTACTTAATTCAAATCTTAATTTTTTTTCTCTTAAGGGTAAAAAATTAGGTCTATCACCATAGACTTTATTTGTTGAGGTAAATATAAATGATGCTTGTGGACAGTAAACTCTATATGCCTCTAATAGATTTAATGTTCCATTGGCGTTAATTTCAAAATCAGTAAATGGTTCTTTAGCTGCCCAATCGTGAGAAGGTTGTGCTGCAGTATGAATTATGGAGGTTATTCTTTTTCCGTATTTTTTAAATATATAAAAAATTTTTTTTTTATCTCTTATATCAGTTGAAAAATGTTTATATTGCTTATTCTTTTTGAGAATTAATTCCTTCCATTTATTACTTCCTCTTTTTCCAAAAAAGTAACTTCTTAAATCATTATCAATACCTATTACTGTTTTTTTTTTGTTTAAATAAAATAAACAAGCATCAGAACCAATTAAGCCTGTAGATCCAGTAATTAAAATCATTTTAAAGTTGTTTGATAAATTGTAACTAATGTATATTCTAAAATAAAAATTAATAAACAAAATACTCTATGAATATATTCATAACTGGATCCTCGGGCTTCATTGGATTTCATCTAGCTCAAAAATTTCTCAATAAAGGAGTTAAAGTTCATGGATTTGACTCTATGAATAACTATTATGATATAAAATTAAAAAAAGCACGACTTAATATACTTAAAAAATATAAAAATTTTTATTTTACTAGAGGAAAACTTGAAAATGAGAAAAAATTAACTTTATGTTTAAACAAATTTAAACCTCAAATAATAGTACATTTAGCGGCCCAAGCAGGTGTTAGATATAGTATTAAAAATCCAGATACCTATTTAAATTCTAATATAATGGGCACTTTTAATATTCTTAAAATTTCTCAAAAACTAAAAATTAAGCATTTAATAATTGGTTCAAGCTCATCTGTATACGGATCAAACAAGAAGTTTCCATTTCAAGAAATTGATAAAACTGATCATCAATTAAGCTTTTATGCTGCCACAAAAAAATCTACAGAAAGTATAGCTCATTCCTACTCAAGTTTATGGAAATTACCAATTACAATGTTAAGATTTTTTACAGTTTATGGTCCTTTTGGTAGACCTGACATGGCGTATTTTAAATTTACAAAAAAGATTTTGTCTGGAAAAAAAATTGATATTTACAATAAAGGTAGAATGTACAGAGATTATACTTACATAGATGATATAGTAGATGGAATATATAAATTGATTAATAAGCCACCAAATTTAAATTCGAAAAAGAAAATAAAAAATGATAGTATCTCCCCAGTTGCGCCGTATAGAATTTTGAATATTGGAAACACAAAAAAAATTTATTTATTAGATTTTATTAAAACTCTTGAAAAAGAATTAGGAAAAAAAATTAAAAAAAATTATATGCCAATGCAAAAAGGAGATGTCCACTCAACATTATCTGACAGCTCTCTTTTGAAAAGAATTACTGGCTATAATCCAAAAACCAATTACAAAGTTGGAATTAAAAAATTTATAGATTGGTACTTAAGTTTTTATAAATAGATTTCAAATTCTTAACCTATCCTTTATATTATAAAATAGGACTGCCAATCTAAAATAGAATATTCTTAATCTTGGGAAAATAAATTTTTTGGGTAACCCTTTATATATTTTTGAAACATTCAAATCTTTACTATTTGAAGAAAAAACTAATTTTGATAACTGTTTTCCAGTCCACGGGGCAGAACTCACGCCAACTCCATGATATCCGAAGCCATAATATATTTCCTCATTTTCTATTTTTCCAATTGATGGTGTTAATTTTTGAGACATGGCTATCAATCCTCTCCAATTATAATCTATAGAAATATTTAACCATCCTGGAAAAATATTTTTTAAAAATATTTCCATTTTTTTTGACCTATGTAGATTAGATTGATCACTTCCAATAAAATCTCCTCTTGTTCCAAAAAGAATTCGATTATCTGGTAATTTTCGATAATAATATAAAAGATTTCTTGTATTAGTTATTGGGGAATAAGTTTTAAAATTATGTAAATCAATTTCACTTTTTGTGAGTTTTCTTGTTACTATAATGTTTGATATCACCGGCAAAATTCTAGAGTTCAATTGAGGCACTAGACCTTCTTGATAAAATCCATTTGTAGCGATAACTACTTTTTTTGTTTTAACAGATCCTTCATTTGTTCGTAAAATATAATTACTATTATCTTTATCAATTTTATTTACTAACGTGTGTTCGTATATTTTTAATTTTTTTGATAAAGCATACTTGGCAATCCCATTCACAAATTTTAATGGATTGATTGCAAAACCAGGTTTATAAGACAAAGCGCCAAATTGCTCAGTGCCTTCATGACCAATTTTATTAAATTCCTCCTTAGAATAAATTTTTGTCTCAATATCAAACTCATTATTGTAAATTTTAGCTTGATCTCTTATTTGTTTAAATTTATTTGGATGATGAGCTACAATAAAATTTGACTCTCCCGTAACATCGCAGTCAATATTATAATCCGATATGATGTCTCTTGTGAAATTTGATCCTTCTACTGAATTTTTAAAAAATTTCTTAGTTTCTTCTTTTCCATAGATTTTTTGTAAATTTTTAAAAGAGGTTTTAATTGGAGGAAATGAACAAAATCCTCCATTTCTTGATGAAGCTCCCCAGCCAATTTTACCAGCTTCAAGTAAAACAACATCTAAATTATAATTTTCAATTAAATTTATTGCACACAACAATCCTGTATAACCACCACCAATGATAGTAACTTCTGAGGTAATATCTTTTTTTAATTTATCTAAATCAAAATTTTCTTTTGTTGTTTCTTCCCAATAACTATTAACAGGTATTTTAAAATCAAAAATGTCTTGATGATATAAATTTTTCATTTTTTTTTTCTAAGATAATCTTAGTAAAAACATACTATTTCAATTTTATAAAAGTAATGTTTTATAAATTGTAAAGGAAATGATAATAAATCAAAATTAAAATTTATTCTATTTATGAAAAATATTCTATTAACAGGTGGTGCAGGATATATAGGAAGTAATGTTACTAATATCTTAATTGATAATGGTTTTAATGTTGATGTTATTGATAGTTTAATCACAGGTAATAAAAATTTAGTTAACAAAAATGCCTATTTTCATAACTGTGATATTTCTGACACAAAAAGAATATTAGAAATTTTGAGTTATAAAAAATTTGATGTAATAATGCATTTTGCTGGTCTTATAAGAGTAGATGAGTCAGTCAATGAGCCAGAAAAATACAATGAATTTAATTATAAAAAAGCTAAAATTTTTTTAAATACATGTTTTAAAAATAATTTAAAAAAAGTAATTTTTTCATCAACAGCTGCGGTTTATGGTAATCCTAATAAATTAAGAGTTTCCGAAAATGATAATCTAAATCCCTTAAATCCTTATGCTGAGACAAAGTTAAAATTAGAAAAATATCTAATAGAAAAATCTAAAACTGATGAAATTTCATATATTATATTAAGATACTTTAATGTTGCTGGTGCAGATGAAAAATTAAGATCTGGATTAATTTCAAATTATTCAACACATTTGATTAAAGTTATGTCAGAAGTAGCTACAAATAAAAAAAATGAAATTATAATTAACGGTGGTGATTACGATACTAAAGATGGAACACCTGTAAGAGATTTTATTCATATTTCTGATTTAGCTGATATTCACTTAGTCTCAGCAAAATACTTATTCCAAAAAAATAAATCAGATATTTTTAATTGTGGTTATGGAAAAGGATTTTCTGTTAAAGAAGTTTTAACTACTTTTGAAAAGGTGCTAAACAAAAAGATAAAGTTTAAAGTTGGACCAAGACGTCCTGGTGATAGTAAGCTTGTTGTTGCAGACCCAACTAAATTTAATAAAACATTTAATTGGACGCCTAAATTTGATAACTTGGAATATATTTTAAAAACTGCTTTTGATTGGGAAAAAAAACAATCAATTTCAAAAAAATAGTTTATATTATTAATTTTACTTATTTAAGATTTTCTTATCACAATAAGACTACTTCCATAAGTTTTTTGATATTTATTAGAAATTATTACTATTTCTAAATCATAATCTTTTAATTCATTTTTCACATACTCAATGTTTTTATTTTTTACATCTTCAATTATATAAGTTCCATTATTTTTTAATTTTTCAAATGAATTAAAAAAAAAATTTAGATTTGCTTCAGGAGTATGTAAACCATCGTCAATGATGATATCAAATTTATCCACATTGATATTTTTCCACATAGATTTAATACTGTTCGAATCTAGTTGATTAACATAGAAAGTTTTTATTCTATCTTCTTCAAACAATATATCTTTATCAATATCTCCTCCATAAATATTAGCATTTACAAAATAATCTCTCCAAACTCTTAGGGATGCCCCTGGCTTTCCTGTTAATGTCATATTTGATACAAGCTTTGGATTATTTGTTCCTAGACCACATTCAAAAACTGACTTTATATTCTCCCTAGATAAACTAAATATTGAATGATAATAAGATGTATAACTTAGAGGCATCCATGTATAAGGTTTTTTAATTTCAGGATTAATAAAACCTTTATCACTTCCATATTTTTCACATAATTCTGAAATTATATTGTTTGTATTTGTTTGAACAATATTTTTAAAATTTGTTTTTATATTGCCTAATATTTTCAACTGTTTATTTTCTCTTTGTTCGCTCAAATATTTTCTGATTATTTTTACAAAAAAATTAGGTAATATTTTTTTAATAGATCTTCTAACGTTACTTAAATTATCTAATTCAATCATATTATCTTTTAGCTTACTTATTAAAAAAAACAAATTTTAATAATATCTTAGACAATATTAAACTAATTTTTTTTTGTATTTACAGTCCACTCTTTGACGAAACAGTAATTTAAGCATAATATTAAAACAATTATGAAAATAGCTTTTTTTGTAGGAATATTTTTTCCCCAGCCAGGAGGTGTGCAAGTTCAAACACACAATATGGCAAACACTATAGTAAAAATGGGTTATGACATTGATTTTTTTTTGTTGAATAAGTCAAACGTAAAAAATAACTTATATAAACTTATAATAATTAATAAATTTATAATTAGTTTATTTTTTTATTTGAATTTCTACCTTAAAATTAACTTATCTATCATTTTTAGAGTATATCTAAAATATTTTCTAAAAGTGGATAAATATGATTTGTTCCATTTTCATTTTTTAAATCATAAGATGTTATATTTAATTGATAACTTAAAATATTTCCAAAAAAAAATTATTGTTACTTTTCATGGGGCCGATATTCAGTTTGATAAAAATTTTAATTACGGTTTTAGAATTGATGAAACTTATGAAAGACTATTTAAAAGTGTAATTTTCAAAATAGATTATTTTTTTACAATATCAAAGAGTATAAAAAAAGATATTTTGAAAATAGGTATTGACGAAAAAAGAATTTTTTCTTCGCCTAATTCAGTAAGTTTGGAAAAAATTAATAAATTTAAAAATCTTGAAGAAAACATTAAGGATAAAATTCATATTTTAACAGTCGCAAGATTTGCAAAAAATACAAAAGGTTTAGATTTAATTCCTGAAATTGCAAATAAATTATCAGAAAAAAATATTAACTATAAATGGTCTTTAGTTGGAAAAAACATAGATCAAATTAAAAAATTTAAAGATATGGACAGGTATGAAAAAAATTTCAAATTTTATGATAATATTCAAAATTTTGAGGAGGATATATTTCCAAACAGTGAATTAATTAAAATATATAAAAATAATCATATATACGTTAGTTTATCAAGAATAGAGGCATTTCCTATTACATTACTGGAGGCTTTAGCTTGCGGTTTACCAGTTTTATCTTTCAACACAAAAGGAGGGAATGAATTAATAGTAAATGGTTGGAATGGCAAATTAATTGATGAATATTCTGCTATTAAAATGGCTGAAGAAATCATTTCTTATCAAAAAGAGGATACTTATATCCTACACAAAAAAAATACAAATGAGTCAGTTCTAAAATACGATCTTAAAAAAATTGCTTCAGACGTTGTAAAAAATTATAAAATTTTAAATTAATATTATATTAATTTTAAAACTGATGACGGCTCAACATATTCATGACCAAATACGTTAGCAACAGCTTTATATGTTACTTGCCCTTTGTAAATATTAAGTCCCGCTAAAAAATTTTTATCTTCACCTAAAGCTTTTTGATAACCCTTGTTTGCTAATTTAACTAAATAAGGAAGAGTTGCTTGATTTAATGCTAAAGTAGATGTTCTTGGAACACCTCCTGGCATATTTGCAACACAATAATGAACTACATCATCTACTATGAATGTTGGATTGCTGTGAGTTGTTGGTTTGCTTGTTTCTACACATCCTCCTTGATCTATTGCAACATCAACAATTACTGATCCTCTTTTCATAAATTTAAGCATATCCTTTGTGACCAGTTTTGGTGCCTCAGCTCCTGGAATTAAAACACCTCCAACTAACAAATCTGCATCTGCTACTAACTTTTTTAAATCTGTATTATCACTTTGTACTGGTATAATTTTATCTCCAAATATTTCCACTAACTGATTTAACCTAGCCTCAGATTTATCAACAATATAAACTTTGGCTCTCATACCTGTGGCTATAATTGCTGCGTTTTCTCCAACAACACCACCTCCAAGAATTAATACATTTGCTGGTTCTCCCCCTGGTGCACCACCTAACAATACTCCTCTACCCTTTTGATTTTTTTCTAAACAATGTGCTCCAGCCTGTACAGACATTCTACCTGCTACAGCGCTCATCGGAGCAAGTAACGGGAGTCTGCCGTTATCGTCTGTCACTGTTTCATAGGCTATATTAATACTTTTAGATTTAATCAGACCGTCTGTAAGGTCTTTAGCTGCAGCCAAATGAAGATAAGTGTAAACAATTTGATTTTCTTTAATCATGTCTATTTCAATTTTTTGAGGTTCTTTCACTTTAACAATTATTTCTGAGTCATTAAAAATATCTGATGCTTTGCTAACAATTTTTGCACCAGCTTTTTTATACTGTTCATTTTCAAATCCAGCTTCATATCCGCCATTATTTTCTACTAAAACTTCGTGGCCTTCTGAGACTAGAGTTTTTACACTTTCTGGTGTTAGTCCTATTCTGTTTTCTTGTGGTTTGATTTCTTTAGGTACACCTATTCGCATTTTTTCCTCAGTAAACTATAAATATTAGAATATATAATTAACTAGTTCTTTTGATTTTTTTGATAATTTAATATACCTGTTCTTAATTTATCAATAATCTCATCAATATGTTTTTCCTCACAAATAAATTGTGGTGCTATAATTAAGCAATCACCTGTCGCTTTGAAATTTACACCTGCTTCATAACAAGCTTTAAAGCATTCATAACCAGCTTTTCCAGGTTTTACCTTCATTTTCATATCAATTCCACCCATCATTCCATATCCTCTAATATTATCTACTGACTCTAAATCTTGAAGTGAAAATAGACCTTTTTGGAAATATGGAGCTAGATTTTTTGCTCTATTAAAAATATCATCTTTTTCAAAAATATCTTGAACAGCTAGCGCTGCTGCAACTGCAACAGGAATTCCAGAATAAGTGTAGCCATGAAATAATTCAACAGATCCCATTGGAGAGGCATCCATAACAGCATCGTAAATTTCATCTTTACATGCAACTACTCCCATTGGCACTACACCATTTGTTGTTGCCTTAGCCATTGTCATTATATCTGGAGTAACACCAAACTCGTGTCCAGCAAATGAGGACCCTGTTCTACCCCATCCTGTAATTACTTCATCAAAAATTAAAAGTATTCCATGTTTATCACAAATTTCTCTTAATTTTTGTAAATATCCTTTAGGTGGAACAAGTGTTCCTGTAGACCCAGCTATTGGTTCAACAATACAAGCTGCTATATTCTCTGGACCAAAATTACTTGCTATTCTCTCAAGATCCATTGCTAAATCTCCACCAGTCTCAGGCTGTCCACTTATAAATTTATGTTCTGGCAAATGAGTATGTCTCATGTGTTGAACTCCTGGCATTAAAATACTTGCAAAAGTTTTGACGTTATTAATCATTCCTCCAACAGAAACACATCCTATATTCATTCCATGATAACCACGTTCTCTTCCAACAAATCTAAATCTATGAGCATTTCCCTTAGCTCTATGATATGCAACAGCAATTTTAATTGCTGTTTCAACAGCAGTTGATCCGCATATTGTGTAAAACATTTTATTTAAATTTCCTGGTGTATGTTTTGAAATTCTAGTAGCTAATTCGAATGAACCACCAAAACCTTGTTGGAATGGTTGCGCATAATCTAAAGTTTCTAATTGTTTGGTCACAGCTTCTGTAATTTCTTTTCTTCCATGACCTAGTGGATTACAAAATAATCCTGAGCTTGCATCTATTTGTGTTTTTCCGTGGTGAGTTTTTAAATAAACTCCCTTGGCTTCGGTAATAAGTCTTGGGTTTTGCTTAAAATCCTTATTAGATGTAAATGGCATCCAATGCTCATTTAATGAATTTGGTACTGACGTACGATTTTCTGAACTCATAGAATTATTAAATTTTTTAATATAGTTATTAAAGTTTTCTTTAGACTAAATAGGCGAAATAAACCACCAAAATAATTGACGCAACTTAAAGTTGTATTTAAAAATAACACTTTTTGTTTTACATCCAAGTCATTTTAATTTTAAACTTAGAACATATAAATAAATAACAAAGGGGAAAAATGAAAAAAATAATTAGTTTTATTCTTGGATGTTTTGTAGCTCTTAATCTCTCAATTTCTGTAGCTAATTCAGCTGCTAATGAGGTAAGAGTGGCATACTTTCTAGAGTGGCCAAGTCCAAATCTAGAGGACATGATGAAGAAAAACTTCGCTAAAGCTCTTGGAGTTCCTGTAAAGTGGACAAACTTTACTAATGGTGGTGCTATGACTGATGCTATGTTAGCAGGAGATATTGATATCTCTTACTCTCAAGGTTTAGTTCCGTTCATTAATGCTGTTAAATCAAAAGCTCCTATCAAACTTGTAGACATAGCTATGGAATACGGAATGGGTGGTACAACATGTGTAACATCTAATGCTTCTGGTATAACAAAAGCAAATGCTACTGAACTTGAAGGTAAAAAAGTTGCTGTTCCGCTAGGTACAATGGCTGAGTATGTTTTTGACGAAAGTATGAAAGTTGTTGGTGCGGACAGAAAAAAAATGGACATCATTCAAATGGATCCTGAAGAAGGTGCTGCTGCTTTGGTAAGCGGTGATGTTGTAATGGCATGTTTATTTGGTGGTAATTCAATTAAAGCTGCAACTGCAGTTGGATCTAGATTACTTACAGTTCAAGAGGCTAGAGACGCAGGTATCTTAGGTATTGATATCACTTCAGTAACTACTAAGTTTATGAAGGAAAATCCAGGTATGCTAAGAACTTTTATTGAAGTTACTCATGAAGCTAATGCGAGATATAGAGCTGGAAAAAGCGATATGAACTCAATGTCAAAAGCTTCTGAAATGAAAGTTGCTGATATGAAAGAAACTTTAAGTGGCTTTAAATTTCTAACACCTGAGGAAACTAAACAATCTATGGAAAGTGGAAATCTTGATGCATTCTTAAAAGGAATGGGAACACCAAGTGGAAACGTAGATACTAGTTTCTTACCTTTATAATCTAAGGGTAATTTAAATTTTGATAGGCACCAATTGTAATAAATTGGTGCCTATTTTTTTATTAAAAATTCAAATATAAAGTCTCTATATGAGTGATTTAATCTCCCAAAATCTTAATATGATTTTTAAGACTCCTAAGGGAGAAACTGTTCATGCGCTAAAAGATTTAAATTTCACTCTAAAAAAAGGAGAACTTCTTACTGTGTTAGGTCCTTCAGGTTGTGGAAAAACTACTTTATTAAATATAACTGCTGGATTTATCAAACCAACTTCAGGAAATATCACTCTAAACAATAAAGAGATAGATGGCCCAGGTGTTGAAAGAGGAATGGTTTTTCAACAAGGTGCTTTATTTGAATGGCTAACAGTAGCTGAAAATGTGGATTTTGGATTAAGAATGAAAAAAGAGGATCCAATTGAAACTCAGAAAAAAGTTGATGAATGGTTAGATATTGTTGGATTAAAAGGTTTCGGTAATACTCCAACTTATCAATTATCTGGAGGAATGCAGCAAAGAGTTGCTCTTGCAAGATGTCTAATCAATAATCCAGATTTGATTTTAATGGATGAACCACTGGGAGCTCTCGATGCTCTTACTAGAGAAAAAATGCAGTCACTAGTTTTAAAAATTTGGAAAGAAACTGGAAAAACAATTATACTTATTACTCATTCAGTCGAGGAGGCCTTACTTCTTGGGGAAAGACTATATGTGATGGCTCCAAGACCAGGAAGAATACATAAAGAGTATAATCTACCGTTCGCTTCAATGGGATTAAAGGAAGATTTAAGGGAAATAAAAAAAAACAAGGAGTTTTCTCAAAAACGAGAGGAAATCCTTGAAATGATTTGGAACATGGAAGAGGAAATAATGGGTAAAGATAATTAAATGTTAACTCAAATATTAACTTTTCTAATATTTTTTGCTGTAATTGGCTGTATTCTTTATGGAAGGAGATTAATTAGAACTGAAAAAGTAGATGCAGTATTTGGAAATCCTGAAAGAGCATTGGGCGGTACTCACTGGGTAATTGTTGGAAGTAGTTTTTTACTTTTGGTTTGGCTCTATTATTCTTGGGATATTGCAAAAGGATTTTATCCAAAATCTGCTAATGAACTATGCCAGGTTGCAAAAGTTAATGATTCTCTACTTGGATTAAAATATCAATTTCCAATTGAGGAAAGAGAATTCAAAAGTACTTCACAAATTAAAAAAGAAAATAAAAATTTAAAAATAATCAAAAATGAAATTCAAAATTCTAAAGAGCTTAATGGTCAACAAAAAACAATATTAATCAGTTATATAATTAAAGCTAACCAACTTATCCCATTACTTACAAATGAGAATTTAATAGAAGATGAAACTAAAAAAAAAATAGATGATATCACTGGAAAAATAAATCTTTTAACTGAGAATTTTCAAAAGCCAGATTATCCATTTGAAACTGAGAGGGAGTTAAATGAAAGACTAAAAGCGGTAAAAGAGGAAGGTGGTTGGGGTATTACTAAAGTCGATGCAGGCTCAGGCTCTATTGAAAATACACTAGAAGTACCTTTAGTGCCTGCAACCTATAGAGGTTTAAAGTTTCATGCTGCAGCTCAAAAGCTTAATTTAATAAGTGATGAATTTTTTAAGTTAAGAAATCATAATCCTTTGTTCAAAAGTAAGATTAAAGAACTTAAAGAGGAAATAAAATCGTACAGAAAGGATTTGAGTGATAATGAAGAAATTGCATCAACATACGCAAAGAATATTGTTAAGATTGCAAGAAGAATTGAATTTGCGAGTATTTATCCTCCAAATGCATTAGATAAGATGCAAGCAGCAATTATCAAATTTGATAATGCACAGAAAGATGCACAGGGTGGACTTAGGTTTATTGATATGTTTTTATTTCCCGCTGGAACGATAGTTGCAAGTGGTCCAAGTTGTTCGGAGCAAGGCTCAGGTAGATGGCTCCCTAAACCATCTGATACTTTCAATAAATTCGTATTAATGTCAAAACCTAGTGTTGGTTATAAAGATATTCCTCTTTTATGGATACAAATGGTCGATGTGAGTAAAATGATTGGTTTTATTTTGCCAGACTGGATTGCAGATATTTTGCCAGGTGAATATCCTGTTCATACTAAAGATGGAATAGTAAAACAAAATTTTAAGGGGGGAGTTTTAAAAATTGTGACAGGTGATTTTAATTTATTTAAAGTTCCTGTTCCTTACGGACATATTTGGGATTCCTTTTTGAGAGTTTTTCTTGGTTTAATTTTTGGAATATTAATTGGTGTACCGCTTGGCTTATTTATGGGATTAAATAGATTTGCAAAAGGTTTTTTTGATCCTTTAATTGAGCTTTATAGACCGGTCCCTCCTCTCGCATGGGCGCCTTTAATTATTTCAGTTTTGGGAATCGATAATACAGGAAAAGTATTTTTGTTATTTATGGTTTCTTTGTCGATAATGATTATTTCCGCTCGAGCAGGAGCTTCAGGAACTCAACTTTCAAAAATTCATGCAGCACACTCTTTAGGAGCATCAAAAAGACAGATTTTAAGGCACGTAATTTTTCCAAATTCGTTACCAGAAATTCTTACAGGAATTAGAGTAGCTGTAGGAATGTGTTGGGGCACATTAGTTGCTGCTGAATTTTTAGCCGGTACTACAGGCATTGGATTTGTTGAAAATGTTGCAAAAAAATATTTCCAATATGAAGTTATTTGGATAACTATATTTATTATGGGAATGCTAGGTTTATTATTTGATATAACACTCAGAAAAATAATTGACAAAACAATTCCTTGGCGTGGAAAAGGTTAAAAATTGAATTTTAATTTTTGACAATATTGTTTATGTAATCTGTAAGTCTTTTTTTACCAAAGTATTTGTAAACTTTATTTGATAAATTCATATTTGTTAATGCTGAAGCATATCTCTCTCCTGGACGTTTTTTTAAAAATTTAATTTTGGAATTAAACATTTTGGCTACTTCTAAGATTGAATAACTCTCTTTATGAGAAATTGAATAATGTCTTGATAAGTTTTTTTTCCAAGCTTGAAAACAGGTATTAACTGTGTCATCAATATGCGTAAATCTCCTTGTTTGTGAACCTGGTAATACAACGGGTAATGGTTTTTTTTTTTTAAAAGCCTCCTCAAAAATACCAATTACCGTTGCCATTTTACCCTTAGATATTTGTCTTGGCCCATATACATTATAAAAATAAATTACTTCATATTTAAAGTTAAACCATTTTTTTAAATTTTCCAATAATTCTAAATTTTTTGCTTTTGTGAATGCATAGGGTGATAAGTTTTTATCAGTTCCTCTATTACCCAGTGAAGCAGATGTAGCTGAGTAAATTAATTTAATTCTATTTTCTAAACAAAAATTAAATACGGAGTTTGTACCAATGGTATTTGACTCTATGCACTCAGTCATATTCAAAAAACTTTGATATATTCTTGCAAATTCCCCAAAATGAAAAACAGAGTGTATAGTTTTTGGTTTTTTAATTAAGTCTCTAATATTTTTAGTTTCTCCTTTTAAATATTTTACTCTTTTATTAATAATATGATTTCTCTTAAATCCAGATGAATAATTATCTAAACTTATTATATTGAACTTTGTATTACTTAATAATAATTTAATCAAATTATAACCTACAAACCCAGCACCACCGGTTATTAATATACTTTTTTTATTTTTCATAAATTTTAACAATCTAAATTATTATAAAATAGTATTACATCTTATTATTATTATATTTTAAAATTATGATATAGTAGTAATGTTTACATGAAAGCAAATAAACTTAAAACTTTATTAATTAAAATTTTTAGAAAAAAAGGGCTAAATCAAACAGACTCATTGATATGTGCCAATGCTATAATTAATGCTGAGTTAGTCGGTGCTTATGGTCATGGTTTATCAAGACTAAAGATGTATTGTGACAGAATAAACAAAAAATTAATTAATCCTAAACCAAAAATTAAGATAAAAGATATTTCTCAGTCTATTTCTTATGTAGATGCTAACAACAGCATAGGGTTTGTAGCAGCAGATATCGCAATGAAAAAATCCATAAAAAATGCGAAAAAAACTGGGATAGGTCTAGTAGCGGTAAAGAATAGTGGTCATTATGGTCTCTCGGGATATTATGCCGAGCAAGCAGTAAAAAAAAATCTAATTACGATGATTTACACAAACGCACCCCCAGCCGTAGCTCCTTATGGGTCGATAAAAAGTTTGTTTGGTACAAACCCGATTTGTTTCGGTGCACCTTCTGGATCAAAAATTCCTTTTATATTAGATACCTCAATTTCTATAATTAACCGAGGAAAAATAAGATTTGCTGCTAGGAATAAAAAAAAAATTCCTGAAGGAGTAGCGCTAGATAAATTTGGTAAACCAACTACAGACGCAAAAAAAGCTCTTCAAGGTGTTCAGTTACCAATAGCAGGTTTCAGAGGTTCTGGATTAGCGTGGATGGTGGATATTTTAAGTGGTGTTTTAACAGGTGGAAATCATGGTGGAAAAGTAAAAGATCCATTTGATGATTTTTCAGGTCCTCAAAATATAGGACATTTATTTATAACTTTTAAAGCAAATCTATTCGTCAAAAATTTTAATAACAGAATCAGAAAAAATATAAAAACAATCAAGAATTTGCCAAAAATTAAAGGTGTAAGAGAGATAATGTATCCTGGTCAAAACAAATATAAAAGATTCAAAATCAATTCAAAAAAAGATATAAAAATATCAAATTTAATTAAAAAAGACCTTAAAATTTTAGAATTATAAAGTTATGCTCTCTAATAAAGAAATTATTTGCCCAAAAAATTTATTGGATAAGGCACATAAAAAAAAAGGTGTTAAAGTTGGAATAGTAAATGCAGGAAAACCTTTACCAATGCTTTCAATTCAAGATGCAGTAAAAAAAAATTTAATTGAACCTATTTTTATAGGTGATGAAAAAGAAATTATGAAATGTGCTAATGACTTAGAATGGGATATTTCTAATTACGACATCATACATGAACCTATTGAAAATAATACTGCACCTATAGCAGCAAAACTTGCTAGTGAAGGGAAAATAAAAATTATAGTTAAAGGTCATATTCATACAGATGTACTTATGAAAGAAGTTCTTAAAAGAGAATATAACTTATTAGGGAAGACAAGATTAAGTCATATTTGGCATATGACATTAGAAAAAGAGGATAAACCATTAATTATAACTGACGGTGCATTAAACGTTTTACCTAATGTCAAAACAAAAATGCATATTTTAAAAAATGTTATAAATTTTTCTAATAGGATTGGAATTTCTAAGCCCAAAATTGCAATCTTATCAGCTACTGAAGAAATTCTTGATAGCATACCAAGTTCAAAAGATGCCGAGGAATTAACCAAATTAGCAATAAAAGAAAATTTAAATGCTGATGTTTTCGGTCCTCTAGCATTGGACAATAGTATTTCTAAGAAGTCTGCATTAATCAAAGGTATCAAAAATAACGTTGCTGGAATGGCCGATGTATTATTGGTTCCTAGTGTTGAAACAGGTAATGGATTAGTTAAAATGTTAATCTATTTTTGTGGAGCCTGTGCAGCAGGTGTAGTGGTTGGTGGAAAAGTTCCTGTTGTAATTACTAGCCGTTCTGATGAAGCAACAGCACGTTTAGCTTCTATCGCTGCAGCAGTTGTTGCATTGGATTAAATGTTTCATTGAAATAAGACCTATTATGCTTTAAATAATTTAAAAGTTTATTATAGATGTTATGACAATTACTTATTTAAAGAAATCTCCAAAAACACCATCTACTGATGATAATAAAACTACTGAAGTAGTTAAGAAATTGTTGAAAGAAATTGAAAATTCCAAAGAAAAGGCTTGCATTGATCTTACTAAAAAATTTGATGATTATGATGGTGAAATAATTGTTTCAAAAGAAAAAATAGAAAAAATTACAAAGGAATTAGATCAAAAAACAAAAGATGACATACAGTTTTCACATGAGAGAGTCAGAAAATTTGCTGAAGCACAATTAAAAAATTATGGTCAGGATTTTGAGGTAGAACTTTCTCCTGGTTTATTTGCTGGGCAAAGATTAATCCCTGTTAATACTGCAGGTTGTTATATACCAGGAGGCAGATATGCTCATATTGCCTCAGCTGTAATGAGTGTTACTACTGCAAAAGTTGCTGGAGTAAAAAATATTATTGCTTGTAGTCCGCCAAAAAAAGGTGTCGGAGCTCATCCTGCCATAATTTATACAGCAAATTTATGCGGTGCTAATGTTATTTTAAACTTAGGAGGTGTTCCAGGTATCGCAGCAATGACTAACGGATTGTTTAAAAATCCTCCTGCCGACATATTAGTTGGACCAGGAAATCAATTCGTAGCAGAAGCAAAGAGAATTTTATTTGGAAAAGTTGGAATTGATTTATTTGCTGGACCAACCGAAATAGCTGTTATTGCAGATGACTATGCTGACGCTGAAATGGTTGCAGTTGATTTAGTAGGACAAGCTGAACACGGTTATAATTCCCCTGCATGGCTATATACAACTAGTAAAAGAATTGCTGATGAAGTTATAAAAAGAGTTCCAGAATTAATCGCACAACTTCCTGAACTACCTAGAAAAAGTGCTGAAGCAGCATGGAGAGATTATGGTGAAGTAATTTTATGTGATACTGACGAGGAAATGGCTTCTATAAGTGACGAATACGCACCTGAACATTTAGAAGTACAAACACAAAATCTAGAATGGTTTCATAAAAGACTTAAAAATTATGGATCGCTATTTATCGGTGAAGAAACAACTGTCGCTTATGGGGATAAATGCTCTGGCACTAACCATATACTTCCAACGAAAGGTGCTGGAAGATATACTGGTGGGCTATTTGTAGGTAAGTTTATAAAAACTCTAAGTTTTCAAAGAATGACTAAAGAATCTACTAAGTCAGTTGGTGCTACATGTGCAAGAATTTCAAGATATGAAGGAATGGAAGCTCATGCTCGGACGGGTGATGTACGTCTGAGAAAATATGGTTTTTCAAACTAATTTTCTGGTCTGAAAATAAGACATAACCCGTTATTACAAAATCTTTTTCCAGTTGCTGATGGTCCATCATCAAAAACATGTCCATGATGAACTCCACAATTTGCGCAATGATACTCAATTCTTTTCATACCAAATGAAAAATCTATCTTAGTTTTGAATGCCCCTGGTAATGCCTCTGTAAATGAAGGCCAGCCTGTGCCACTATCAAATTTTGCATTTGAAGCAAATAACTTTGCTCCACAATTAGCACAATGGTAAAAGCCAGCTCTTTTTTCATCTAAAAGTTTGCTTGTGAAAGGTCTTTCAGTAGCCTCGTTGAGCATTATATCCTTCTGTTCATTTGTAAGCTCAGGGTTAATAATTTTTTTTGCTGCTGAATATAAATATTTATAAGGTAAAAGAAGTAATGAAATAAAAGATGTACCTATAAGTTTAAGTGTTTGACGTTTGTTAAACATTTTTAGATTTTAATTTTATCTAAAAAATTATTACCCCATTCCTCAGATCCATCATCAGAACCATCACAATCTTGTCTGTCTAGAATCTTTTGACCACCTAATTGACTAAGTTTTTCATCAACTTTTTTTCCAGCTCCACAAAAAATGTCATGACCTCTATCACCTAAAGCACATACACTATAATTAAGGTTATTAAAATTTTTATCAGAATTTTTAAGATCATCCCAAAAATCCTCACCATTTGTAGGCAAATCACCTTCGCCAGTAGTAGAAGTAACTATTGCTACATTTTTCATCAATGAAAGATCATTCATTGTTACTTGGTTTAATTCTAGTTGATTGGTGTCGAAACCCATTGATTTTGCTTTTTCATTTAATTTATTTGCTACATTTTCAGCTGTTCCAGACATAGATGCCCAAAGAATATTTAATTTATTTTCCATAATAACCTTCTATTTGTTTGAGAAATTTTTTTCTTTACTAGAGATATTATCTATTTCGGAAGCAATTTCATTTTCCTTTTTATGCTTCTTCGAATTTACTCTGTTATCAATAACATTTGCAAAATTATGATTTACATCTCTATGTCCCGCTTCATCATCTCTTATAACTTTAACCACATCTTTTAAAGTTGAGTGTAATGGAAGATTCCAATAATTAATCGCAACTTCTGGAGCTGGCTCATCAGGTATCGCACCACTCTCTAACTCATGAAGATATTCTGTATAGCTGATTACAGCTTCTTCCTCAAAGTATCCAACAATACGATGTGCTGTTCTTTGAGAAATTAAGTAAATTATTGCATAGGTAATAATAAAAATAAACTGCGCAAATAGAATAATTAATCTTTCTATAAAAGTTGGCTTAGCAACATGTATGAAAGTCATCAGATGCATCCTTTCATTTTCTGCCTCATCTAATAAAGTTTTAATCCAACCCCTATCATCTTCCATTTTTCTAAGAGATTTTAAATGAAGTATCATACCCGCAACCATACCAGGAACTGCTGCTATTGTTTCAAGGACTACAGCTCTATGGCCATACCTTTTTTTAAAAAAAGTATCAGCTAAAAATCTTAAAAATTTTGTAAAAGACAATGCAACTTTGTCACTAAAATTTTTTGGTTGAAAATGTTTACTTAAGTTATCCATAAGAAATTTAAATAGCAATTTTATGTAAAATTACTATGCGCTAAAATTGTCTAAAAAAACTGTTATTTATCAAAGTAAATAGATTGTCTCTTTTACAATATAAATCGTTAAAGCTGTCATAAAAATAATTATAAATAAATTAATGTATTTCCAAGTTTTATTACTTTGAGCGTATCTTGAAAAATAGTTAGACAAATACCCTAATCCAAAAAAGAAAATTAAAGATGCAATTGATGCTCCAACTCCAAAGTAAATTTTTTCATCTAATAGGAAATTTTTTGAAAAATTTCCTAAAAAGAAAACAGTGTCTGAATAAACATGAGCATTTAAATAGGTGAATCCAAGAGTTTTAAGAAATATTTCGAATTTTGTAAAATCTTTTAAATTGCTAATTACATTTATATTTTTTTGAAAAACTTTTATTTTTGATAAGACAAAATAAATCAAAAAAATAATCAATAGTACATTTAAAACAATCTCTACAAATAAATTGAAATATTGATGAAAAAAATGAAATAAAAATATACCTAAAAAAATTAATAAAAAATCTGATAAAGAACAAACAATACAAACTAAAAATACGTATTGTTGTTTTAATCCCTGCTCTATTACAAAAATATTTTGTGCACCTATTGCAAGTATTAAACTAAGACCTGTTAAAAATCCTAAAACTAGATATTCCATCTAATACGTTTTAAGATCTTTTTAATTTTAATTTAATCAGCGTTTGCTGTCAGAGTCTTAATTTCTAAAACATTTTCATTAGGATCTTTAATGAAAAAAGTTTCTTGCTCATATTTTGTGCCTTTGAATCTTAGATAAGGCTCATCATAATATTTAGCACCTTTTTCCTTCAATCTATTTTTAAGAGTATCAAAATCCTTTCTTGATAAATGAACACCAAAATGTGGAACTGAAACATTTCCCATATCCACGTCGTGTCTTTCATTATCAAGCTTATGTTCGCTCGCGTGCAATGTTAATTCATTCCCCCAAAAATCAACATCAGCCCATTCTTGAGCTGAATTGTCTAATCTACATCCAAGAGTTTCGCTATAAAACTTTTTAGCAGTCTCTAAATCCCCACATGGTATGGCTAAATGAAAACAATTAGTATTTCTATACATATTAAATCCTTTAAAAAGTTAATAAAATAACTATATATCCATCAACTTTTGATATCAAGCTAACAAATTTTATGAATGATTATCTACAATCTATAATTGACCGAGATCCTGCTGCAAAGTCTAAATTGAGTTTAATTTTAACTTATCCTGGAGTTAAAGCTATTTTTTTTCATAAGATTGCAAACTTTTTTGCTATTGCAAAATTTGATTTGATTGCAAAAATTATCTCACAATTATCAAGATTCTTCACAGGAATAGAAATTCATCCAAAAGCAAAAATTGGTAAAAATTTATTTATTGATCACGGTATGGGGGTTGTTATAGGTGAAACGTCTGAGATTGGGAATAACGTCACCATTTATCACAACGTTACATTAGGAGGAATTGCTCCAAGTATAAATACTAATGATCAAAGAAATACTAAAAGGCACCCAACTTTAGAGGACAATGTTGTAATAGGATCTGGTGCTCAAATTTTAGGGCCAATAACAATTGGAAAAAATTCTTTAATTGGTGCTAATGCAGTCGTAACAAAAGATGTACAAGAAAAATCTATAATGGTTGGAATTCCTGCTAAAAGAGTCGGTGACGCTACTAAAGGATTTAAACCTTACGCTGTTACTGATAAAGAAGAGTAATGTCTGATATTAGAGATACTTTTATAGATTCTATTGGTAATACTCCACTTATAAAACTTAAGGCTGCTTCAGAGATAACGGGATGTAATATTTATGGTAAAGCAGAATTTATGAACCCTGGTGGCTCTGTTAAAGATAGAGCTGCACTTGCTTTACTTAGAGACGCTCAACAAAAAAAACTTATTGCAAAAGGTGGTATTGTTGTTGAAGGGACTGCTGGTAATACTGGTATTGGACTAGGATTGTTAGGAAATTCTCTTGGTTATAAAACAATAATTGTAATGAATGATAATCAAACACAGGAGAAGAAAGATACAATTAGAAATCTAGGTGCTGAATTAAGATTAGTGCCAGCTAAACCTTATAAAGATGATAACAACTTTGTAAAAATTGCTGGACGTTTAGCTGATGAATTAAGACCAACTAATAACAATGGTGTAGTTTGGGCAAACCAATTTGATAATATAGCAAATGCTAAGGGACATTATGAAGGCACTGGTAAAGAAATCTGGGAACAAACTGCGGGTAAAGTAGATGGGTTTGTTTGTTCATCTGGAACTGGTGGAACTATTTCTGGTGTGAGTAATGCACTTAAAGAGAAAAATAAAGATGTGAAGATTTATCTTTCAGATCCTAAAGGTTCGGCTCTTTATAATTACATTAAAAATGGTGAATTAAAATCTGAAGGTGGATCAATTACAGAAGGTATTGGATCAAGTCGTATAACTAAAAATTTTGAAAATGCAAAAATTGATGACGCTTATTCAATTGACGATCATGAGGCATTACCCATTCTTTATGACTTAATACAAAATGAAGGTTTAAGTTTAGGAACCAGCTGTGGAATTAATATAGCTGGAGCTATAAGACTTGGAAAAGAATTAGGTCCTGGAAAAACTATTGTTACAATTCTTTGTGATAAATCAGATAAATACAACTCAAAGATGTTTAACAAATCTTTTTTAGAAGAAAAAAAGCTGCCAATTCCAAGCTGGCTATAATATCGCATATATCTACCGACTTAAAAAGGTTAAAGATCTTCATGAAAAAGTTTTTATTAATTTTATTTTTTGTATTTTTTAATAGTGTTTCTTACGCAGAAATGAGTGACAAAGATAAATCTAGAGCTTGGGATTGTAGTGGTATTTATATGGCAAATTATTTCTTACCATCTGGTGAAAGTTTTGAATACAGTATGAAAGAAAAATCAATGGCTTCTGTTAAAGTTTTAAAATCATACGCGCTTGAAATTGGAATACCAGAAAAGGAATGGGACGATGGAGTTAATAAGGCTGTAGATAAACATTATGGATCTAAATACGACAAAGCAAAAACTGAAGCATGTCATTCATTTGTAGAAAATACAATTCCTAATGGTGCAGAGAGAGTAAAAAAAGTAGTTCAAACATTATACTAAAAAATAAGAGAGGAGATAAAATGAAAAAAATAATTGTAACATTAGCTTTTGTACTTTTTACAACTTCGGCATTTTCTTATTCTTGTCCGATGCTTTGGGGAGAAGTAGATGAGCTTTTAAAAACAGCAAAAGACAGTGGTAAAACTGCCGCTCAAATTGAAGAAGCTCAAACTTTAAGAGATAAAGGAAAAAAAGCTCATGACGAAGGCAGTCATGAAATGTCTGAAATCTTTTTAAAGAAAGCTTTAACAATCTTAAAAGGTTAAATACAACAAACAGGAAAAATATGAAAAACTACATGGTAACTCATACGTTCAAATCCAAAGAGGCTAAAGCTAAAATGATGGAGATGGTTGGTTCAATGAAGATGGAGGATATTGTTAAGTCAATGACTGGCGATAATGCAAAATGTCAAATGACATGGAATACTCCTGGTGACACTTTAACAATGTTTTGTTGGTGGAAAGGAACTGATACTGATGCAATTAACACGCAATTAGGTCAAATGAATGATTTCTTTGAACCTCATAATTTTGTTGAATGTGAAGACAATGTAATGGATTATAACGCTTAGGAATGAAAGCAATCTATACAAGAACCATGGGTGTTTATGACGATAAACTTAATGAAGCTATGGAAATTTCTAAGGGTCTAGCTGAAGTAAGAAAGAAGCATTATCCTGATCATGAGGTTTATTTTTCATTTCAAGTTGGTGGAAACCCTAGAACAGTAAGAGAAACTCTTATTGGTGAACAGTTTACAGACAAAGCGTTTCAGAATGATCAAAATATGTCTGCAGATCCTAAGTTTATAGAACTTCAAAAAAAAATGAAGAATGTTTTTAAAGAAGGAACTATTCAGGACGAAATGAGAGTTATATTTAACGATTAAGGAGGTTCGTATGGGAATATTAGTTAAAGGTGAAATTACAATCACTAAAGGATTTAAAACGTGGAAAGAGATGGTTTATGCTCAGGATGAAAAATTAAAAGAACATGGAATAAAGTTTATTTTTGCGGGTACACAAAAAGATGATCCATCAAAACTTCATACAGTAATGCAATTTCCAAACATGGAAGCACTCCAAGCTTTCAGAGATGATAAGCAACTTACTGAGAAAAGAAGAGAAGCTGGAGCTGTTATAGAAAGTGCTGTAATGATACCAATTTCAGATGAGTATCTTACTAACTATCCAGATGCATATATTAAACACTAGGGGGTTTAGGTTCTAATAAAGGGAATTTATGTCTATATTAAAAAGATATACTGATGCAATTGATAAGAAAGATGAAGCAACTATGAATGAACTTTTACATGATGATTTTAAGTTCGCTATGCATAAATCTGGAAATACAATAGGTAAAGCTGATGTAATTAAATGGGCAATGAGTGGTGATATTAATCAAAATAAAGCACGAATTGTTTATGAAAATGATGAAGTTGGCATCCACCATTCAATTGTAACTTTTAATGATGGAAATGTAGAAGCTGTAATGGCAGTTTACAAATATAAAGATGGAAAAATTATTAGCTTAGAAACTGGAGCTACTCCAATGTCTAAATAATGTTTTCAAAAAAATATTCTAATATTTTATTTATTTTCTTTATGGGTTTGGGAATGAGTTTGCTTATGACTCTTATAATTACATATATAAATACAGGTTATGATGAACTTTATTATAAAAGATTTTTTAAAGCTTGGTCTGTAAGTTTACCAGTTGCAATGGTCGCTACCACTATTGTAGCCCCAGTTGTTCAAAAATTTGTAGATAAAATTACCAAATAAGCGTAATCTTACTTTATGTCTAACATGTCTGCTTATATCATTCTGATAACTGCAGTTATTTTAGGAACAGCAGCAAATGGATTTGCAAAAAGTGCTCAGGGTTTTACTTTGTTTTTTCCAAGCTTACTTACGGCTATAAGTATTGTGGGATGTATGTTTACTTTGTCATTAGTGATGAAAACTATTCCAGTTGGTATTACTTATGCATCTTTTGCTGGTTTGTGTATAATTGCCACTTCAATTATTGGAGTTTATAAATTCAATCAAGTACCTGATCTTTTTACAATTATTGGTTTGATATTAATTATATCCGGAGTTTTAATTGTTAATCTTTTAGGTAAAACTAGCTAGAAACTGGTTTTAAAATTTTAATCATTTTTTTATGTAAACTATTATTAGCAGAACAGATAATATTTCCTGCTATCTTAGCATCTTTATTTTTCCAAGTTGTAACAATTCCTTTTGCAGCCTCAATAATTGGTATCAAAGCATGAATATCCCAAATCTTATTTCCACATTGAATAACAACGTCAAGTTTGCCCTCAGCAAAATGTGAATAACTTAAAGCATCAGAACATGGAAACTGCATTCTTTTCAAAATTTGAGGAATTTTTTTTTGTTTATTTAATGATAAACTCCCATGAAAAGCTGCGGACAATTTCATATTTGAATAAGTAGCTTTTTGATTAACAAGTAATCTCTTTTTTTTTCCATTTTCTGAAACATAGGCAGAATTAAATGAGTTATTAAAATAAAATTTTTTAAGAATTGGGAAATTTGCAAGCCCTACAACTGGATTCCCTTTATAATTTAGTGATATTAAATTGCTCCAAGTTGGATTTCCTATCACAAATGATCTGGTTCCATCGATAGGATCAATAATCCATGAATAATCACTTTTAGTTTTTTTATAGCCAAATTCTTCTCCTATAATTTGGTGATTTGGAAACTTTTTTTTGATTTCATTTCTAATAAATCTTTCAAAGGCCTTGTCAGCAGTTGTTACAGGGTCATAACCACTTTTAAGTTTATTTGATACTTTAAAGGGTTTGTTTAATTTAGAGTAGTAAAATTTAGTTAATTTCTTAGCTAAATTTTCAATGAATTTAGAATAAAGCTTATAATCTGATGGTTTTAAAATTTGCACAACGCTCTAATACTATTTTATTAGTATTGATTAAAGCAAAATTTTAAATAATGATTTAAAAATACATGAAATTAAAATTAGAAGATAACAAGGTATTTTTTGAAAGTAAGGGTCAAAAAAATGAAATTCATCCGTTTTGGCTTAGAGAAAGAGTAAATGGAGAAGATTTTGTTGATAAGTCTACTCAACAAAGATTATTTGATCCAACTCAATTACAAGAAAATATTCAAATAAAAGATTTGAGTTTAAATAGTAATTTTTTAGAAATTAAATTCAATGATGGAGCTTCAACAAAAATTTCTATAATTGATATTTTTAAGGAATTCTCAAATATTAATGATGTTAAGCAAATCGAAAAAATAAAATGGGACTCTTCATTTAAAGATAAAAATAGTTTTGAATTCAAAGAAAATTTATTCGAAACAATGGAAATGTACAAAGCATTAATAAATTTTTACCAATATGGTTTTGTAATCTTTAAAAATGTGCCAACAAAAAATAACTTTATTATAAATTTTGCAAATTCAATTGGAAGTGTGAGACGTACAAACTTTGGTGAGTTTTTTAATGTAAAATCAAAACCAAATCCAAATGACTTGGCCTATACATCTTTACCTTTAGCTCCTCATACTGATAATCCTTATAGAAATCCTGTGCCATGTATACAAATGCTTCATTGTATTGAAAATGAAGTTACAGGCGGTTGGTCAACTTTAGTTGACGGATATACTGTTTCTGAGAAACTAAAAAAAGATTTTTCAGAGTATTATAAAATTTTAACTGAAGTAAAAATACGATTTCAATTTATTGATGAAAGTGTAATTTTAGAGGATTGGGCTGAGATGATACAATTAGATGAAAATAAAAATTTCAAACAAGTTCGTTTTAGTCCAAGATTAGATTTCGTTCCACTTTTAGACAAAGAAAAATTAGATTTATTTTATTCTGCGAGAAAAAAAATATCTGAACTCTATAATTCCGAAAATTATAGAATAGAGTTTAAACTTCTTCCTGGTGATCTGTTAATGATGGATAACTACAGATTGTTACATGGTAGAACTACTTATGATGCTAATGAAGGAAATCGTTTTCTTCAGGGATGTTATATTGATTACGATAGTACTGAGGGAAGGCTTAAACATTTAAAAAGAAAATTTAATTATTAAGATAAATTTTCTATCTGTTTCTCAGCCTCTTTTATTGATTTTTCATAATCTAGTGACATTTGATCAGCACTTACTACATCTACCTTTTCTATACCAAAAAAATTTAAAATAAACTTCAACCAAGGAGTAAGAAAATCTTCATTACTATTTAGTTTTGTTCCGCCGGAAGTAATTACTAAATAAGCCCTCTTATTTTTTAGTAACCCCTCTCTTCGACCATTGGGTTTGAATCTAAAGGTTTCCCCTACTCTTGCAGCAAGATCCGACCATGCTTTTAAAGTCGCTGGAGGACCATAATTATAAATTGGAGCAGAAATGATTATAATATCACTTTCTTTTAATTCTTTTACAAGTGTGTCTGAAAGTTTGAACATTTCTTTATGTGTCTCTGTTTGATCTTTTGGATCTATTTTCATTCCAGACTCTGTCAAATTAGATACGAAAACCATCTCGTCATTTAGATCTCTATAAATAACTTCATCAGTAGGTTTTTTAATTTTGTCTAAAAGTTTTTTTGCTAAAGCTCTTGAAGTTGAGCCATCTTTTCTAGCACTTGAATCTATTTGATAAATTATCATAAATATCTTTTATCCAAAATTCCCCATAAAAGGAAATACTTCGATGATATAAAACCCTAAAACCTGTAATTGATTTGTTAATATTAAAATACCTGTGATTAATAAAGTTATTCCTCCTATTTTGGAGATCAAATTAATATTTTTCTTACAATTTTTAGACAATAAAAGAAATTTTTGTATCAAATAACCTGATAAGATAAATGGTAAAGCAAGTCCTAAAGAATAAAATAGTAGCAATATTACTGCTTTGAATAAAGTTTCTTCAATAGATGCTAAAGCTAGTATAGATCCTAGTATAGGTCCAATACAAGGAGTCCATCCAAACCCAAATGCAAGACCAATAATATATGGAAAAAATATATTTGTTGATCCTTTGGCATCAAATCTTTTTTCAAAATTTAGGTATGGAATATTTATAACTCCAATTAATTGAAGTGAAAAAATGACTATTATTATCCCAGCCGAAATTCTTAATATTTCTGAGTTTTGTAAAAATAACTTTCCCAATAAAGAGGCAGAGGCTCCAAAAATTATGAAAACTGTTGAAAAGCCCAAACAAAATAGAATTAATGAAAAAATATTTATTTTTTTTGAATTGATTACTTCTTGAAGTGGTTGGCCAGATACGTAAGAAATATATCCTGGAATAAGAGGTAAAACACAAGGAGATAAAAAGCTTAAGAGCCCAGCTCCAAAAGAAATTAGCGGTTCAATCATTTACCCTGTATTTTTCATCGCAGCAGAAATACCAGCTATTGAAGTTAAAAGAGCATCATCTAAAAATTTTTTATTATGAATATTCTGATTGGTTTTTAATTTTTTAATAACTATTGGTTGAACAATATTTAAAACTTCTGAATATATATTCCTTACAATTACTGATGTCCTAAATTGTTTTCTAGAATTAATTATTTCCTTAGGTGTTATTTTTTTATTCAAATCTTTAATTACTTCAAATTGAAATCTAAGTCTTTTTCCAACTCTTTTTAAACTTTCGTCAGCAAGATACTCTTCATATATTTTAGATATTTCTGGATCAGCTTTTGAAATAACCATATCTAACATATCAAGCATAGAATTAAAAAAAGGCCAGTTTCTCTCCATATCATACAAAGTTTTTCTGAATTGCTTAATGTGAGAATATCTCAAAGCTTCAGCACTACCTAACCATGCAGGAAGCATTAATCTTATTTGAGTCCATGCAAATACCCACGGAATAGCTCTTAAACTTTTAATATTATCAACATTTTTTCTTTTAGAAGGTCTTGATCCAATAGAGAGTTTTCCTAACGCTCTATGTGGAGTTACAGTTTTAAAATATTTTATAAAATCTGAACTTTGATTAATATTTTTTCTATAAGAATTTTTAGATATTTCAGACATTTTTTCTATTAAAGATCTCCATTCTTTTTTTGGATATGGAGGCGGATTTAATGTAGCTGCAGTTACAGCACCTATATAACTGCATAAATTATATTTTGCTAAAGGTTCATAACCATATTTCTGCTGAATAACTTCTCCTTGGTCTGTAATTCTAATTTTACCATTTACAGAATTTGGGGGTTGAGATCTCAATGTGGCTTGTATTGGACCACCTCCTCTTCCTGCAGATCCTCCTCTGCCATGGAAGAAAACAATATTTATATTATATTTTTTTCCCAATTTTATGATTTCCTCTTGAGCTTTATATTGGTGCCAACTGGCACAAATTTTTCCTGCATCCTTACTAGAGTCAGAGTAGCCAATCATCACTTCTTGATTATTCTTAATTAACTTTCTGTACCAAGATTGTGAAAATAAACTTTCCATAATTCCTTTAGCATTAATTAAATCATCTAATGTTTCAAATAATGGAACAACTCTTAATCTATATTTAATATTTGCTTCTTTTTGCAAAAAAGACACTGATAAAATATCTGATGCTGATGTAGTCATTGATATAACGTATGCTCCCAAACATTCATGTGGTTCATTGGCCAATATCTTAAATGTAGACCAAACCTCTTTATTTTCTTGATTCTTAAATTTAAATTTATTGATATAATTTTTTTTACTTAACAAGTGCAATTTTAAAAAGTTAATTTTTTCTTTTTCGCTCATCTGGGTATAATTTTTACGATATTTTTTCTTAACAAATTCAGAGATTAATTGACTGTGTCTTGAAGACTCTTGTCTAATATCTAGTCTTGCTAGATTTATACCAAAACATTTTGCCCTTCGCATGAGATCTAAAAGTTCGCCACTTGCAATATTTTCATTTTGATTTTGTTCAAGGGACTCTCTTACTACTCTCAATGGTTTTAATATTTCCTCTCGCGAACTTAACAATTTTTTTTGGTCTAAAGGTTTTTTATTTACTAGGTGTTGTTCAATAGCTCTATGAGTAGTCCTCATTTTATCTCTGAGAGGTCTTAAAAAAACTCTATAGGGTTCATAAGTGTTGCCAACTTTATTTTTTATTTTATTCGAACATTTTTCCATTGAGTAAGACCTAATTATTTTTGTCAATGCCTTCTCATACAATTTAGCCGCTTCCCATCTAGATAATAAAATTACCTCTCTAGTGACATCCGCAGTAACATTTGGATTGCCGTCTCTGTCACCACCCATCCATGATCCAAACTCAATCGGATTGAAATTTTTAGGTAACCCCTTGTCCATGTTTTGAACAAAAATTGAATTCAATCTTCTATAAACTTTCGGAATAGTGTCCCAGAGACTGTCTTCAATTATAGCCAAACCCCATCTAGCTTCATCAAATGGAGATGGCTTGACTCTTTTTAAGTCGTCTGTATTCCAAATTATAGTCAACTCATCAAAAAGTTTTTTATCTAGTATTTTTATTTTTGATGGAAAATTCTTTAAAAGATCCCTCTCTTCAAGAATTTCAATAATCTTATGGTATTTTTGAATTAAGGTTCTTCTTTTAACTTCTGTTGGGTGAGCTGTTAAAACTATACCAATATTCAAATTTTTTGCAGTGTCATAAATTTTATTTTCCGTAATATTTTTATTGTTAAACAAGTCTTCAAATATTTCCTCAATAAACAAATTGTTATTAGCCAATTTTTTTTTACTATTCTCATATTCATTTAAAATTCTAGATACATCTATTAACTCTGCCAAATTGATAAAATTCATAAAATGTTTAAACGCTCGAGTTAACTTAAATGTATTTCTTGGACTTAAATTTTTTATCGCTCTTATAACTTTACGATTAGTTTGATTTGAATTTGGATTTGTTTTATTTGCCTTAGATAATTTTCTTATTTTTTCAACAAGATCAAAAAATTTTTGTCCCTCTTGCGCTTTTATGACTTTTCCTAAAACGCTACCTAAATATCTTACATCTTCTCTAAGAAGTTTTGTTGGAATTCTCTCATAATATAAATCTCTTTTTTGCATTATCTCAAATAAATTTTTATAATAACTGTTATCCTTTAATACCCATATGTGTATATTTCACGTTTAAATAATCTTTTATTGCATTGGATCCACCTTCTCTACCATATCCGCTTTGCTTAATACCTCCAAAAGGTGCTTCTGCTATTGCCACAACACCTGTATTGACAGCAACAGATCCTGTTTCAAGTTGTTCAGATGCCAAGTGAGCTTTTTCCATAGATTTTGTACACACATAACTACATAAACCGAGCTCGTGATTATTTGCTCTTTTAATAACTTCATCGAATGATTTGAAGCTAAGCATAGGAACTAAAGGTCCAAAAGGCTCTTGCTTCATAATCGTAAATTCATCATTCACGTTATCAAAAATAGTAGGTTCATAAAAAAATCCTTTATTAAATCCTGAGGGTCTTTTTCCTCCTAATAAAATTTTTGCTCCCTCGTGTTTAGTTTTTTCAACTAACTCTTCAACCTCATTTAGTCTTTTTTTAGTTGTAAGTGGACCTAATTGTGTATTGGGATCCATGCCATTTCCAATTTTTAACTTTTTTGTCTCTTTCACAAACAAATTTATAAATTCTTCCTTTTTACTATCATGTATATAAAATCTATTAGGTGATATGCACACTTGACCATTGTTTCTGAATTTAGCTGCAATTGCTATTTCAGTAGCTTTTTTAATATCTGCATCATCGAAAACAATAAAGGGTGAATGGCCTGAGAGTTCCATAGTTACTCTTTGAACTTTATCAGCTGCTTGTTTTAATATTAATTTTCCCACTCTTGATGATCCAGTGATTGAAATCTTCTTTACAATATCGGATGAGATAAGTTGTTGTGCTATACTTGGCGGATCGCCTGACAAAAGATTTACAACACCCGGAGGTACCCCACACTCTTTACAAATATCCACCATCTCCATTACTACTCCTGGAGTAATTATGTCTGGTTTTATTATAACTGAACAACCAGCTGCCAAAGCTGTAGAAATTTTTCTTGCTGACAAAACTGCTGGAAAATTCCAAGGTGTTAAAGCTGCAACAACTCCTACTGGTTGATAATAAACATGAACTCTTGTGTCTTCAAATCTGCTCTCAACTGTTTGACCATAAATTCTTTTAGTTTCTTCAGCGTTCCATTCAAAAATATCTGCTGCACCACTAATTTCACCCTTGGCTTCAATTAAAGGTTTCCCTACCTCTAGCGTCATCCATTTAGCTAGATCATTCTGCTTTTCTCTAATCTTGTCTGCAATTTTTCTAATAATATAAGACCTTTGCCAAGGAGCAGTTTTTTTCCAAACCTCTAAACCTTTTTCAGCTGATTTTAACGCTCTCTCAACGTCACTGGATGATGCCTTTGAGGCATTGCCTAAAATTTCCTCTGTTGCAGGATTAATTACTTCGTAGGTTTCTCCATTAGATGAAGGTGACCAATTTCCATCAATAAATTGGCCAAATTTTTCGTACATTATTTAATTTAACATTACTTTAAATTGTGTCTACTATGTAATTTTTACACATCAAATAACGATTAAATGATGATAATTTAAATAATTAAAAAGGAGTTAAATATGAAAGCATATATAATGGGTAATTACACTGAAAAAGCTTTTCAAGGATTTTTAAAAGATCCAACAAGTGATAGAAAAGCTGTAGTAGAACAATTAACAAATGCTATGGGTGGAACGATGCATAGCATGGATATTGTTAGAGGTTCTTACGATTTTGTAGTTATAAATGAGATGGGTAGTTTTGATGATTTCGCAGCTGTAAAGTTAGTTGTAGAAGCTTCAGGTGCAGTCAAAAATCTAACCCTGCTAGAGGCAATTGATTTTACAAAAGCAACAACAAAAGCTAGTAAAATTGGTTATAAAGCACCGGGACAATAATAAAATAAAAACTTCCAGAAACGGGGCTGGAAGTTTTTTATAATAAATCTATAAAGTTAAAAAGATATATTGCTATAAATGTCAATTTTTTTGAGTTCACAAAAAGTTATCAAAGAGTGGATAGACTACAATAATCATATGAACGTCTCTTATTATCTTTTAATATTTGACAAATATGGAGCAGATACATTGAATAATATTTTTAAAATGGGTGAACATTCTGCAAAAACAACAGGAAAAAGCACTATGATAGTTGAATCTAATATAACATATAATCAAGAACTAAAGGTTGATGATAAAGTCGATATTAATTTGACATATTTTGATCATGACAAAAAAAGACTTCAGTACAAAATGGAAATGATACATAAAGAAAAAAAGTATTTGGCCTCAACAATAGAGATACTTGCGTTATATGTTGATTTAAATACAAGAAAGGTTTCAGAGTTTGAGGCTGAAAAGCTAGAATTAATGGATAATTATATTAAAGAAAATAAATTAAGATTTAATAATGAAAATTTAAAATTTTCGTATAAATTGAAAAAATGAGTATTCAATTTAAGTTGCTTGCAACATTCTAAAGTTAACAATTAAAATGCATTTTTTGCAATTTATAGATAAAAAAATTTATAGATTACTTAATAGTTCAAAAATGCTTAAATTTTTTTATTTTTACCATAGATTATTTAATAATCATTCAGAAAATATTGGATTTGATTTTAGTAAAAAAAAAAATAGAAAAGAAATTATTCAAGAAATAATTGATAAGAAAAATTATAAAAATTATTTAGAAATAGGCTGTTTTAGTGATGAATTATTTAATTATATAAAATGTGAAAATAAAGTTGGTGTAGATCCTGTCTCTGGTGGTACAATTAGAAAAACAAGCGACCAATTTTTTAAAGATAATAAAGATAAGTTTGATTGTATATTCATTGATGGTTTACATGAATATACTCAAGTCAAAAAAGATATAGACAATTCATTAAATTCTTTGAATGAAGGTGGTATTATTTTACTTCATGATTGCTTACCAAACAATTTTTATGCACAAGCTATTCCTCGTTGTCAGTATGTGTGGAATGGAGATGTGTGGAAAGCAATAGTTGAGTGCAGAACTAAAAAAAATTTAGATGTTTATACCTGCTATGCTGATAATGGTATAGGTGTAATTTTTAAAAGGAATAATCAAAATTTGCTCGATCATTCAATTGAGAATTTTAAAAAATTGAGATTTTCATTTTATTTTAATGATCATAAAAAATTAATGAATATTATTGAGTTTGATGAATTACTTAAATTAATATAATTTTAAGTTTTTCCCAACTTTTGAGATAATCACTAGAAATATTTAAGAGAATATTAAATTTTCTCAAGTAACCACAACATGTTGTATTAATTCACTTAGAGGTAGAAAATAAAATTATTATGAATAGACACAATTCAAGTTTCTTAGTTTAATCAAATATGGCTATTAAAAGAAAAAAAATAGCAAAAAAAAAGACCAGTAAAAAAAAGTCTAAATTGGTCAAAAAATCTAGAAAAAAAATTAAAACGAAGAAAAAAGTCAGGACAAAAAAATCTGCGACTAATATTCGTTCTAAAACTTCTAGAAAAAATAATAGACTTAAATCAACAAAAAAAACAAGAGGAGTAAAAAAAATGAGTGCAGAAGCTATGAAAGTGTCATCTGTATTAGATACTTCTCATTTGAAAGTAAAATTTCCGTTTAAAGCAAAATATGGAAATTATATCAATGGTAAGTTTGTAGAGCCAAAATCAGGAAAATATTTTGACAATACATCCCCAATTTCAAATGAAGTAATCTGTTCGATTGCACGATCAAATGAAAAAGACGTAGATGCTGCATTAGATGCAGCTCACGCAGCTTTCCCAACTTGGGGCAAGACTTCAATCACGGAAAGATCAAACATTCTTCTTAAAATTGCTGATGTAATTGAAAAAAATTTAAATGTATTAGCAACAGCTGAATGTTTAGATAATGGTAAGCCAATAAGAGAATGTATGGCTGCTGATTTACCACTAGTAATAGATCATTGGAGATATTTTGCTGGAGTAATCAGAGCAGAAGAAGGTTCAGTTGCTGAAATTAGTAATAGTGAATATTCTTATCACATTCCTGAACCACTAGGTGTTGTTGGACAAATTATACCATGGAACTTTCCATTATTAATGGCAACTTGGAAACTTGCTCCAGCTTTAGCTGCAGGTAACTGTGTAGTGCTAAAACCAGCTGAGCAAACACCAGCATCAATTATGTTACTTATGGAACTAATCGGGGACTTATTACCTCCAGGAGTAGTAAACGTTGTAAGTGGCTATGGTTTGGAGGCTGGTAAACCACTAGCATCATCTAAAAGAATCAAAAAGATTGCTTTTACTGGTGAAACTACAACTGGTAGATTGATTATGCAATATGCATCTCAAAACTTAATACCAATCACTTTGGAATTAGGTGGAAAATCTCCAAACATTTTCTTCGAGGATGTCATGGCTAAAGATGATGATTTCTTTGATAAATGTCTTGAAGGTTTTGCAATGTTCACTTTAAACCAAGGTGAAGTTTGTACTTGTCCAAGTAGAGTATTAGTTCAAGAGTCTATCTATGATAAGTTCATGGAAAAAGCTATTGCTAGAACGAAAGCTGTTAAACAGGACAATCCTTTAAAAATGGAAACAATGATTGGTGCACAAGCATCATTAGAGCAAATGGAGAAAATAAAATCTTACCTAGATTTAGGTAAGAAAGAAGGTGCCAAAGTTCTATGTGGTGGAAATGTTGCAAAAATCAATAGTGGTTTAGAGAAAGGAAACTATATTGAACCAACTATTTTTGAGGGAAATAATTCAATGCGTATCTTCCAAGAAGAAATTTTTGGACCAGTTGTATCAGTAACTAAGTTTAAAGATGAGGCAGAGGCATTAGAAATTGCCAATGATACTCTTTATGGATTAGGTGCTGGTGTTTGGACTAGAAATGGAAATATCGCTTACAGAATGGGTAGAGAAATACAAGCTGGTAGAGTATGGACTAACTGTTATCACGCTTATCCTGCACATGCTGCATTCGGTGGATACAAACAATCTGGTATCGGAAGAGAAACACATAAAATGATGCTAAACCACTACAGACAAGTGAAAAATCTTCACGTGTCTTACAGTGAAAAGAAATTAGGCTTCTTTTAAAAATAATCTTATATATAATGGCCCGTGAAGAATCACGGGCCATATTTTTTATGAAAGTAAAAGCAACAAAATCAGCATTAAAATTAATTGAAGAGCTTAAAGCTCAGCATGGTGATGAACTATTATTTCACCAGTCTGGTGGATGTTGTGATGGTAGCGCACCAATGTGTTATCCAAGAAATGAGTATATGGTTGGCTCAAGCGATGTGAAACTTGGAGAAATCGGTGGAGTGCCTTTTTACATGAATGATGACCAATATGAAAAATGGAAACACACGGATTTAACCATTGATGCTGTTAAAGGTATTGGTGGAATGTTTTCTTTGGACAATGGTACTGGAAAAAGGTTTTTAACAAAATCTGAAATATGTCTTGTTGTAGATAATGATCAAAAAAATTAACAATTTTTCGTAAAATTCATTCTTAGATTTAGTTTAGATTTAAAGTATAAAAAATAGTTTACAAATTTATTGATCATTATATAAATAATTTGCCGATTTGATCCTATTGCGGGCATTTACTGCTAAAATGGAAATTCCTGGATGATCAATAAATTGATGATAAAAAATGAATTTAGATTTTTTTAAAAAAACTAGAATATTAGATGGTGGAATGGGTCAAGAACTTTTAGCCAGAGGATTGGAGGTAAATGGCACTTTATGGAGCGCAAATGCCTTGTTAGATAAAAAATATCATGATCTATTATTAAATACTCACTTAGATTATATAAAAGCAGGCGCTGAGGTTATTGTAACCACTACGTTCGCAACTAGAAAAAAAAGATTGAAAGATAATAATGTAGAGGACAAATTTGAATACCTTAATAAAAAAGCTGGTGAAATAGCAAAAAAAGTAAAAGAAAAATATCCACACATTTTGATAGCAGGTGGACTACCTCCTCAAAATTTAACTTACGAAGCTGATAATAGAAACAGTGACGAAATTACTAGAAATTTTTATGAACAAGCAAGTATATTAAATCCATATATTGATTTTTTTTATTTTGATGTATTAAGCAGTATTAAAGAATTTAAATGTGGAATAGATGCAATAAAAGAATTTAAAAAACCATATTTAATTGGAATTCATATTTCAGAAGGTACTACTATGCCTGGAGGCGATAAAATAACTGACTTAAAGAATATAATTGATGATAAACTATTAGGAGTTCTTTTATCTTGTGTCTCACCTGAAAATTTTGAATTAAACTTAGATGAGATGAAAAGTTTAGGAGTTCCATTTGGTTTTAAATTAAACGGATTTATAACTACTAAGCCACATCCTAGCTACAATGAAAATTACTTGAAAAGTAAAACTGGAAACCCTGTAGAAGTTTTAGGTAAAAGAAAAGATCTTACCCCTGAGAATATTGCTAAAATTGTAAGAAAATTTAAAAAAAATGGAGCATCTATTTTAGGAGGATGTTGTGAAACAAGTCCAGCACATATAAGAGAAATTGCTAAAATAAAATAGTTGATGAAAAATTTAGACGAACTTACAGTTTTAATTGTAACTTACAAAACTGATAAAAATATTTTAACAAATTGTATCAAATCAATTAATAAAAAAGTAAAAATATTAATAGTAGAAAATTCAAATAAATTTGAACACGCTAAAAGTATAAGAAAGTATAAAAATACAAAATATATTTGCAGTGGAAAAAACCTTGGGTATGGAGGTGGAAACAACTTTGGTTTAAAAAAAATTAAAACTAAATACGTATTAATTCTTAACCCAGATATTTTATGTGATAAATATCTTTTTAAAAATATTTCAATTTTATTAAGAAATAAAACTAACTTTCATATAATTGGTTGTCAGTATCTCAAAGATAAAATTTATATGCCTGCGGGATTTTTTAATAAAAATGAAAATCAAAATTTTAAAGATAAATTTATGAAAAATAATATAAAAACATTAACAAAAGTTGAATGGGTAACAGGTTGCTCAATGTTAATTAATTTAAGGAAATTTAAGCAAAATAAAATTTTTGATGAAAATTATTTTTTGTATTTTGAAGAAATAGATCTTTGTAAATATGTGATTAAACGTGGTGGAAATATTTTTACGTGTAAAGATTTAAAAATTCATCACTTGGGGTTTAAAAGTTCTTTAGGAAAAAATTTAAACGATAAAATTAATACAGATTTACTTAGGGAGTGGCACTGGATGTGGTCAAGCTTTTATTTTTATAAAAAACATAATAATTATTTATTTGCTTGTTATAAACTAATAGGAAAATTCATAAAATCTTTTATTAAGACAGTATTTTACTCAATAACTTTTAACAAAATTTTAAAAAATAAGTATAAACATAGATTTTTAGGTATTTATCATTCAATGTTGAATAAACCATCAGATTTTAGGAATTAATTATTCAGCTTTTTTTACAAAATAAATTCCAATTACAACTGCAATTAATGAAATTAATACTTTCATCGTAATTAATTCTTTTAAGAAAATATAACTTAAGAGTGTTCCAAAAATTGGAATTAAATAAGAAACTTGTGATTGAAAGATTAAACCATTAGTCACCAATATCCTAAATCTCAATAACCAAGCAATTCCAGTTGAAACTAAACCGAGATAAATAACAGATATCGTTGAATCTAATCTGGGAGTAAAATTCCACGGTTCCTCTATGAAAATTACAAGTGGAAGTAAAATAATAACAGACCAAATTAAAATAGAACCTGTTACATTTTCATTTTTTTTTTTACTAATTTTTAAGGTTAAAACACCTCCTATCACATAACAGGTAGAACCAAGAAGAATAAGTAAAGCTGATAAAAGATTATTTTCATCAATTAAAAGATTATCTGAAAATAAATATAATATTCCTGAAAAGCCAATTAGAATTCCGAACGTTTTAATAAAGTTAAATTTTTCATTTTTTGTGTAAAAATGACCAAGAACAGTTGAACTTAAAGGCGTAGTAGACATAAGTATTGCAGCTAAGTTACTTTGAACAGATTGAACGCCATAAGCTATTAAAAAAAAGGGAGCAACTAAATTAATAAATCCTATCAAAGCAAACCAGTGCCAATCTTTCGAGAAAGCTTCTATTTTAATATTTTTATAATAACAAAGTAATAAAACTGGAAACGCACCAAAAAAAACTCTTAGAAATGCGATTGTAACTGGGCCAAATGAATATGTTGCAATCTTTATATTGAAAAAAGCAGATGCCCAAATTAATGCAAGCAAAACTAATAAAAGATAATCTACAATTTTAGGTTTTCTCATTCGGAAATCTCTTCAGTATAACCATTTGTAATTTTTTGTAGATTTATGAAATCTATTTTAAATACGCAGTTTGGATGGCCTGCAGCAGCAAATAACGAACTAAATCTATTTAATGATTTGTCTATTAAAATTTCAATATCTTTGAAATGTCCAACAGGTGAAACACCTCCAATAGTAAAGCCTGTTACATTTTTTACATCTTCAGCAGAAGCCATAGATGCACTCTTTACTTTAAGTACCTTTTTTATACTTTTTAAAGAAGCCATTTTATCACCAGCAACTAAGCATAAAGTAAAATTATTATCAGTTTTAAAGAGTAAACTTTTTACAATTGCTCCTACCTCACAACCTAAAGACGAAGCAGCCTCAAGCGCTGTTCGTGCTGAGTTCTCTAAAACAATTATATTTTGAGATTTATCATAATTTTGGATGATTTTTTCAACTCTCTTAACAGGCTCTTTACTTAATAAACTCATTATTCAACTTTTAATTGTTAGTTATTTTTCATATTACCTATTAAACTTATGTAAAAAATGCATAGGTGATATCAATTAAAAGAACATTCTTTATCAGTCTTTTTTTGTTATTACAACGATCAGAATATATAGGAGAGATTATGAGCTCAAATGAAGTGTTAAAAACTTTGAAAGATAAAGAGATTGAATATGTAGATTTAAGATTTACTGACCCAAGAGGCAAGCTTCAACATGTAACAATGGATGCCAAAATGGTGGATGATGAAATGTTGAATGAAGGAATATTTTTTGATGGATCTTCTATTGCCGGATGGAAAGCAATAAATGAGTCAGACATGATCCTAAAACCAGATACATCAAGAGCAATTGTAGATCCATTTACATCTCATAATACTTTAAACCTTTTTTGTGATGTTCTTGATGCAATAAAAAAAGATCCTTATGAAAGAGATCCTAGAAGTACAGCAAAAAAAGCTGAGGCATACTTACAAAGTTCAGGTATTGGTGATAAAGCATATTTTGGACCAGAGGCAGAGTTTTTCGTATTTGATGATGTTAGATTTAAGAATGATATGAATGAGACTGGATTTAAAATAGATAGCAAAGAAGGTCCTTATAATTCTGGTAGAGAATATGAAAATGGTAACATGGGTCACAGACCTGGAGTTAAAGGTGGTTATTTCCCTGTTCCCCCAGTTGATAGTGAGCAAGATATGAGAAGTGAGTATTTGAAAGCAATGAAAGAGATGGGGATAAAAGTTGAAAAGCATCACCATGAAGTTGCTCCAAGTCAACATGAACTTGGAATGTATTTTGGTACTCTTGTGGATCAAGCGGATAATTTACAACTTTATAAATACGCAGTTCATATGGTTTCTCACTCATTTGGTAAAACAGCAACTTTTATGCCTAAGCCTGTTAAAGGTGACAATGGTTCGGGGATGCACGTCCACCAATCAATTTGGAAAGGTGATACTGCATTATTCTCTGGTGATAAGTATGCAGGTTTATCCGATACAGCTTTATATTACATAGGTGGAATTTTAAAACATGCTAAAGCGATAAACGCTTTTTCAAATGCTACAACTAACAGTTATAAAAGACTAATTCCTGGGTTTGAAGCTCCAGTTTTATTAGCTTACTCAGCTAGAAATAGATCTGCATCATGCAGAATTCCAATTACATTAAGTAAAAAAGCAGCTAGATGTGAAATTAGATTTGGTGATGCTGCAGGTAATCCATATTTAACTTTTGCTGCGATGTTAATGGCAGGTTTAGATGGAATTAAAAATAAAATAGATCCAGGTAAATCATTTGATAAAGATCTTTATGCTTTATCTGAAGAGGAAGTTAAAAAAATTCCTACTGTTTGTGGTTCATTAAGAGAAGCTATGGAAAGTCTTGATAAAGATAGAGATTTCTTGAAACAAGGCAATGTTTTTACTGATGATCAAATAGATGCTTACATAGCATTAAAATTTGAAGAAATTCATAACTTTGAACACACACCTCATCCGATAGAGTTTGAGATGTATTACAGTTGTTAATTTTTACTGTCTAGTTGTAGCAATTTTGTTTTTGCCAGGACCCTTTTTAACAATGTAGTCTTGTGTTCCATTTGCTCCAGTATCAACAGATTTAATTAGAGATCTAAGAAAACTTTTTCTTTTCTCCTTTTTATCTTCACTCTTGAGCAAATTTCTAAATTCAAAAACGTTCATAATTAAAATATACATTATCTATGCGTTTATTGCAATCCTGATATGTTCAAAATGGGATTAAACTTTAAAAGATTCACCGCAGCCACAACGCTCGGTTTCATTGGGATTATTAAAGATAAATGAGGATGAAAAATCCTCTTTTTTATAGTCCATTTCAGTTCCTAAGAGATACATAACTGCACCCGAATCTATATAAACCTTCACCCCTTTATCTTCTATCAATTCGTCATTAGGATTAACCTCTTTTAAATATTCCATTACATATGACATGCCTGCACAACCACCTGATTTTACAGAAACTCTTACACCTATCGCATTTTTTTCAGCGTTAGACATTATTTCTTTAATCCTTAAAGCTGCATTATCACTTAATTTAATGATAGGATTCATTATAAATTCAACTCCAATTTTGCAGCGTCGGACATCATATCTTTATTCCAGGGAGGATCCCAAACTAATTCAAGATCAACCTCATCAATTTCCTCAACTTGCATCGCGCTTTCTTTTACCTCTTTAGGTAAACTTTCTGCAACTGGACAATTCGGTGTAGTTAATGTCATTTTAATTTTAGCTTTTTTACCACTAACTTCAATATCATAAATTAAACCAAGTTCATAAATATTAACCGGGATCTCAGGGTCATAGATTTTTCTAATTTCATCAATTATTTTGTCTTTTATATCCATGTTTAATTTTCAGTAGTTATTTCTTTTCCATCATTTTCCATTGCAGATACCAAAGTGTGCCATGATAAAGTAGCACATTTAACTCTCATTGGATACTGTTTAACACCTGAGAGACACATTAACTTTGTTTTATCGTCCTCTTTCAAAATATTATTTTTAAGTTCAGGATTTTCTTTTATCATTCCTAAGAAATCTTCAATTATTTCTTTTGCTTCGTTATCACTTTTGCCTTTAATCAAATCAGTCATGATCGAAGCTGATGCCATTGATATCGCACATCCACTTCCTTCAAAAGAAATATCTTCTACTTTTCTCTGATCGTTTAATTTCAAATACACATGTACATTATCCCCACATAATGGATTGTTTCCTTTAGCATCCTTATTAAAATTTTCTGTTTTTCCCAAATTTCTTGGATTCTTTCCATGCTCTAAGATTATTTCTTGATATAATTCTTTTAAGTTCATTTTAAATCAAAAATTTTTTTACAATTATTTATTCCATCGTTTAATTTATCTAGATCATCTTTAGTATTATAAACACCTAAAGATGCCCTCGCACTTGCAGGTATTCCTAACTTGTCATGAAGTATTTGACAACAATGATGCCCCGCTCTTATAGCAACTCCAGTTTCATCTAAAATAGTTGCAATATCGTGTGGATGAACTCCTTCAACAGTAAAAGATAATACTCCTCCTCTTTCTTTCGGGTTTCCAATTAGTTTCACAGAATTATTTTTTTTTAAAATTTCTTGCCCGTATTCTATAAGTTCTTTTTCATGCTTAACTATATTTTCAATTCCAATACTTTCTAAAAATTTTATTGATTGATCAAATGCAATTACTTGTGCTGTAGCCATTGTTCCAGCCTCATACTTATTTGGAAGTTCGCCATAAGAGATTCTATCTTTTTTTACTTCATTTATCATTCCCCCACCCCCTTGATATGGTGGAAGCTGCTCTAACCATTTCTTTTTTCCATACAAAACTCCAAGCCCGGTTGGTCCATACATTTTATGACATGAAATTGCATAAAAATCACAATCCAAGTCCTGCATATCTAATTTTAAATGTGGTCCTCCCTGACATCCATCAACTACAACAACTATACCCTTTGAATGTGCTAATTGAGTTATCTCTTTAATTGGTAAAACTGCACCAGTAACATTAGATAAATGAGTTATTGCTATTACCTTAGTTTTATTTGTAATTTCTTTCTCAATATTTTCAATTGGAATATCTCCATCTTCATTAACCTCTGCAAACTTTATTTTAATATTTTTAGATTTTCTTAAAAAATGCCATGGAACATAATTTGAATGATGCTCTAATTCTGTAATTAAAATTTCATCATTTGGCTCTAAGATTGCCTGGCCAAGAGTATTTGCAACTAAATTAAGAGCCTCAGTAGCACCCTTGGTAAATACAATTTCATTTTTATCTTTAGCGTTTATGTACTTTTGAACTGAAGACCTTGTATTTTCATACAAATTAGTGGCTGCAACAGCCAAATAATGAATACTTCTACCTACATTTGAAAATTGTTTAGAATAAAAATCATTAATTCTATCTAGAACTACCTTGGGTTTTTGAGATGAATTGGCACTATCCAAATAAACCAAATCATTATTTTGGATTTTTTCATCAAAAATTGGAAATTCTTTTTTAATATTATTTATATTCATTCTTTTAATCCAATAATATTTTTAACTAAATTTCTTATTTCTGGATCTGTTATTTTTTCAACAACATCGAGTAAAAATCCATTTATTAAAAGTTCTTTAGATTGTTGATAGTTTAAACCTCGAGACATTAAATAAAAGATTGAGTTTTCATTTAAACTTCCTGACGCTGATCCGTGGGAGCATTTTACATCATCAGCATAAATTTCTAATTCTGGTTTTGCATTAAACTCAGAGGTTTCATCTAATAATATTGCTTTACTTAACTGATAGCCATCAGTTTTTTGAGCTTTAGAGTCTACAAAAATTCTTCCTTGATACGCAGATTTTGAATTTTTTCCAAGTACGCTTTTAATAAGTTGATAACTTTTGGTGTTCTCAACCAAATGATTTATTGTAGATCTAATTTCATGCTGTTGATTTTCTTTTAATGAAAAAATCCCATTAATGAAAGCAGATGAATACTCACCATTTAAATTGCAATTAACTTCATTTTTAAAATAGTCTGAACCAGCAGACAATATAAATGTTTCTGAAATACTATTATCGTCTTGCTCAATATTATTAAATGAGTACTTTAAATTGTTATTTCTAAACTTATCAAGTTTATAATTTTTAAGAATTGAGTATTTTTTTAAATTAAAATTATACAATATATTTACAAAATTTTTGTCTGTATTGTCACTAAAATAGTCAATAAGTCTTAAACAGCTATTTTCCTCTAATTCAAAATTTAAACTTAAATTTACATTTTTTGACTTAATCTTATTATTTGTTGAATGATAGATTATTAAGGGTTTCTTTAAAGAATAATTCTTTTTGATTAAAATTTTATAAACTTTATTAGTGAAAGCATTATTCAAGTCAATTAAAGAATTCTCATAATCAAATGTAATATTTTTTCCAATTTCGTCATTTATTTCAATTTGATTTCGATCTTCGTAATTAAAATCAATTTTTTCAATTCTACCATTAATAAAAATAATCTTATTGTGCTCTAAACCATCAACAAAAATAGATGGATCAATTTTATTTGGTAATGAGTAATCGTTAAAGAAGCTCAATTCACCAATATTTTTTTTAATAATTTGACTAATATCCAAAAATTTCCAATCTTCTTGTTTTCTATTTGGAAAGCCGTTTTCAATAAATTTCTTTAAAAAACTTTTTTTTAATTGAATTTCCTTTTCTGAAATTTTTAAAGTCTTTATTATTTTATCAAAATCTAATTGTAATTGTTCATTCATTTAATTAAAACTTTCATAACCTTTTTTTTCTAACTCTATTGCTAATTCTGGGCCACCAGATCTAATTATTTTTCCATTCATTAAAACATGGACAAAGTCAGGTTTTATGTAATCTAATAATCTTTGATAGTGAGTTATTATCAAAAAAGAATTATTTTTATTTCTTAAAGTATTAACCCCATCGGCTACTATTTTTAAAGCATCAATATCTAAACCTGAGTCAGTTTCATCTAAAATGGACAATTTCGGAGCCAACATAGACATTTGTAAAATTTCATTTTTCTTTTTTTCCCCTCCAGAAAAACCAACATTTAATTGTCTATTTAGTTTTTCTTCATCAAATTTTAATTCTTTAGCTTTTTGTTTAACAAGCTTTAAAAATTCAATTGCATCTAATTCTTTTTCTCCACGTGCTTTTCTAATTGCGTTTAACGATGTTTTTAAAAATATATTTGTATTTACTCCTGGAATTTCTAATGGATATTGAAAAGCTAAAAATATCCCTTTATGTGCTCTTTCCTCTGTCTCGAGTTCAAATAAATTTTTATTCTCAAATAAGATCTCACCAGACACCTCGTACCCTTTTTTACCGGATAAAATGTTTGATAATGTGCTTTTTCCCGACCCGTTTGGACCCATAATTGCGTGAACTTCACCAGGATTTATGTCTAAGGAAAAACCCTTTAATATTGTCTTATTTTCAACGTTAGCATTTAAATTGTTGATTTTAAGCATTAGCCAACACTCCCCTCTAAACTAATACCTACAAGTTTCTGAGCTTCGACCGCAAACTCCATTGGTAATTGTTGTAATACTTCCTTACAAAAACCATTTACAATTAATCCTACAGCTTCTTCAGGATTCAGTCCTCTTTGTTGACAATAATGTAATTGTTCCTCACTTATTTTTGATGTCGTGGCTTCGTGTGCAATATTTGAGTCAAAATTTTTATTTTTAATATAAGGCACTGTATGTGCACCACACTTATTTCCCATAAGTAATGAGTCACATTGTGTATAGTTACTGGAATTTTTAGCTTTTGAATTAATATCTACTAAACCTCTGTAAGTCATATCAGAAAATCCAGCACTTATACCTTTGGAAATAATCTTACTTTTAGTATTTTTTCCTAAATGAATCATCTTAGTTCCAGTATCTGCTTTTTGATGATTGTTTGTAATTGCTATAGAATAAAATTCACCGATTGAATTATCTCCTTTTAATATACAGCTTGGATATTTCCAAGTTATAGCTGATCCTGTTTCAACTTGAGTCCAAGATATCTTAGAATTTTTTCCCTTACATAATCCTCTTTTAGTTACAAAATTATAAATTCCACCTTTACCATTTTCATCGCCTGGATACCAATTTTGCACAGTTGAATATTTTATTTCTGCATCATCTAAGGCTATCAATTCAACATTAGCAGCATGTAATTGATTTTCATCTCTCATTGGAGCAGTACATCCTTCGAGATAACTCACATAACTCCCTTTATCAGCGATAATCAATGTTCTTTCAAATTGACCTGTTTGTGAAGCATTGATTCTAAAATATGTTGATAATTCCATCGGACACTTAACACCTTCAGGAATATAAACAAATGATCCATCTGTAAATACAGCAGAATTTAGTGTGGCAAAGAAATGATCAGTAACTGGTATAACTGTACCTAAATATTTTTTTACAAGCTCAGGATATTTTTTAATTGCCTCCGACATTGAACAAAAAATTATTCCATGTTTTGTTAATTCACCCTTAAAAGTAGTTGCAACTGAAACAGAGTCAAATACAGCGTCTACAGCAATTCCATTTAGTCTTGCTTGTTCTTGTAATGGAATTCCAAGTTTTTTATATGTTTCTAAAAGTTTAGGGTCAAGCTCATCCAAACTTTTTGGTTTATCATTCATGCTTTTTGGTGCCGAGTAATAATATAAATCTTGATAATCAATCTTAGGATATTTTGGTTTTTGCCAATTAGGTTCTTTTAAAAGTTTCAACCGCTCATAAGCCTTCAATCTAAAATCTAACATCCACTGTGGCTCTTTTTTAATATTAGAAATAAATCTTATTATATCTTCATTAAGCCCTTTTGGAGCTTTAATATTTTCTATATCGGTAGTAAAACCATACTTATAATCTTTTAACTTTTCTATGTCTTTTTCTCTAGTATCCATTTTTAAACTCTTCTCTCAACATTATCTTTAATAAGATCGTCTAAACTTTTTTTTTCAAAAAAATCATTAATATGGTTCTCGAGTTCATCCCATAAATTATGTGTTAAACATTTTGTTGATTTACCATTACATCCTTTTTTTGAGTCTTTTTTACACTGAACAGTTTTCACTTTTTCATCAACAGCATCAAATATGTTGGTTAATTTAATTTCATTCGGTTTTTTTGTAAGAACATATCCTCCATGTGTTCCTCTAATGCTATGCACAATTTGGTTTTTTTTTAGTTTAGAAAAAATTTGTTCTAAATAGTCTAATGAAATATTTTGACGTAATGATATATCTCTTAGTGATACAGGGTTGATGTTATCAAACCTTGCCAAATCTACTAATGCCATCACGGCATATCTGCCTTTAGATGTTAGTTTCATATTACCCTTTATTTTACGCTGCTTTTTATACATACCTGACTAATTTGGTCAAGTATAGAATATTATAAAAAAAACAACATATTGTCGCTTACTTATGATATGTGTAATTTTTTTTTGAGAATAATTATCAATAGCAATTATGGATAATAAAATTTTAGAAATATTTATTCCAGGTCCAGCAGGAAGACTTGAAGCAAAATATTATAAGAGTAAAAAAAGCACATCACCTGTTGCTTTGGTTTTGCAGCCACATCCACAATATGGTGGTACTATGAATAATAAGGTAGTTGTTGAAACTTTTAAATCATTCATGGAAAATGATTTTTCTGTTTGTAGGGTAAATTTTAGAGGTGTTGGGAAAAGTGATGGTGAATTTGATAATGGCCAAGGTGAGCTAGCTGATGCCGCAGCAGCTCTTGATTGGTTAGAAAGAGAAAACTTTGATAATTCTCAATGTTGGGTATCAGGCTTCTCTTTTGGCTCTTTGATTGCAATGCAATTATTAATGAGACGACCTGAAATAAATAGATTTATCGCAATATCACCACAACCAAATGTTTATGATTTTTCTTTTTTATCACCTTGTCCAACATCTGGGTTCATGATTTATGGCAAAAAAGATGAATTAGTTCCATTAGAATACATTTCAGAATTAGATAAAAGATTAAGTGCTCAAAAAGGTATTAAAGTTGAGTTTCAGTCAGTGCCAGATGCAAATCATTTTTTTTCAAATAGCGAACACCAGCTAGTCCAATACCTGGACAAATATATAAAAAAAGAGACAGCTTTATATTAAAAATTTTTACTTATCTTTCCACCTGAACAAGCTTTTATACACCTTGTTGTATTTGGGAACGATATATCTAAATTTAGTAAACATCTAATTGCGAGATATGCAAATGCTTGGGACTCAACAAAATCTCCATTAATCTTATAGTTATCAATATTCTTAAAATAAATCTCTTTATATTTCATCAAATGGTAAATTTTATTAATTAGAAAATGATTTTTTCTTCCACCGCCACATAGAATAAAGTTTCTGGTTTCTATATTATGAATTTGATCAACTTTCTTTAAGCCTTCTGAAATAAGATGAGCTGTAAATTCTGTAACTGTTGCACAACCATCCTCTAGATTTAAACCTTTGAAAAAAGATATATCAAAATCTTTAATATCTAAAGACTCATCAAATGATTTTATTTCAAAATTATCTATAGATTGATTTAAAGTAAGTGTATCAATTTTACCTGATAAAGCTATGTCTCCTTGATCATCGAATTTTTTATCACTATTTTTTCTCAACCATTCGTCTATTAGACAATTTCCAGGAGCAATATCATAAGCAAAAATATCTTTTTCTGTACTTTCTTTTTTAATAATTGATGTAACATTTGTAATGCCACCAATATTAACAAAATTTATTGGGTATTTTAAATCGAACTCCTTATTAATTTTTTTTGAGATTAAATAATGAAATATTGGGGTTAATGGTGCTCCTTGACCACCATTTTCCAAATCTTGCTGTCTAAATTTACTTATTACTAAGCATTTTGTTAATTGAGATAAAAGAAAGCTGTCTCCTATTTGAATTGAAATTTTTTTATGAGGCTGGTGAAAAATTGTCTGTCCATGAAAACCTATCAAATCTGGTTTGAGGCCCTCTTTCTTTATGAAATCATTAATAATCTTAGCATTAAATAAAGTAAATTCTTTTTCAATTTTGTTAATTTTTGATGGATTTTTTAAGAGATCTTTAAAGTCTAGTAAATTCTCTCTTAACAGAATTAATTCTTTGTACAATTTACCCTCAAATTCGTAATATTTATCGTAAATTTGCTCTATATAGTTATAGCCATCTGATTTTATTAATGACAAGTCTATACCGTCCATTGATGTTCCACTCATCAAGCCTAAGGCGGTAAATATCTTTTTTTTCATATTTATTTTTTTTTAAAAAAATTTGTATATTGTACAACTATAAGCTTATGAATAAATTTTTAAAAGAATTTAAAGATAGAGGTTTTTTCTATCAGTGCACTAATGAGGATGAACTATCCAGTTTATTAGAAAATCAGAAAATAAATGGTTACATTGGATTTGATTGTACTGCTGAAAGTCTACATGTTGGTAGTCTTCTTCAAATAATGTGCTTAAGACTTCTTCAAAAACATGGGCATAGACCAATTATCTTATTAGGTGGAGGAACAACTAGAATTGGTGATCCATCGGGTAAAGATAAAACAAGAGCAATATTAAGTGAAAAGGAAATAGAAAAAAATATTAAGAATATAGAAAAACTATTCAAAAACTTTTTAGATAATAGAGATCCAAAAACTAAACCAATTTTTGTAAATAATTATTCTTGGCTCAGAAATTTGAATTATATTTCCTTTTTAAGAGATATAGGTAAACATTTTACAATAAATAAAATGTTAAGCTTTGATAGCATCAAAACAAGACTTGAGAGAGAGCAATCACTAAGCTATATGGAATTTAACTATATGATACTTCAGGCTTATGATTTTCTTGAATTAAACAAAAAGAAAAATTGTTCCCTACAAATAGGTGGCTCTGATCAATGGGGTAATATTGTAAACGGAGTTGAATTGATAAAAAGATATTCCAATAAACGAGCTTATGGTTTGACAACTCCCTTAATAACTTTAGCCTCAGGATCAAAAATGGGAAAAACCGAAACAGGAGCAATTTGGCTAGACAAAAAATTATTATCTGAATATGATTATTGGCAATTTTGGAGAAATACAGACGATAGAGATGTTATAAAATTTTTAAAAATTTTTACTGATCTTGATTTGAATGAAATTGATAATTTAAAGAATAATGACATCAATGATTTAAAAATATTATTAGCAAATAAAACTACAGAAATGCTTCACGGAAAAAAAGCTGCTATCAACTGTGAGAAAGCTGCTAAAGAAGTTTTCTCAAAAAATTCTCTTGGAGCTCATTTTCCTAAAGTAGAAATCAAATTTAGAGATATCAACAATCAGATTAGTATCTTAGATCTTATAATTAAATCCAAATTAGAAAGTTCTAAAAGTGAAATAAGAAGACTGCTAAAAGGTAATGCAATTAAAATTAATGATGAGCTTATTAAAGATGAAAAAATGATTATTAATAAAAATTTATTTAATGGAAATTATTTGAAGCTTTCAATTGGAAAAAAAAGACACATTAAAATTGAACTTATTTAATTTTTTTAATCTTTTCTAAAGTACGTGTGATAAATCTAGGTGTTAATGTTTTTATTGGATTTACTGTAGTTTCTAATTTACTAGGTGGACCTTTAATTTTAAAACTTACTCCAAAAACTCCTTCACCAACTTTTTTTCCAACTAATATGTCTCCAATTAATGGTATTGATGAAATAGTTCTATTTATTGTCGTTGCAGGAACTAATGTGCCTCTTAAACTTATCAGTTTTTTACTTTGTATATATCCCTCCATTAAAATTGAAATAGCGGGTCCTATCGCATAAAGCTCATTAATGGTCATAAGTTTGTCTTTATTAGAAAATTTCATTTCAAAATCCGTAAATCTTATCCCTTCACCAGTTAAAAGATCGGCTATACCTTGTAAAGAGGCCAAAGTTAATAATTTAGCTAAAACTGGGATTTCTTGTATCTTAAAATTATCAATTCTTAATATGGAGTTTGTTATATCATTCTTTTTAATAGAATAAAAATCGAGATCACCTTCCTCAAAACCTTTTATAAATTTATATCTATCTACAAAAGGTTTAGCCTTGTAGGAATACAAAGT